>CAZMLI010000168.1:0-1950 GCA_964566865.1 uncultured Planctomycetota bacterium
AGATCCAGGACTTCGCGAACCTTGCCGAGCAAGCTCTTTGAGGAGAGCGGCTTCTGGATGAACATCGTCTCTTCGTCCGCGGATGCGGCCGGCGAGACGGCGTCTTCGGTGTAGCCGGACATGTAGAGCGTGCGCATCTGCGGGTGCAACAGCGCGAGTCGGTTGGACAGCTCTCTGCCGCCGATAGTAGGCATCATGACGTCGGTGAGCAGCAGGTCAATCTGCTCGGTGTAGACTTTTGCGATGCGTAACGCATCGTCGCCGTGAACAGCCTCGAGCACCTTGTAACCGGAGCGCTGGAGGATCCTGGAGGTGGCCGACCGCACCAGATCCTCATCTTCGGCCAGCAAGATGGTCTCCTGGCCGCCGGCTGGTTTGTCTGACCTGCGCTGTGGGAGCGGGCTAGCCTGACCCTCGACAAAGGGCAGGTAGATCTCGAACACCGCGCCTCCATCCGGGTTGTTGTAGCTGATGGTGTGGCCGCCGCTTTGCTTGACGATGCCGTAGACGGTGGACAGTCCGAGGCCGGTCCCGCAGGATTCGGTCTTCGTGGTGAAGAAAGGCTCGAAGATGTAAGCCTGGATCTCCTCGTCGATACCGCTGCCGGTGTCGCTGACTCTGAGCCGGACGTAACGCCCGGCCGGCACCGAGACGCTCTCGCCGGGGCAGAAGGGCCGCGCCAGCTCGACATTGGCGGTCTCCAGCGTGAGCCTGCCACCCTCGGGCATGGCATCGCGCGCGTTGAGCACCAGGTTCATCAGAACTTGTTCGATCTGCGACCGATCCGCCTTGACCGACGCCAGCTGTGTTTCGAGCTTGGTGACCAGCTCGATGTCCGCGCCAATCATTCGGCGCAACATCTCGTGGATCTCGCTGAAGGTGTTGTTCAGGTTGAGCACGATCAGCTTTTGCGGCTGTCGGCTACTGAACGCGAGCAGCTGATTCGCCAGGCGAGTTGCGCGCTCGGCCGCGTCGCGTATCTTCAGGATGTCCTGGCCGATCGGGTCCCTGTCGTGGTATGCATCGTGCAGCGAGCCGGCGTACATCAGCACCACGCTGAGGATGTTGTTGAAGTCGTGGGCGATACCGCCGGCCAGACGGCCGATCGCCTCGAGCCGCTGCGAACGGCGCAGGCGGTGCTCGAGCTGCTTGGCGTGCGTGATGTCGGTCACGGCCACAACGAACCCCCGCACCTCGCCGCTCTCCCCGATATCGGGGGCGTAGCTGACCGTGAGATTTCGGTCAGCGTCCGGGCAAGCCAGGACAAACTCGTAGGTGACCGATTCCCCGGCGAGTGCCGCGTCGATGTGCTGCTTGATCTTGGCGTAGGCTTTCTCGCCCAGGACCTCGATCACGCGCTTGCCGATGATCTCGCTGCGTGGTCGGCCGAACAACAGTTCGTAGGCCTGGTTGACGAAGCGGTAGTGGCGCGAGGCATCCACATAGCTGAGCATCACCGGTGCGGTATCGGTCAGCAGGCGCATCTGCGACTCTCTTTCTCGCACCGCTTGATCGATGCTCGCCCGCTCACTGAGGTCCTGCACATACACGGTGCGATAGGCGAGGCTGCCATCTGCCGCGAACACGGGGCCCAGGTCGATCATCGCCGGGAAGGTGCTGCCATCCTTGCGCAGGTGTGTCGTGTCCAGGATGAGATGACCCTGATGCAGCGCCTGCTCCAGGCGTTCCGGCAGCCATTTGCGCTCTTCGGGTGGGTAGAGCGCCGAGATCGGCATGCCCTGCAGTTCCTCGACGGAGTAACCGTACAGCTTGGCAAATGCGGGGTTTGCCATCTCGATGTGCCCGTCAGCGGAGCCAATCGCGATCGCCCACAGCGCATTATCTACGGCGTGCTTCCACCTGCGCAGGATTTCCAGTTCTTCGCTTGCGCCTTCCATCACATCCCCCTTGCACATCCCGGCCAATCGATCATATCATTAGCTGCATGTG
>CAZMLI010000168.1:2050-9704 GCA_964566865.1 uncultured Planctomycetota bacterium
CCTTCGGGCCGAGCTTCCGCCTCTACTGGAAGTTCGACAAGGAAGCGGCCGCGGTGCCGGTCTATACCAAGTTCGCCGTGGCGGCGAGGCCAGCCTATCACGCACCGCCGGCCTCCTATTACAACCCCTGGTCTTTTGGTCCCTATTACGGTTATCCGTACCATTATTACGATCCGTATCCATACTACGGCTACGGCAGCTTCGGTTTCAGCTACGGATTTGATTATCATCCACGCCACCACCATGGACATCGCAAGCACCATTGATCTGTTTGCCCGATTATCTCGGGCCTGTCACCATCCGTGGCCCGAGTGGCGAAATTGGCAGACGCAGGGGACTTAAAATCCCCAGGAGCTTTGGCTCTGTGCGGGTTCGAGTCCCGCCTCGGGCACCAACCACATGACGCAATCAGTCGGTCTCTGCGCGAACTGCCGCCACTGCAAGAAGATCGTCTCGCAGTCGGGCTCGGTCTTTCATCTGTGTCGGCTCGCCGCTGTCGACAAACGGTTTCGCAAGTACCCCCCGTTGCCGGTCATCGTTTGTTCCGGATATCAATAGGAGAACAGCCGTGAGTGAGCACGAACTCTCTCGACGACAGTTCTTGCTGGCAGGGGCGCTCGGGGCGCTGTTGCCGGCCACACTTTCCGCCGAGGATCCGCCGCAGGGCAAGCCTGGACCGTTGTTCGTCGCGACCTGGCCGCACGGCCTGCCCGCCTCGAAGAAGGCCGGCCAGGTGCTCGCCGCTGGCGGCAGCTTGCTCGACGCGCTCGAGCAAGGCGTCAATCTCTCGGAGCTAGATCCCCAGGTTCGTTCGGTCGGCCTCGGCGGCCTGCCCAACGCCGCAGGGGTTGTCGAACTGGACGCCGCGATCATAGACGGTGAGAGCGGCGAGGCCGGTTCGGTGGCGTCGCTGCAGGAGATCGCCACACCCGTCTCCGTCGCGCGCAAGGTGATGGAGCAGACACGCCACGTGATGCTGGTCGGACCGGGCGCACAAGCGTTCGCGCTGGCGCAGGGCTTCAAGAAGCAGAACCTGCTGACCCCACGCTCGAAGCGCAGCTGGGAGCGCTGGAAGAAACGCGTTGGCAAACAGGGCGAGGGACACGATACGATCGGGATGATCGGGATGGATGCAGCGCGCCGAGTGGCCGCGGTCTGCACCACCAGCGGGCTGGCCTGGAAAATGCCGGGCCGTGTCGGCGACTCTCCGCTGATCGGCGCCGGACTCTATGCGCGCAAGGGTGTCGGCGCGGCGACCGCCACCGGCGTCGGCGAGGAAGTGATCAAGATCTGCGGCTCGTTCCTGGTAGTCGAGGAGATGGCGCGCGGCAGGACGCCGCAGCAAGCGGTGGAGGCTGCTTGCGCGCGCATCATCGCGCGCAGCGGCCGCAAGCACCAGGTCGCCTTTCTGGCGATCGACGTCCGGGGCCGGATTGGGGCAGCGTCGATCAAGCGCGGCTTCAGCTTTGCGGTCTGGCAGGGCGGCAGTGCTGTGATGAAGCAGGGGAAAGTGGCCGGGCTGTAGTCGGTCACGAGCCAAGGGGTGGGCACTATTTTGATTTGTTCTGCAGCAGAACCGTCAGGACGACATCGGTGCGGGTCGCACTCATCGATTGCTGGGGCTTGCTCTGCCGGGCGATGAACATCGCGACCAGCACTGTCACCGGCGCCTTGCTACTGCCCCTCAACTGCGTCAGCTGCTTTGCCGACAGCAGGTAGCGGCCTTCGTTTGCAATCTGGTGCGTGATGCTGGCGCGCGGCAGCTCGCGATCGGCCAGCAGCGCGAACAACGCCTTGGGCGTCAGCACGGCCAGCTCGAGCGCGAGGGTCCGGGGTGAGTGCTTGCCCGTCTTCCAGGCATAGCGCAGAGACTGTCCGGGACCGAGCACATCCAGCGGCGTTGGCGCGCTGAAGGTCAGTGCGCTCGGCAGGCGGATTTTCCCCTCGATCCGGGACTGCCAGGCAGGGTGGCTGGTGCGCCAATGATAGGCTTCTCCGTCGGCCAGCTCGAGCCCCTGCCAGCGCGTGTTCAGCTGGTAGTGCAATCCTGCGGACGGATCGCCTTGCCTGGGATGCATCTGGGACGGGCCGGGCAACAGCGCCAATCCCTCCGGCAGCAGTTTCGAGACCCATCGACGCGCCTGATGATCTCGTTCGAGCAGGGTCGCACGGCTGCGATCCCAGACGCGATCGTCCGGTAGCAGCGCCGCCAGCTGGCGCAGCGCCCTGCGCGCGGCGGCTGGCGCCTTGTCCGGCTTGTCCTCTGGGGCCGGCAAGCAAAAGCGGATCCGGCTGATCGACAGGACGGCCTTGCGCTGGCCGGTCTCGGGGTCGCGTTCGGGCAACTCCAGCCGATAGAGCAGCAGGATCGAGGCCCCCACTGCTCCGGTCGCCAGTAGCGCCAGCAGGCTACGCTTGTCCATCCGCCCATTGTACTACGCGGGGCGGCGCTGTTGCCACCGGGCAGTGCGGGTGATGCGCGCGGTCTTCCGGCGCAGGTGGCGCGAGAGGATGGCATGGGCTGCGCCCGGTTGCGCGGCGCGACGCGCAGCGGCCGCCATGCTCTGCAACTGCTCTGGATTGCGCAGCAGGCCGCGGACCTTGTGCAGCAGCAGCCCTGGGTTGTCGGCCCGAACGGCCGCCCCGGCCTCCAGCAAGTGGTCGCTGTTGGCGGTCTCCTGCCCTGGAATGGGCTGGGTCACGACCAGCGGCAGTCCGATGGCCAGCGCCTCCGACGCGGTCAGTCCACCGCACTTGGCCACCATCAGGTCACTGGCCTGCATCAGCTCGTGCATGGCGCGAACATAGCCCAGCGGGTGCAGGCTGACTGGCCCGTTCGTACGCAGCTTGCAGAGCTGGTCGTACAGTTGCTGGTTGCGCCCCGCGACCGCCAGTAGCTGAACCGGCTGATCGAGCGACATCAGCTGCTTGACGATCCGGGCGGTGCCGGACATGCCGTTGCCACCGCAGCTGACCAGCAGCACGGGACGCTCTGGGTCGAGCCCGTAACGTTCGCGCAGGACCGATCGGCAGTGTCGCGGCGCGGCGAAGGCGGGTCGGATCGGGATTCCGGTCACGCTGATCTTGCGCAGCGGTACACCCGCCGCGCGCAGCTCGGCCGCCACGCCGGCAGAGGCGACGTGATAGTGGCTGACCTGTGGATGGATCCACAGCGCGTGTGCGTCGAAGTCGGTCACGACGACCTCCACCGGTGGCATCTTGCCCGGCTGCGTCAGCAGCAGGTCGGGCGCGAGGAAGTGCGTCGCGAGGATCCGGTCCGGCTGATACTGACGGACCAATCGCTTGAGCCGACGCCGACCCGAGCCGGCGATAAACTGCGCCATGCGCCTGTTGCGCAGCCCCGAGCGCCGGCGGTTGTGTTTCTGGTACAGGTAACCCCAGAGGTGTGGATTGCGATTGACCAGCGACATATAAGCCCTGGCATAAACGAAACGGGCAGATGGCCCGACCAGCTGCATCACATCATGATGGGCCAGCTCGAGTTGGCCGTCGAAGGAGCGGCGAGCGGTTTCGCAGAGCGCTTCGGCCGCCACGGTGTGTCCGGATCCGATCGAGCTGGAGAGAACCAGTATTCTTTTTCTCATCTTGAAAACCCCTTTCGGGATAGCTCGGATGCAAATAACGCGCCGGTCCGAAAATTGCGATTGAACCCTCCATGCCGATGACCATCGAGAACATGCTCTACTGGGGCCAGTTGCCGGCCTTCCTGCTCTTCGTGCTATTGCTGCTGTTTCTCAGCCGGGCAGGAGCAGAGGTGGCGGCGCACGGTTTTGCTTGCGCCGCAACAAATCTGCGGCGGCCAGAGTACCGCAACTGGGTGCTGGCCATGCTGGCCATCCTGCCGGTCAACGTCGCGCTGACCGGCTTCGACTCGCAACTCGCGCAGCGGTTGCGGCTCGAGGACCTGGCCCACCGCTTCGCCGCCATCGAGGGACCGTTGCTGGCGGCCTGTCAGGCCTGGACCCCGCCGGCGCTGAACGCCCTGGCGGTGATGATCTACGTGGCTGGCTTCCCGGCGCTGATCGTGGCCGCCGTGCTGGTCGCGCTGGCGCAGCGACGGAGGCGTCTGCTCGAGCTGGTTGCGCTGGGCTTCCTCGCCAACTACGTGCTGGTCCAGCTGTTCTACTTCTTCTTTCCGGTCTCGGAAGCGCACAGCATCTTGCCCGGGGTGCGGGAGCTGATGGCCCAGATCAGTCCGCGGCTGGCCGCGAGTTATCGTCCGATGAGCGGCCTCGACAACTGCTTCCCCTCACTGCACACGTCGCTGACGCTGACGATGGTGCTCTCGCTGCGGCTGCTGGGCAACCGGCGGCTGAATCTGGTCTTCGGCCTGTTCGCAGCCACGATCGTCGCGAGCACGCTGTACCTCGGCATCCACTGGGTCAGCGATCTGCTGGCGGGCGGCGCGTTCGCCTGGCTCTGCCACCGGGTCGCGCTGCGAGTTGTGGCTGACGAGGGCTTGTCATCTGCGGATCTTGCGCCATCTTGGTCCAAAAGGAGAGCCTGAGATGCGCGATCGGATCGAGACCCGGGTGGTGCACGCCGGCGAGCCCGTCCCCCGGATCGAGGGAGCGGTGCGGATGCCCGTCTTTCAGTCGGCGATGTTCGAGTATGCGGGCGAGACGGATTACCATCAGCTGAAGTACATCCGGCTGAACAATACACCCAACCATCTGGCGCTCGGCATCAAGCTGGCCGACCTGGAGGGCGGCGAAGCGGCGCTGGTCACCGCCAGCGGGATGGCGGCCATCTCGGGCACGCTGTTGACGCTGCTCTCGCCAGGGGATCACCTGCTGGTTCAGGACTGTCTCTACGGCGGCACGCACGACCTGCTGACGCAGGATCTGAAAAGACTGGGTATCCGGCACAGCGTGCTCGACAGCGCCGGCCCCGACAGCTGGCAGGCCGCGTTGCTGCCCGAGACCAAGGCGATCTACGTCGAGACGATCAGCAATCCGTTGATGCAGGTCTGCGACCTGGAGGCGGTCGCGGCCTTCGCCAAGCGGCATGGGCTGATCTCGCTGATCGACAATACCTTCGCCTCGCCGATCAACTTCCGCCCGTTCGAGTGGGGCTTCGATCTGTCGCTGCACAGCGCGACCAAGTACCTCAATGGCCACTCGGACATCGTCGCCGGCGTGGTGATCGGCAGCCAGGCCCATGTCACCGCGATCACCCATACGACCAATCACTTCGGCGGATCGCTCGATCCACACGCCTGCTTCTTGCTGCAACGAGGCATCGCCACGCTGGCGCTGCGCGTCCGGCAACAGAACGCCAGCGCGATGACGCTGGCGCGTGCGCTCGAGGCACACCCTGCGGTGGCGCGGGTGGGCTACCCTGGACTCGAGAGCCATCCACAGCACGCGCGGGCCAGCCGCTTGCTGGACGGATTCGGCGGGATGCTCAACTTCGAACTCAGCGCAGGCGTCGATGCCGCGATCGCCTGTTTCGAGAAGCTGCGGATTCCGATCAAGGCCCCCAGCCTGGGCGGTATCGAGAGTCTCGTGACGCGTCCCGCGGTGACGTCTCATGTGGGCATGTCGGCCGAGGCGCGCGCGAAGGCCGGCATCAGCGACGGACTGATCCGGGTCTCGGTCGGCATCGAGGCAGCGCAGGATTTAGTCTCTGACTTCGAGCAAGCGCTGTAACATGACCCGCATGAAGACACTGCTGATTGCGCTGACCTGTATGACTCTTTCACTGTCTGCCTTCGGGCAGCAGATCAACTGGCACTCCACGCTCGAGAAGGGACTGGCCGAGGCCAAGATGAGCGGCAAGTCAGTGCTGGTGATCACGATCTGGAAACCCAAGGTCTGAAACACCTGCGATAATTTCGAGAGCCGTGTGCTCGCGAACGCGCAGGTGCAGGCCCAGCTCAAGCAGTTCATCTGCGTCAAGTGGTACTACGACGGGCTGAAGGGCAGCGTCATTGCCTGGACCAATACCCACGGCAATACCAATCACGATCCGTCGCAGCAGGCCTGGATCCTCGATCCGCAAGGCAACGAGATCAGTCGGGGTCGCGGAAAGACCCGCCAGGCCTCCTCCTTCAGCGGCTGGCTGGAGAAGAACAGCAAGTCCTCCTTCCCGCTGCTCGATCCCAAACGCTACAAGCACCTCAAGACCGAAGCGACCAGCATCGCGCGTCGCAAGCGGCTGGGCACGACGCTGGCCGGCCTGCGCAAGAAGGCGACAAGGCAGAGCGACAAGCCGGAGGTCAAGGCCGAGGCGCAGCAGCTGCTCGACAAGCTGCTGACCTACGCCCAGTGGCAGGTCCGTCGCGCTGCGCAACTCAAGGACCTTGATCCGGTCAGTGCCTATGCGATGTACAAGTCGCTCGCTCGTGACTTCAAGGGCGACCAGATCGGCGCCGATGCCAAGAAGACCTACGACGCCCTGCGCAAGGACAAGCAGTTCCAGGGCGAGATCAAGGCGGCCAGGTTGCTCGAGCGGGTCCACGGAATCGCCGGACACTACAAGAACTGTCGTTATGGCCGGCCGCTGGACATCGCCAGTTGCGCCGACTGTCGCAAGAAGAACCTGCGTGGACTGCAGGGTGCGGCCTCGCTGCTGGGCACGATCATCAAGCGCTACCCGAAAACGAAGGCGGCCGTATCGGCCCGCAAGCTGATCGAGGACTGGAAGCTGAAGTAGGATTTGCCTTTCACATCAACAAATGTATGTTTGTTGATGTGAAGGAGGTAGCAGAACTCTGCAAGCTGCTGGGAGACGTGTCTCGCCTGCGGATATTGCGATTGCTCAGACGGGAGCGGCTCAACGTCACGGAGTTGACGGGGATCCTCGGTCTCTCGCAGTCCGGCGTGTCGCGGCACCTGAAGATGCTCGCGCGCGCGGGGCTGGTCACCGAGCATCGGGAAGGCAGCTGGACCTACTACGAGGCCTTCGGTCACGGCAACCGCGTGCTCGATGCGCTCGAACCCGAGATCATCGAGGCGCCGGACTCGGATGGCGACCTGTCGCGGCTCGAGCAGACGCTGCGCCAGCGACGCGAGCGCGCCACCGCCCCGTTCTGCGAAAAGGAAGGGCTGCCGATTCCGGGGCGCTCCTGGATGGCCTGGTGCCGCGCGCTGATCCGGCTGATCCCGGCCCACCGCGTGGCCGACATCGGCTGCGGCGAGGGAAACCTGGCGCTGGAGCTCTGCCGCAGTGTCAAGCAGGTGATCGCGGTCGACCGCTCTCCCGATGTGCTCGAGCGGGCGCGGCGGCGCATCGAGCAGTCCGGTGCGCGCAACATCGATCTGCGAGAAGGCGAGATCGAGCAATTGCCGATCCGCTCGGGTAGCGTGGACGTCTGCGTCCTGTCGCAGGCGCTGCACCACGCGGCCAGCCCTCCCACCGGCATCAAGCAGGCCGCGCGCATCCTGCGGCCTGGCGGGATCTTGCTGGTGCTGGACCTCGAGCCGCATCACGAGGAATGGGTGCGAGAGAAGCTGGGCGATCTCTGGCTGGGTTTTTCCGAGGACCGCCTGCGCGAGCTGTTCGACGGCGCGGGCTTGCGGGACATCGATTACGAGGCGCTGCCCCGGCAGCGTGGGGAGGTATTTCAGATCAACGTGACGAGTGGGCGAAAATGAGCACGACTGCGACAGTGGAAAGTAATACCGAGCGT
>CAZMLI010000169.1:0-9634 GCA_964566865.1 uncultured Planctomycetota bacterium
GGGCGACCGCGACGGTAAGTCAGTCGCGCGAGCTGTGGGCTTCCGACCCAGCTCCCACCGCGCTCGCTGCGTAGCGCAGGCCGATACCAGCCGTTGCACCACTGCCAGACATTGCCGACCATATGATGGAGGCCATACCTGGACATCCCGAGCGGTGCATTGACCGCGGCCAGTGGCAACAGGCCGTTGCGGTAGCGCTGGCCTCTCTGATGAATCGCGAGATGCCCGCCGCTGGCGCCCTCTGCCGCGAGCTCCCATTGCGCGTCCGTCGGCAAGCAGCTCTCGGTCGGATCACGATAACGCCGCCAATCTCGCCGATGGGCCCAGAGCGAATAGGCGTTTGCGCCGAACCAGGAGACCAGCACCATCGGCTGCTGCTCGGCGCCGGCCACGACCGACCAGCCGTCGGTCGACGGTCGCAACTGGAAGTGCGCATGTCTGCGGTCGGCCGCCGACAAGACGCACCAGGTCTGCAGCGTCTGCGGATCGAGCGGCCCGACGGAGTTCAGGAAACGCGCGAAGGCCGTGGTGGAGACAGGCTCGGCATCGATCAGAAAGTCCGCGACGGCGACGCAGCGCATGCCGTCTGTTCGACGCAGAAGTGATGCATCGTGCAACGGACAGTCGTCCGCGTCAGCTCCGCACCGCGAGCTGCTCAGCGACCGCGTCGACGAACTGGCCAATCGTTTGTAACTCATCAGCTTGCTCCTCCCCCAGATCAATGTCGAACCGCTCCTCTACCTCCATCACCAGCTCGATCGCGGCCAGGCTGTCCAGATGCAGCTCCTCGACGAAGCGCGTTTGGGCTGCGAGCCGGTCGAGCGGGATGCCTTCTAGATCACTGACGATCCGACAGACTCCTTCGAGAATTTCGGCCTTATCGCGCATCTCGTATCTCCTGTAATGCGCCGACCAGCTTGCGCATCGTGGCAAAGTCGGGCGAGGTGGTCTTGCCCCGCTCGATGCGGTTGAGCGTCTCCACACGGATGCCCGCATTGCGAGCCAGGGCAGCCTGACTCAGGCCGGCCACCTTGCGCCGCGCGATCACCCGCTCGGCCAGAGTCGCCTTGTCGTCACCCAACGAGGTCAGCGCGTCGGTGCCCGACTGCCCGCGCAGTCGCTCGAACTCGCATTCCTCCAGGATCACGTACCACCGACCGGCAAGCTGGACCCGCTGATGTGTCGTCATGCCCACAAGGTTAGCCATGATTGCGCTAGATACCAATGCTATTGACTTGTACGCCAAGCCCTAGAAACCCCGGTAACCGGCTTGCCAGATGGGCAACCAAGTTTCCGAAGCGACCTCCATGGTGGCCAGTTCAGGCTATCGAGCCGCCTCTCGTGAGCGGCATGCGATTCGCATTACCTTCTTCCAGTGTTCAAGCCCATGACCCAGTTGTGGCCGGTGGCATGCATGCTGCTGCTGCTGGCAATCGACCACGCGCGGGCAGACAGCCTGCCGCCCGGCGCGCGCTTGCGGCTGGTGATGCCCGCGGAGCGCCCGATCACCCGGGTCGGCTTCTCGCCAGACGGCAAGATCATCGCCGCGCAGGACGAGGGCGGGATGATCCGACTCTGAGACAGCGCGGGAAAGCTGCTGCGTTCGATCCGGGGCTCGAGTTTCGCCTTCTCTCCGGACAGCGCACAGATCGCCACTGGCGCGCCGGGCGATTGGGAGGCAATTCGCATCTGGGACGTGGCCAGCGGAAAGTGTCTGCAGGTGTTGAATGGGGGCCACACCCCGAGCACGCTGGTTTACTCGGCCGACGGCGCCAGGATCGCGGCCGGTGAAGAGGACATCCTCCGGATCTGGGATCTGCCGAACAAGCGACTGCTGGAAGGGATCGATCTGGACCCGGGCGTCATACAGTCGTTGGCTTTTCTGCCAGGGGGGCGGCTCGTCGCCCTCGCCACGGGAGAGAAGACCTGCTGGGTGTGGGATGCCGAAGCCGGATTGCGTGAGCTGGGAGGCGATCCGAAGAACTTCCTCTCCCTCTCCCTCTCGTCAGATGGCAAGACACTCGCCGCGGGTTGCCATGGCACCAGCGCATACCTCTGGGATCTCGCCAGGCGCAAACCACTGCGCGTGTTGCGTGGCATCCCCTGGCAGTGGGCGGTCGCGCTCTCCCCCGATGGCAGGATCATCGCCACGCCCTGGGCCGGCGAGCGGATCCGGCTCTGGCAAGTGTCGACCGGCAAGCCGCTGCACACCTATCGCTCCCCGGGTGGGCAAGTCAACGCGCTGGCCCTGGCTTTCTCGCGCGATGGAGAGCAGCTCATTTCCGGCACTGGAGAAGGGGTTGTGATCCTCTGGCGAGTGCCAGGGTTGAAGCTCGCGAGAGCAGTGCCGGCGGCCCGAATCCCTCGCAAGTCGAAACTCGAGCGCACCCCCTCCGCGGGCCCCATCGCCCGTCTGGGACGGTCGAGTCTGCTGCACGCCCATGGGGTAGATCGAGTGACCTTCTCGCCGGACGGCAAGACCCTGGCCACCGAGATCTGGCAGGCGCTGCGCTTGTGGGATGTGAACACAGGCCAATCGCGCCTGACCTTCAAGTCATATAGCAGCTTCGCCTTTTCACCCTGCAGCAAGACGCTGGCCGTGGGGAGCCTGGACGGGAGGGTCCGCCTGTGGGATCTGCGACGGGGTAAACGCCTGCGCACACTCGGCACACACGGAGCCCGCGTTCGAACGGTGGTGTACTCACGAGACGGCAAGCGATTGGCCTCGAGCGGTGGAAGGTCGATCCGCCTGTGGGACTCGATCACGGGAAAGCAACTGCGCGTCTTCGAGGGGCATGAGAGCGTGAGTCTGTCCTTCTCACCGGATGGCAGCCTGCTGGCCTCGGGCGCAAGAGGGTCCGAGGGATCCGCTCAGGTCTGGGCGACCGAAACCGGGAAGCGCTTGTTCACGCGCGAGGGTTGGTGCTGGTCAGTCACCTTTTCGCCTGACGGCAGCGCATTACTCCTACGGACTGATCGAGCATCGATGATCGACACCCGGACATGGAAGGCCCTGCTGACACTCAAGAGCTCGGGTTCCTTCAGTTCGAGTAGTCTGTCTCCGGACGGCAAACACCTCGCGTGCATTAGCCACAACCTGCTGACTATCGTGGAGTTCAGAACGGGCAAAGTACAGCTGACCAGGAAGGGGCCGCTGGGCCCAAACATTGCCTATTCGCCCGATGGCAAGTCGCTGGTTAGCTGGAGCGATACCTACACTCAGTTCCGGCTACTGGAGACGCGGACGGGAAAACTGCTCGCGACGTTCGCCGGCCATCAGGGTTCGGTGGCAACGGTCGCCTTCTCGCCAGACGGCAGGACCCTCGCCTCGGGGAGTGAGGACGGGTCGGCCCGACTGTGGCGTCTGGGGAGCGGATGCAGAGTGACCGGACCGGTTGCCTCCCTCGCCTTCTCCCCCGACGGCAAAACCCTCGCGGCCGGACAGGGCAACGCGATTCGCATCTGGAATCTCGGCGCCCGAAAGGTGCTCGAGGAACTGCACGGACACACGGAGCCGGTCAGCTCGGTCGACTTCTCCCCCGACGGCCGGACCCTCGCCTCTGGAAGTCGGGACCAGACGACCCGGCTGTGGGTTATAGGTAAGAGAAACGCCACACCTTCAGCAGCCCGGCGGCTGATCCGCAAGCTTGGTTCGGCGCGATACACCAGGCGCGCGACCGCCCAGCGACGACTCCGTTTGCTCGAGCTGCTGGCCTTTCCAGACCTGCTTTCAGAGCGAGATCACAGCGACCTCGAGGTCCGCCAACGCGTCCGCCGGTTGCTCGGCGGTTTGCAGATCCTCAGCATCAGAACTCTCCCCAACAAACAGCTGCGGAGCATGCGTTGGCCGGTCAATGCCCTCTGCTTCTCACCCGATGGCAGGAAGGTCGCCGTGGCTAGCCGTCAGATGGCGGCGATCTGGGGGCGAGGGAACCCGGCCAAGCTGGAGGGTACGGATTCCCACGAATTCTACGCGCTGGCCTTCTCGCCGGACGGCAAGCTCCTGGCCGCAGGCGGCTCCGGCGGGACGGTCGGCCTCTGGAATCCTCATACCGGCAAGCGATTGCGGGTGTTCAACGGACACTCCGCCGAGATCACCGCCATGGCCTATTCGCCCGTGGGGAATGTGTTTGCCTCGGCGAGCCAGGACAAGACCGTTCGGCTGTGGCAACCCCGCACGGGCAAGTGCCTTCGTCTGTTCGACGGGCACGACGATGAGGTCACGTCGGTGTCCTTCTCCCCGGACGGCAAGATCCTGGCCTCGGGCAGCAAGGACGGCAGCGTCAGGCTCTGGGCTGTCCGGAACCGAAAGCTGCTGCGAACCTTCAGTGGAAACAGCGGAGCGGTCTGGTCGATCGCCTTTTCACCTGACGGAAGGCTGCTCGCCGCGGGGTACCAGAACAGCTGCATCCTGCTCTGGAAGATCGCAATCAGACGGGGTGAATGATCCCGAGCTTCTGGCCGTTCTCTTCGATCAAAATCCCCTGCGCGAACTCTTTCGGGTTCCGGGTCCGCTCGAGCTTGATCTGCTCATCGGCGTGCAGTTCCCGCAACACCTGATGGAAGTCCTGCAGGTCCAGGTCCGGCGCGTCGATGCAGATCGAGCCGAACAGCGCATCGATCCGAACGCCGGGAAAAGTGGCGTATCGCCCATGACGCACCAGCGCGGCGGCGATCAGCTCCTTGGTGGCAGCCGGATCCGTGCGTGGCTTCGCTGCGGCGACCGGCTCTGGCGCTACCGGCGCTACCGGCGCCACCGGCGCCACCGGCGCCACCGGCGCCTCCGGCGCAACTGGCGACTCGGACGTCTCGACGAGCTCCCCGCCGACTTGCCGCTGGAATGCGACGACGAGCTGCTCCAGATGTGCGATGTTGCGCTCGGCCCCTTCCAGCCTGGTTCGCGTCTCGACCATTTCGGCGTGGATCTCCCTCGCGGTGCCGAGCAGGCCGCGCAGTGCGGCGCCCATCCCACGCTCCTCGGTCAGCACACGGCGGCCTTCATCGGTCAAGCGGAAGGCGGGCTCCAGCTTGCCCTTCTTGCCGACCGAGATCGACTCGCCGGTTTCTTCGACCAGTTGCTGGTCGAGGGCCAGCTTCATCGCTTCCTTGGTCGGCCTGGCCGAGCCGATGAAGATCACCGGTTCCTTGGCCTTGGTTCGCGCGTGTAGCCGCACGGGTTCGGGCGATAGGTCGACTCGCTCCAGCCCGGCGAGCAGCGCCGCGCGGACTTTTTCGTTCAGCATTGAGATATCCACGACTGACAAGGTAAGCCCCCGCCAGGGACCGTCAAGGGTTCGCTGCTAAAAGGCGGACCTGATCAGATCCGGTCGATCGGTGATGATGCCCGCTGCGCCAGCAGCAGCCAGCTGTCGCGCCAGGGCGGGCTGATTGACAGTCCAGCTATACCAGGCGACGCCCGCACGGCGCAGCGTACTCGGCGGGAGCGCGCCCATCGTGCTGAAGTGCGGGATCAACAGGTCTGATGCGGTGTGCCGCAGGAGGCTGCGCAGCGACATGCGACGCTTCAACAACCTGGCCGGCAGCCCGTGCCCGGTCAGGATGTAGCCGGTCTTGATCGATCGATCGAGCTGACGCGTCCGGCGCAGAACCCGCTCGTCGAAGGAGCTGATCAACAGCTGCTTCAGTCCGGCGCTGCGCACCTGTGCCAGCACGGTCGCTTCGTAGCCCGGTTTTTTGAGCTCCAGATCCAGCCCGACCCTGCCGGCGAGCAGCTCGAGCATTTCTTCGAGCAGCTCGATCGGTTGCGGGCTGCGCGCGCGCAGCTCTTCGAGCGTCAGCTGCTGGACCGGGCGGTGAGGCGCACCCGGTGCGATCTCGTCATGCACCAGGACAATCTGGCCATCCGCCGTGCGACGCAGGTCGGTTTCGATCCAGTCGGCGCCGCTCTCGATGGCGAGTTCGAACGCCTCGCGGGTATTCTCGGCGGCCAGTCCTGAGGCGCCGCGGTGGGCGATGATTCGGGGAGTTATGCCGCCGACTCAGTCATCATCGTCGTCGTCGACCTCGTACTCGTACTCATCGTCGTCATCGTCGTCGACCTCGTACTCGTACTCCTCTTCGTCCTCTTCTTCCTTTTCCTCTTCTTCCCGCTCCGCCTCGATCTCCTCCAGCTCATCGATCACCTGTCCCAGGCGCCGCAGCACCTCGTTGCCGGAGGCCATGCGACTGCTCTCTTCCGCCAGGCAATCGAGAATGAAGGTGCGCAGACAGCGCGGCACTTGCTTCAGCTCGGCCTTGGTTATCTCGTCGGTCGTGGGCGTCTGATGGGTCACCAGCTGATAGCAGATGATGCCGAAACTGAACACATCCCCACGCATGTCGGTGCGACCTGGCATCCCCCGGTCCTCCGGCGAGAGGTAGGGCAACAGCGCTGCGATCGCCGCCGGCGGGTTGTTCTTGCTGGTCCGAAGATTGAACAAGGAGATGTCGCGCGTGATACGGCCGGTCTCGGTGTCGAGCAACATCACATCCCCCGACTCGGCGACCAGCACGTTGTTGGGCGCCAGTTCCCCATGAAACTCGCCCACCCCATGCAACGCCTCGAGCGCGGACGCAATCTGCCGCAGCACCTCGAGCGCTGCCAGCACAGGATAGCGGTGACCCGCCTCGCAGATCTCCTTCAAGCTCTGCCCCGGAATCAGATCCGACACCAGGTATGGCGGTGAGTGGCCCACATCGATCTCGTTGGCCAACCACAGATTCGGATGGTCGATGTCCAGCGCGAAGGTCTCATGATCCGCGAGCCAGCGGGCGTACATCGGGTGCGTGGCAATCTTGATCGCGTAGGGCGTCTCCTCGCCCTCGTCCTCATGATGGGCCTGCCAGACCTGCGAAAAGGGCCCTTCGCCAAGCAGCCGGATCAGCTCGTACTCGCGAATCATGCTACCGGCCTGCAGTTCCGTGCTCTCAGACATAGTGCGATAAGGTAAGGCCCACTTGCGGGAAAGTCAAAAGCTGCCCTTCATTGTCTAGGTCTTCGATTCCAGGTATCATCTGCGGCATGCCGACCCTGATCGTTACCCACAACGACCAGCGGCAAGAAGTCCTCCTGGACGGCAAGAATTTCCTGATCGGACGGGACCCGACGAATCAGCTGGTGATCAGCGACACCAAGGTCTCCCGATTCCACTGCCGGCTGACTCTGCGGGGTGACCGGTACAGGATCGAGGACCTCGAATCCACCAGCGGGACCTTGCTCGAAGGACAGCCGATCAGCGACGCACTGCTGACGCATGGACAGACAATTTCGGTGGGCGCCGCCCGGATTTTGTTCGACGCTCCGCCGTCAGGCGAGTCGTCCGATTCGCCGGTCACCGAGCACGGTCTGTACGTGATCGGTGGGCCGAAGACCGGACAGGCGGCGATCTTCAGCGAGACGATCCAGGTCGGCCGAGCTCCTGACTGCGAGCTGATCCTCGACGGCCCGCTCTGTTCGAACTACCACTGTTCGATCAAGGTCGGTCCCGAGGGACTGGTCCTGCAAGACCTGGGCAGCACCAACGGCACGCTGCTGAATGACGGCAAGACGACCCATGCGCTGCTGATCAGCGGAGATGAGATCTCGATCGGCGAGCACCGCTTGCTGGTCGCCCCCTATCCGCCCGCAGCGCTGCCGGACGCGCCGTTCGACCCCGCCGGCTGGATCCGGCCGCTCGTCGAGCTGGGCATGTTCTCGGCGATCTGCCTGCTGCTCTGGAGCTTGCTGACCGGCATGGTGATCCGCCCGCTGCTCGGGCCCGCTCAGGCCAAAGCGCCGGCGGGCAGCATCCCCTTCCGCTCGCTGGACAGCGACCAGCTCTACGAATTCGAGAGCAGCGGCAGTTGCGAGATCACGGTGGTCCACGGCGCGGTCCAGACCCTGCGTGTCAGCGGGACTGAATTTGCCGGCAAGGAGTTTCGGGCCGTCGTCAAGCGGATCTACCCGATCGACCAGGGCTGGAGCCTGTCTGGTTCGGCACAAGCCCCCCTGGGAGCCCCTCGGGTGAGCCTGTTTGCGGAATACCTGGACAGCTCCGGAAATACCGTCGTCCAGGTCTATTCGCCGCTGACCGAGCTCTCGACCAGCCGCGCCTCGCTCGAGGCCAGATTCGGGCCGCAGCAGGGCGCCACTTCGATTCGATTCGGCTACTCGGTAGTCGGCGAGCTGGGTGAAGTGCTGCTGACCCCCCTTCGCCTGTTCTCGGAGAAGCTGCCCGGAGAGGTGGCCCACAGCATGCCATTACCGGACGGCGGCGAGCTGACGCTGTTGCCCGGCGGCGAGATCCGGCTTCAGGCCGACAAGCGTGAGCTGCTCAGCGCGGAGTTCGGCAGGCTCGAGGAGGGCGCGTTCCTGGGCAGCACGCGCAACTTCCAGCTCGGCGGCCAGATCGGCCAATCGGGCGGCCTCTACCGCCGCGCCACCCAGGTCGGCCCCCCACCGGATACGCGCCATGCCTTCTCACTGAGCGCCAGTCGCCACGAGAACGGTGTGGAGATCCGTTAC
This sequence comes from uncultured Planctomycetota bacterium, assembly GCA_964566865.1. Lineage (GTDB taxonomy): Bacteria > Planctomycetota > JACQVV01 > JACQVV01 > CAZANL01 > CAZMLI01. The sequence goes on from CAZMLI010000169.1 coordinate 8,504, forward strand.
AAGGACGGGGACGCGATCCAGCTCAAATGGCGCTGGAGCGTGAGACCTGACAGCGTGTCGCTGTACTACCGAGGCACACCGGTCGCGCAGAACCGACAGCGGCTGCTGCTCGACGAGATGGTCATTCGCTGGGCCCACGTCGAGCGCACCTGCCGCTTCACCCCACCCGTCTATCGCGAGAGCCGCTGGCAAGATGCCACCAGCGAATTCTGGCAGCTACGATTCGCCGAAAAGCGGCTGGGCCTGCTGCTGCAAATCTACCCCGGAAACCGCCAGCGGGCGCGCACGCTCGACCGCGTCCGGGGCCGCTACCGCAAGGTGCGACTGAGCAAGGATTTGCCAGCGGCGCTCAAGCTGCTCGATCGCTGGACCGGCCTGGCGGGCAGTCGGCCCAACCCGCAGCTCGCGAAAGAGCAGCGGCTGGTCGCGCGCGAGGCACGCAGGCTGATGGAGTCGACACTGGCCTCGGACCATCGCCAGATCGCGGCCGAACTGGCGCGCTTCCGCGATACGATCTACGAAGATCAACTGGAAGCGGAGCTCGCCCGCCGGCTGATGAGCGGCGCCGGCGATCGCAAGAAAGCCGCACGCGCTCTGCTGGACCGCGCACGGGGCCTGGCCATCGAAGGCTACCTGTCGCTGGCTCGCGCCGCGCTGACGCTGGTGATCCAGCAGTACGCCGGCACGCCAGCCTATGAGAAGGCGGTGCAACTGCTGGCCCGCCTGCAAGACTGATGCGGATGCTGGCTTTTTGCGACGGGGCCTGCCAGCCGAACCCCGGCCCTGCTGCATACGGCTACGTCCTCTGTGACGCGGACGGGACCGTGATCGAGTCCGGCAATGGCCCGATCGGCCAGGCCACCAACAATCAGGCCGAGTATCACGCAGCACAAGCCGCCGCCACGGCGGCCTGGGCCCACCGGCCGCAGGAGCTGATCCTGCATCTCGACAGCCAGCTTGTGGTGCGTCAGCTCAACGGGCTGTACAGCACGCGCAACCCTGTCCTGGCCAAGATGTTGCGTCAAGTGCAGCAGACCTTGAATGAGTTCGCCTACTACGAGGTCAAACACATTGACCGGGAGCAGAACAAACGCGCCGACTGCCTGGCAAGCCAGGCCTTGCCTTGACCTG
>CAZMLI010000170.1:0-9571 GCA_964566865.1 uncultured Planctomycetota bacterium
AGGTTCTGCACCAGACCGGCGAGCAGCTCGGCCAGGTGCGCGTTGGTCATGCGGATTGCAGGGCGTCCATTATCCATCCCTCCATACTAGGCTCTGGCTGATCATTCGCGCAGCGATTTTACAGGCAGTGCCCGTAGCGCCGCCTCCGGCCGCAACCAACGGACTTCGCGTTTAGCCTAAGCCGTCCCCGAAACTGCCTGCTAGGAATGCAGGAAAGGAGGAATGACCTGCGGGCCTTCCTTAACGCAAAGACGCGAAGGCGCAAAGCCGCAATGAGCCCTGTGCAGGACCATGAAGTCGGGGCCGCCGTGCCCTCATTGCGACCTTGCGTCTCTGCGTCTTTGCGTTAAGAAGCTCGCAGAAGTGCGGCACAGCAGACAGCTTCGCTGCCAGGCGGAGACGTCGCGGCGGCGCCGCAGGCGCCTTCGTGTTCTTCCTGCCTTCCTGCCTTCATGAGAGGCAGTTGAAGCGCTCGGTTTTCGCACTGTCAGGATGTGTCCATCAAAGCGAGGGAAAGTCACTAACGCAGCAGACGCAAGCACTGGCTGGCGATGCCGATTCGCACGGTTTGGCCCCATGCCAGCAGCAGTCGGTCCTGCTCGATCCCGTCGCCGAAGACGACGCCGCCGGTGTCCATGCGCGAGGTCACGGCGAGCTGGTCGGTCTGTTCGAGCAGGCCTTCGGTCAGCTCGACCCCGGTCGCCCGGCTGGGAAAGGCCTCCCGGACGAAGAACGCCAGTCGCGTTTCGGTGGGTTCGGGCAGCGCCAGCGACTCGCCCCGTTCGCGGTTGATCGAGCGGGCCCAGCCGCTGGAGCCGGTGCCACTGGCGACGATCAACCCGGAGGAGGACTGCAGCTCCTGTCGATCGCCGAACTGCAAGCTGTAGCGCGCCGACTGGTGCGTGCGGTGGCCGACGAACAACTCGTTGAGCGCGCGCAGTCGACGGCCGTCGTCGACGACCGCCTCGACCATCGTGCGTTGCTCGATCGTGCCGCCGCCCTCGGTTGCCAGCGCCAGCAGGTCGCCGGTCGCCTGCGGTGGGTGGGTCACCAGGACGCCGTCGAAGCGCTCGGGGTCGGGGTTGAGCCCGATCACCAGCTGGCCGCTGAGATACTTGGCGGTGTTGGCGACCAGCCCATCCTGACCGAGCACCAGCACCAGATCTTCCGGCTCGAAGAGGAAGCGGTCCAGGTCCTGACGCGCCAGCCGGGCGGCGCGCCAGCTCTTCGGGATCGCGGACATGACCTGCTGCAGGGCGGACTCGAACCGGGCGTGCCGCTCGCTGACCGCATCCAGGCTCTGTCCCCGCGACTCGAGGAAGAAGCGCGCCTGGCCCACCGTGGCGTGCCGGTCGAGCAGCGCTTGATATTCGGTGGGCCGGGTGATGACGACCGCGCGAGGCATGGGGCCGGACATCTCAGGCCTGCCCCTCGGGCTTCAGCCGTGCGGAGGCGTTGCTCAGCAGCTCGTTGAACAGCGGGCCGAGCAGCTCGGGCGTGATGCTCAGGTGGTCGATCTTGCGCAGCTTGGTGGCCAGCTCCTGCGCTGCCAGGCCCAGGATCACCGGCGTGCGCAGATCCCGATAGGCCGCCACTCGCTGCTGTTCGGCCTCCACTCGCGCTCCCTCGACATTGCGGATGCGGTCCGCTTGCGCTGCGCCCTGCAGCCGGGTGCATTCGGCCTCGGCCGCATCCTCGATCTGGCGCGCCACCGAATCGTCCTCCGCCTCCTTGCGCTTGTTCTGGCCGGCCTGGGCAATCAGCTCTTCTTCCTGGCGGGCCAGCTCGATGCGATTGCGCAGCTCGTTCTCCGAGATCGCGCGCTCCTTCTCGACCGCCATCGCCCTGCGCTGGAACGTCGCCTCATCGGCCTGCTGTTGCAGCAGCTCCAGCGTCGGCGTCTGCAGCGCCCGCTCCAGGTCGGCGGTCGGCTTGATCGCCGCGATGCGCACCGAGGCGATCTGGATCCCGATCTCGCTGACCTCCAGGCCGTCGCGAATGCGTTTGCGCAGCGCGTCGACGCCCTCGGCCAGCGTACGTTCGAGCGGCCGTTCGACCAGGTACTCGACCGCGGACTGCTGGGCCTGCTGGGTGATCAGCTGGGTCAAGCGGTCGAGCGGCTGTTTGAGGTATTCGCCGCTGGCGACGTCGATGGTGAAGTCGATGCGCTCGGCCAGTTCCGCTGGATCGACCACCCGGCAGGTGACCTCGCCCTGGACCATCAAGTCCTGGAAGTCGGCCGAGCGTCCGTGAAACAGGAAGGGCACCTCCAGGTCGTCGATCGGGACCTCGGCCACGCTGGTGCTGAGCGGATAAAACCAGAACGACAGGCCGCGGCCGCTGCGGACCAGCTTCCCCTTGCGGTAGCGCAGGATGTGCGAGCTGATCTCGGCGCGCAGGTGTCGCAGTAACGGGTACCATCTTATCTCTGCCATGTTCTTACCCCCTGTTGTTGAGCTGAGCTGAATAGTCCGGGCTAGACGGCGGAAGGCCGGGTGAAGCGGTACAGTTCGGCCGGTCTGTGTTCCACCTCCTGCTCCCGCTCCCCCGTGGGCGCGAGCAGGCCCGAGGCCAGCATCCGCCGGCGAAAAGAATCCTTGTTGAGTGCCTTGCCCAGAATCGTCTCGTGGACCTGCTGCAACGCGCGAAGGGTGAAACGCTCGCCGAGCAGCTGAAATCCGATGGGGGAGTAGTCGAGCTTGCCCCGGATGCGCAGCACCGCCGATCCGAGGATCGCGCCATGATCGAAGGCCAGCGCCTCGCCGCCCTGGCCCACGGTGACCTGCACCGGTCCGCCGGCCTCACCTTCCCAGGGCACGTGAACCGTGCCGAGCAGGGCGGGATCGATCTCGGCGGCCGCCAGCCGGGTGATGTCGACCAGTGCGTAATAGACGACGCTGATCGTGCGCTTGCGCGGATCCCGTCGTGGATGGCCGAAGGTGTAGAGCTGCTCGACGAAGACGTCTTGCAGCTGCGCCTGCTCGAGCAGGATGCGCAGGGCGGCCTGCTCCAGCGACTCATCGATGCCGAGCGTGCCGCCGAGCAGGGCCAGCATGCCCCCGTCCGGGGGCTCGTTGCGGCGCAGCACGACGGCCTTGAGCTCCTGCCCGTCGGTGGTCAGGATGGCGAGGTCTACGGCGAGCGAGGGGACGTCTGACACTTAGATACTCCTAACATATATTCACTGTGCATATATACGTATAGTATCTAAGTCGGATGGAGGCAACCACAAAACTCAAGAAAGGCGAGAGCAAACGCTGAGAGTGCCTCAGACGTATCCTAGAAGGAACATGTCCGGATCTTGAAAAAGGCGTAACAGGTGTTTTCAGAGAACGTATTCGAGGGGCAGTCGGTACTGATCACCGGCGGCGGGAGCGGGATCGGCAAGGGCATCGCGCTCGAGCTGGGCCGGCTCGGCGCCCAGGTTTTCATCGCCAGCCGCAACCAGGAGCGGCTCGACGCTGCGGTCGCAGAGTTGAGCGGAGAGGGCATCGAAGCCGCGGCGTTTGCCATGGACGTGCGTGATCCAGAGCAGGTTGCCGACACCGTCAAGGCGGCCACCGATCGCTTCGGCAAGATCGACATCCTGATCAACAACGCGGCCGGCAACTTCGTCTGCCCGACCGAGAAACTGTCGGCCAATGGCTGGCGCGCGGTGGTCGGCATCGTGCTCGACGGCACCTTCTTCTGCAGCCGCGAGGTCGGCCTGCACATGATCGAGCGCGGCGAGGGCGGCCAGATGCTCAACATCGTCGCCACCTACGCCTGGACCGGTGGGCCCGGAGTGGCGCCCTCGGCATCGGCCAAGGCCGGCGTGATCGCGCTGACCCAGACCCTGGCGGTCGAATGGGCGAAATATGGCATTCGGGTCAACGCGGTGGCGCCGGGCGCAATCGAGGGCACAGCGGCCACAGACCAGCTCTGGGCCGCTCCGGAGATTCAATCGGCGATGATCGAGGGGATCCCGCAGGGACGCTTTGGACGGGTCGAAGAAATATCACGACTTGTCGCATACATCACAAGCCCCTATGCTGACTACATGACGGGAGAGTGCGTCGTGCTGGATGGCGGCGAATGGTTGGGCAAAGGGCTCGGCGGGATGACCGCCCAGCTTCGAACCAGAAGAGATCCAGGAGCTAAACAATGACTGTGTGCTGTAGATATGGAATCGGGGCGCTGGTGGCGGCAGGGATAACGCTGGCCAGCTTGATGGCGGTTGCGGACGATACGAAGAAGCCGAAGACGGACAAGTTCGCCGGCAAGACCGTGAAAGGTCGGATGGACGGCATGGGGCTGATCCGCGCCCGCGCCGGCAACGTTCCGAAGGTCGGGCAGACGGCGCCTGAATTCGTGCTGAAGACGCTCGACGGCAAGCAGACGATCAAGCTCTCGCAGTACAAGGGCAAGAAGCCGGTCGTGCTGGTCTTCGGCAGCTACACCTGAGGCCCCTTTCGCCGATCGTCGGTCGGCGTCAACCAGGTCTATGCCAAGTACGGCAAAAAGTTCCAGTTCCTGATGGTCTACGTGCGCGAGGCGCACGCTGCGGACGGCTGGCAGATGGGCGGCTGGGATAACGGCGTCAAGGATCCCAAGACGCTGGCCGAGCGCCAGAAGGTGGGCGCGCGCTGCAAGAGCGAGCTGAAGTTCAAGTTTCCCGCGCTGGCCGACCACATGGACGATCGCGTGGCCGTGCGCTGGGCTGCCTGGCCCGAGCGCCTGTTCGTCGTCAGCAAGGCCGGTAAGGTGGTCTACGCCGGTGGTCAGGGCCCCTGGGGCTTCATTCCCGTCGAGCGCACCCGCGGCCGCAAAACCCGCAGCGGTGGCAGCTTGATGAGCTTCCTGGACGGCTACAAGCTGAAAAAGGCAGCGCCGAAGAAGTCGACGGGGGAAAAAACCGAGTTCCATTGAGCACCCGCCCCCAGATATTTGTCGGACCAATCGCGGCGTTGCAGGCCCAGTTCAAGGCCTGCGACACCGCGCTTCTCGTTCCGACCATCTCGGCCATGTACGAGATCTACGACGAGTTCGACGAGGACGAACTCGCGCCCGTCGCGGCGGAGATCGAGGCGGCGATCTCCAGCGGTTCGATGGCGGGTCTCTCGCTGCTCAGCGACATCAGCCTGATCGCGCTGATGGTCTTGGGGGACGCCCGCTTCACGCCACCGACGCCGATCAGCGACTGGAAGATCGGGGCCTACGAGCAACTCGATGGGGACATCGACGAGGAGCGATATCCCGCCCTCTCGTCTGCGTTCGATGATCTGCTGGGGCGGTGCGAGTTCTTCGATGGAGAGTCTGGCAACTCGGGGTTCGGTGAGCTGGGCTTCGCCTTCGCGCACGAGGTCGTGCCTGCGGCTACAGAGTTTCGAATGGCGATCAAGGCGCTGATCGAGGCGGAGCCCGACGCAAGCGAGTTCATCACCGACCTGCTGGGCTGGTTCGAGCAGGCCGTCGAGGGGCAGGTTGGCATCGTCGCGCTGATCGACACCCCCGAGGTGATCGAAGAACTCGAGGAGGGGTACTAAAACCGAGCGACGGAGGATGCCCTGGGCAGTGTCGTCATGTCTTCGACAGACCGCTGTATCTCCTCTGTCATGGGGGTCTCCCGTTTTTGAGCCCGCAGGTGATTGAGTGCCGTATTATGGGCGATACGATACAGCCAGGCCTTTACGCTGGAAACAAGCGCGCCTTGTTCCAACGCTTCAAACGCTTTCAGCAGGGTCGATTGGAGAATATCTTCCCCGTCAATCACCGACCCCGTCATGCGGGCGCAATAACGGTGAAGCTCTGGCCGCAATGCAGGTAGGATTGCCTCAAATTCCGCTGTCGTCAGGTTGTCTTCGCTAATAGCTGTCACCCTTTACCCCAATGCCGCACTGCTGCTGCATTGCTTGGCTGATAATGGCCGGTCCCATTGGTCCATGAAGTTTTCGACCGCAACGCCCCGGTCCTCCGCATGTTCGGATTGTTCAGCAGGCATCAGAAGTCAAACTGCAGCCCCAGGGTGACGTTGGAGTTATTCGGAAACAAATCAAAGAAACCGGGCCTCGAGCGATCCGGGTCAAAGTACTGAAAGCCGACGGTCAGCTTCAAGTCGTCATGAAGAAAACGTAGCTGGCGCTTGAAGACCACTTCCGCCACCAGTTCATGCGTTTGCACGTCGACGATCCCGCGCAGCTCGATAGAGGTTCGGCCGAAGTCGTTGGCTTCCCAGAATGCTCGAAGCACCAGGTCGGAAGCAAAAGGCCGAAAGAGGCTGGCAACATCCTCTTCGCCAATCTCCCCCAGGTACTCCATGGTCAAGGTCAGCTGGTCCTTTTCGGTGAAGCTCAGGGGCGCTCGCCAATCCAGACCGACCACGTACTGCGAATAGCCTTCCGGCAATTGCTGTGATTTGCGTCTCGATCGGTGCGGCGATTTATAGACCACTTCCGCCTTCAGGGTCAGACTCGACCAGCCTTCCGCATTGGGGACGGCGCGAAACCCACCGCCGATCGTCCAGGCTCCATAGTAGACCGGCCTCAGCTCGGTCCCGCCGCCGCTCGGTGACCGTCTTTCCAGCACGGGAAAGTGCTCCGGTCCTCGCGCGACCACCAGTTGCAGATCGGAATTGGCCAGAGGCGTATTGAGGGTGCTCTGTCCGCGCAAGGCAAAGAAGACGCGGTCCGCCCCTTTCGGATAGACCGCATCATCTTCCTCCAGCGTGAAGGACTGCTGGGAGAACGAGAAACGGCTGTCATCCGTGGGGAACTGAGAACCACGAAACAAGGGCATCAGATAGAACGAAAGCGTGGGTTCGCCAAGCACATCGTTGCCTTCGAACAGATAGCGAAACCGCGCGCCGAGTTCACCCAGTCTCTCTTGATCGAGTATGTCGGTGCCCAGATCCCTGCGATTGAGTATGTCGAGCGGATTGAACGTATCGGCAATGCCCCAGTTCTCGACGAACTGCCCCAGCCTCAAGTCCCAGTTTTCTCTGGCCCAGGTGAGGTAGCCTTCCAGGGGTTCGTAGCGTGCCAGGTCCTTGTCGAAAGCGTCGATGAGAAACCTCGGACGAAAGTAGCCGGTGAGTCCCTGTCCCAGGCTGATGTCGAGTTCCAGCTGAAACTCCGAGACCCACTGCTCGTTCACCTTCTTGGAGCCCCTGGAGCGGGTGAACGAACGGAATGTCGTTCCCACGAATCCCTTGTAGGAGGTGATGCGGAACCCCTTGCGCGGTGCCGCACCATCTGCGTCTAGATCTTCGAGTTCGTCGAGTTCGTCGAGTTCATCGAGTTCATCCAGCTCATCCTGGCCGTCATCCGCGAAGGCTACCAGCTTCATCGGGGAAACGACGGTCGTTCGCGAAGCGCACCCGACCAGCAGCGAGGCCAGCAGCACCATGGGCAGCCGCTTCCAGCCGTTCATTCAGCGTCTCTCCAGCGCCCGGGTAGTGAAGTGCTTGGCGGTCAGGTTCTTCCTGCTCCTCCCGGTCCTCTTGCTCTTGTAGAGGCTCAGATTCAGATACAGCCGCTTGATCTCGATCACCGTGCGCTTCTGGGTCTGTTCATTCTTCATTTCCACGCGATATGGACGCCAGAAGCGTCCGTGAACGTGGCGCCAATTCGAGTTCACCCGCACCTTCAGCAGTCGCTGCGCCTTGTCGTAGAATTCGACGCGCTCCACCCGCCAGCGGTCCTTGTTGATGTAGATCAGCAAGCGGGAGTATCCCGTGTTCTTGTAGCTGGGGATTGCCTCCAGCTTGTAGGCGGCGGTCTGTCCGGCCTCCGTTGTTGTGTTGGACTCAGACAGGAACCGCCATGCATACTTCTGGACCACTCTTCTCGACAGGTCCTCGTAGGTAAACTCGGTGCCCTGAAAGCTGGCTGTCTTGTTGGCCCCTGAAATCCGGCGGACGCGCTTGGTGGCCGGCAGGTAGAGCCAGTTGTCATCCGTCGCCGCCGCATGTTCGTGCGTCAGCGCGGCAACGCCCTTGATCTCGGCCGGGCTTTTGAATCGAATGATCGACTTGTCGCCAGAATCTCCCTCGAGGATCATCTGAGTGATCGCGCGCCGGATCGAGTCGCCGCGCCGATCGTACAGGGTCAATTTGCTGGCGATGTACTGGTCCACCCAGCCGGAATCGAAGCGGTCGAGATACTCGGCCAGCTGGGTCCCATAGCGGTCAGGGGTGTCCCGACTGAACGTCGGGGCATCGGGCACCTTCACACCGCTTGTATTCCTCTCTCCGTTAACCTGCGCGTCAATCCTGGCCGGCGCGAGGAGCATTCCTGTGAGCGCAATGATGCTGATGTAACTGAGCTTCATGGATGGTTCCCTTCTGTGATCGGCTGCCCCCGCGAGAAGAACGATTCCGGCAGCAAGCTGAGCATGGCTGGTGTGATGATGAAGTCCGCGAGCCAGGCCAGGCCAAACATCGATACGGCCAGCTGGCCCAGCAGCTGATTGGGTTTGAATGAACTCAAGGCAAGCACGCCGAAACCACACATCAGCACCACAGTGGTGGTGGTGATCGCTCCGCCCACGTGGTCGAAGGTCGCCTGCACGGCCGCCTGATTTGACAGGCCGCTTCGCTTTGCCCGGACGTAGCTGGCCAGGAAGTGGATCGTGTCATCCACGCAAACACCCAGCGCAACAGTCACTGAAACCACCGCCGGCGCACTGAGGGTGATGTCCAGAAATCCGAATAGGGTCAGCGGGATGAAGACCGGCAGCAGGTTGGGCACCAGGCTCACGAGCCCGATCAGGAAGGAGCGGAAGACGATGATGATGACCAGGGTGATGGCGCAAGCCGCCAGGACGAGCGACTGCAAGAGGGTGCGGGTGAACATGCCCATCATGTTCGCGAACAGAACCGATCGCCCGGAGATGGTCAGCTTCGCCAGGGACTTTCCCGCGGCGACTTCTCCATCTGTCCCGGCGATGCGAGGAAAGTCCCTCTGGGCCACAGCAAGCACATAGCGGAACGCGCTGGCTTGAAGCCCCGAACTGCCTTGCTTTACACGCCCGCGCAGCCGAAAGAAGCGACGATTCGGGCTCACTATCGTGGCCAGGCTCTCGGTTGGCTTTGCGCCGTTTTCGTACTGCAGAAAGTACTGCGCCGCCAAGGTCGATTCGTTCTGGGCCGGGATGTAGGTGGTGTCATCGGTCACTTCATCCACATACACAGCTGGTTTGCGCGCGTCGCTGTTCACGTCAGCCAGGGTTGGCAGACGGTAGTAACTGGCGAGGTTCTGGTTCTGCACCTGATGCATCTTGCGCAGAACATCCAGCGGACTTTCCACTCGCGTGATGATCCCGAATACGGGCGATTCAGGGTTGCGGATCTCCTTCTCGAGCCACAGCTCAAATCGGGCTACCTCCTGGAGGAACTCCTTGGCTACCGCGATTCGGCGCCGGTTGTACTGAAACGACCACATTTCGAGCGTCGACAGCTTTGCCTTCTCTTCGGTGGTCAGTCCGACGGATGGCGTCTTGCTCAGCGAATGCGCAAGTTGCCTGGAGCGCAGGACGTCGAGTTGCGACTCGCGCTCGTAGGCTTCGTCACCGCTGGTCGCATGGGCCGGGGCGG
>CAZMLI010000171.1:0-9528 GCA_964566865.1 uncultured Planctomycetota bacterium
TGCTGGACGAGCCGCGCAAGATCATGCTGGAAGAAGCGATGGCCTGGATCGACGACGACGAGCTGGTCGAGGTGACCCCGGAGAGCATCCGGCTGCGCAAGCGCATCCTGGCCGCCAATCAGCGTTCAGTCCGTCGTACCTAGCTCTGAACACGAGACTCACAAAGGGAGGGCGAGGCTCCCGCCGAGCCGAGGCTGAGGAAGGCCTTGTGCAGCGGCTCGGCGGGAGCCTCGCCCTCCCTTTGTCTCTTCACGCCGATCTTGATACCCGCGTTCAGTCGATCGGTTCCTTGAACATGAACTGCTCCGAGAACATCGTATAGCTGATCGCGGCCAGCGGGGTGCCGATGACCTTGACCGGGCCGAGCACACCGTAGCCCAGCCAGGGCACGTCGTTCTTCCACTGCCAGAGTTCGCTGACCGCCTCGGGTACGTTGGCCGCGCCGCGAACGGGATTGACGAAGAAGGCGTCGACGAAGGGCAGCATGACCCACATCGGCAGCAGGACCGGCGCGAAGACCACCTTGCTGGCGGTGTCGCTGGGGAAGACGTGGTCGCGGAAGTAGTTGGAGACCGGCATCTGGCAGCCGGTGAAGAGGAGCAGGGCGAGGCCGAGCAGGGCTATTCTACGCATGGGTTCAGACCGAGAGGACCGTCAGTGAAGGGTTGTTCTGTGCGGGGTCCGTGCCGAAGCCGCGCAACAGGAGGATGTGCTGGCCTGGGCTGGCCAACCCGAGTTGCTGGACCATGCTGCGCGCGATCGGGATCGGCTCTGTCAATCGCTCGCCGGGTTTCGCCATCTGCGGCACCACGCCCCAGTACAATGCCATCCGGCGATAGGTGGTGGGTTCTTCGGTGACAGCCAGCACGGGTGCGGCGGGGCGCTCCGAGCTGACGAAGCGGGCGGAGGTGCCGCTGCCGGAGACAACGAAGATGGCGCGGATCTTCAGGTCCCGGGAGAGCTGCGCGGTCGAGCGCGCCACGGCGTCGTGAACCATCACCGCTTCGTCCAGCGCGGTGCTGCTGCTGATGCTGTCGAAGGCGCCCTGGCGCCACATGTGGGCCTCCGTCTGGCGCGCGATGCGGTCCATCACGCCGACGGCCTCGACGGGATGTTCGCCGGTGGCGGTCTCGGCCGAGAGCATCACGGCGTCGGCGCCGGTATGCACGGCGTGGGAGACATCGGTGACCTCGGCGCGGGTCGGGCGGATGTGTTCGATCATCGACTCCAGCATCTGGGTCGCGACGATCACGGGCAAGTTGCGTGCGCGCGATAGCGCCACCAGCTCGTCCTGCACGATCGGCACCTGCTCCGGCAGCAGCTCGACACCGAGGTCGCCGCGCGCGACCATGATGGCGTCGGACAGCTCGAGGATGCCGTCGATCTCCTCGAGCGCCTCCGGCTTCTCGATCTTGGCGATGATGTCTGCCGAACCGCCTGCGCGGATCATCAGCTCGCGCAGGGCTTGCACGTCGGCGGCGCGGCGGACGAAGGAGAGCGCCAGGTAGTCGACGCCCAGTTCGAGGGCGAAGGCGGCGTCCCGCTGGTCCTTCTCTGTCAGCGAGGGTGCGGAGACCTGCACGCCGGGCAGGTTCATGCCCTTACGGTCGCCCAGCAGACCGCCCTCGACCACCGTGCAGCTGATCTCGCTGCCGTCGGTGCTCACGACGCGCAATTCGAGCAAGCCGTCGGCGAGCAGGATGCGATCGTTCGGCTTCACGTCGTTTGCCAGCGCCTGATACTGGGAGGGGATCAGTCCGGGGCGACCCAGCACATCGCGGGTGGTGACCGTGACGCTCTCGCCTTCGGTGAGCCGGATAGAACCTCCCTCGAACTTGCCGGTGCGGATCTTCGGTCCCGACAGATCCGCCATCACGGCGATCGGAAGCTGCAGCCGGTCGGAGACCTGGCGGATGTGATCGAAGGTCTGGCGATGGGTCGGGTGATCGCCGTGAGACATGTTGAGCCGGAAGACGTTTGCGCCGGCGCGGATCAACTGCTCGATCATCTCCGGTGAGCTGCTGGCTGGCCCAAGCGTCGCCACGATCTTGGTGCGGCGGCGCTTGAGCATTTCAACGGCGGTGTGGATGCTCATGGCTGGAAGATATGCGATGCTCGACCTGCCAACAACCCTCTAATCGCACACGTCGACCCGGATCATTCGCTGGCCGGCGGTTGCATCCACTCCTTCATCTTTGGCCGGTTCGCCCGGTCGTGCCACATCGTCAGGATGTCCTGGATCAGACTGTGGACCTGCGGCCGGGGCAAGAAGCGCAGGGTCTCACCGTTGACGACGAGGATCCGTAGCGCGCGCAGCCGATGGAACGCGCGCTCGACGAAGGTGCGCTCCTGTTTGAGCGCCTGTGCGGTTCGAATCTCGTCGATCGAGTCGGTGCCCTGTTCGATCAAGTAGGCCAGCAGCTGGATGCGCGCCTCGTTGGGGGCCAGGTAGCGCAGCGAGGACTTGATCCCGTGAATCTGCTTGCGCGCGGCCTCTTCCGGGTCGAGTTGCGCTGGCTCCTGGTTGACGATCTCGTCGCGTCGCATCGCCACCATCCGCATGGTCGTGATCGGGCTGGCGGACTGCGTCTTGAGCAGCCGGGTGGCGTCGGCGATCGTCGGCGCGATGCTGAAGAACTGATCCAGCTCGAGCAGGCCCAGCAAGTAAGTCAGGTCGGTCGGCAGTCCGGCCAGCACCAGTCCGCCGCCGTGACGATCGCAGTGGTTGTGCGCCATCACCAGGTCTTCGAGATCGTTGCCCTTGAAGGCCGTGGCATCCTTCATGTCGAGCACCACGTGGCTGCCCGGCGTGACCAGCCGTTCGAAGGCGTCGAGGAAGGCGCCGCCCGGCTTGCCTTCCATACGCATCTGGATCACGTCCTCGATGTCTGGCTTCTGGACCAGCTTCACGGTCTGCTTACTCCTTGAGCTGTTCTTGCAACAGCTCGGCGACGACGTCGAGGAAGTCGCGCTCGATCACGATGCCGACCAGGCGCTCGTCGCTGAGGACCGGCAGTGCGCTGACCTTGTGCTGGCGCATCAGCTCGATCGCCTTGAGCGTCGTGGTCTGGGGCTCGACCGTGACCAGGTCCTCCTTTGGCACCATGATCTCGCTGATCGCGACGGGATTGCCGTTTTCCTCCGGCAGACCGCCGCGGCCCAGAAAACGCAGCAGCGAGCGGTAGGAGACCAGGCCCACCAGCTTGTGATCCTGATCCTCGACCGGCACGTGGCGGATCTTCTCCCAGTCCATCAGGCTGGCGACCAGGTCGACCGGCTGGTCCTCGTGCACGGTGATCAGGTCGGTGCTCATGTACTGCTCGACGCGCATGAAGTTGTGCCGGAACCCGCCGCCTTCGGTCAGCTCGGCCAGCGTCCAGCTGTGCACCGGTTGATTGGTCTGGCTGCGCGTGTGCATCCCGGCGACGACCGCATTGATCCGCTCGCCATAGGTGCTCTTGTCGCTCTTGACCGCCCCGAGCGATTTGAGCATCCACTCCGATCCGGTCTGTCCGGAGACGACCCGCTCCTCGATCACGCCCAGGTAACGGTCGATGTCGGCGCTGTCGATGCCGCTGAACTTGAGTCCCTCTCGCGCCATCGGCAACAGGTTCATGCAGATCAGCTCGCGGCAGGGGTAGGTCTGTCCGTTGGTCCAGATGAACTGGGCGTTGAGCCCGGCCTGCGCTGCGGCGGTGAAGTTGGTCTTGACGTCCTCGAAGTCGAACTGCTCTGTCACCGACCGGTCCTCCTCGGCCATCGCGCTGATCAAGCCGAACCAGAAGGCGGCGTTGGCCACCTCGTCCAGCGGCGTCGGGCCGGAGGGCAGGATGCGGTTCTCGATGCGCAGGTGCGGTTTGTCATCGGTCAGGCCGTAACAGGCGCGGTTCCAGCGCCAGACCGTACCCGAGAACAGGCGCAAGGCGTTGAGGTCGGGCGCGATGCCCTGGGCCAGCTTCTCCAGCGGATTCTCGTTCAGCTCGGTGCCGAGGATCGCCTTGAACCGTGCGATGTCCTCCTGATACAGCTCCATCACCGACTTTTCGCACCACTTGCGCCCGAAGCTGACGCGCGGGCTGTGTTCGCGCAGGTGATGTCCGGAGATCCGGGTGTCGACAGCTTGCTCGAACAGCGCGATGCGTGTCTCGCGCCAGAGGCGGCGGCCGAACAGCAGCGGGGAGAAGCTGGCGACCGCCAGCACCGGCGCCGCCACGACCTGCGAGATGTTGTAGAACTTGGGGAACTCCTCGGCGGTGACCTGAAAGTGCACCTGGAAGCTGGCGTTGCAGGCCTCGACCATCACCGAGTCGTGCTTGACGATCAGCTCGTCGGTGCCCTTGATCCGGAACTCGTAGTCGGCCCCGCGCAGCCGCAGCAGCGCCCGGTTGAGTGCGTGGTAGCGCGGCAGCGGGGTGATGTTGTTGATCGACAGGTCGGACTTGGTGATCGTCGGCAGGATGCCGGTCAGCAGCACATCGCTGTCGTAACGCTGCGCGGCGGTCCGGGCCTTGTCGACCACGTCGAGGATTTGATCTTCCATCCAGCGCAGGCAACTGCCGCCCCATTCGACGGGGGGCAGGTTGGCCTCGAGGTTGAACAGCGCCAGTTCCGTGGTGAAGCGCTCGTCGTTGATATCCTCGAGCAGCTTGATCGAGATGGGGGACGGACGCCAGCTCTTGTCGATCAGGAACATCTCCTGCTCGGCGCCGATGCGTCGCACGTCGGTCTCGATCATGTCGTCGGCGAGCACCTGCTCCAGCGCGCGCATGTCGTTGAGCAGACTGCGCATGAAGGTGCGCAGCTGATCTCCCTGCAGGGTTCCGTCGATGTCTTGAGCGCCCATGAAGCTGGCGAATATACCATTCTGGAGTTGGAATTCGGGTGGATGGGCGCAGATTCTCGAATTATCTGATGCACATAAAGTATAAATGACGTATATAAAGTCATGAGCACTTTAGTGGATGAAGCGCGAACATGGGCTGACCGGTTCTTCGTCACCGGCGGGGCGATCATCGGACGCGAGCATCTGCGGCTGCATCGCAACAACCAGGACGGGCTGGCGATTCGCCGCAGCGCCGACTCGATCGTCGCGGTCGTGACCGACGGTTGTTCGTCCGGTCGCTACAGCGAGGTCGGCGCCCGGCTCGGGGCCGCCTGGCTGGCCGCCAGGCTGCCGATCGCGCTCGCGCGACGCGACGGACAGGATGACAATCAGCTGGCCCGAGCGCTGACCGACGGGCTGGTGGACTATCTCCGCAGCGTCGCGTGGGAGCTGGCACCCTCGCCGGAGATGCTGCCGGCGGTGGTGGCTGACTACTTGTTGTTCACCTTCCTGGTGGCGGTTGTCGAGCCGCAGAGCAGCTGTATTTTTGGCATGGGCGACGGCGTCTGGGGGGTCAACGGCGCACGCACGGTGCTCGATCCGGGCCCCGAAAACGCGCCTGCTTATCCGGCTTACCGGCTGCTCGAGACGCATGGTTATCCAGACGCGGAACGACTGAACGCGCCGCTGCTGCACTTTCGCGCGCCGACCGAGATGGTTCGAACGCTGATCATCGGCAGCGATGGGGTGGAGGATCTCGGGCCGGAGAGTTTTGCCGGCTTCGGCTGGGAAAGCCAGTACATCCGCAACCCGATGCAGTTGCAGCGACGGCTGGTCGTGCTGGGCGAGCAACGCCGCTTGCTGCCCGACGACACCTCGATGGTGCTGATTCGCCGACGTCCGCGCAGCGGCGGGCAGGAGACCGATCGATGGATGTCCTGATCAACGGACGCAAGGCGCGCCTGGGCCCCAAGCGATTGATCGGACAGGGCGGGGAGGCCTGCGTCTACCGCTGGCGTGACCAGGCGGTCAAGATCTATCACGCGATGCCGAAGCGGGCCCTGGCACGCAGGATGCGAAAGCTCCAGGCCTTTCCCGCCGGGCTGCCCCAGTCGGTGCTCTCCCCGCAGGCGCTGGTCAGCGCGCTGGACGGCCGAAAGATCGGCTTCAGCATGCGGTTGGTCGAGGGGGTGCAGGACATTCGTCGACTCTCGCAACGGCACTGGCGCGAGGGACTGTTGACCAATCAGCAGGTGCTCCGACTGTTCGAGCAACTGTACGACGCGCTCGCCGCGCTGCATCGACAACAGGTCGTCGTCGGAGACCTCAACGACGGGAACATATTGATCGACGCACAGACGGCCTGGCTGATCGACGCGGATTCGATGCAGTTCGATCGATTCCCCTGCACCGTCGGCCATGAACGCTTTCTGGACCCATTGCTGTTCGGCATCGATCTGGCGCAGAGTGCGGCCTTCACGCCCGATTCCGACTGGTATGCCTTCAGCGTGCTGCTGTTCGGCAGCCTGCTCTACATCCACCCCTACGGCGGAGTGCACCCGGACTATCCGACGTTGCTGCGGCGCGCCGAGGCCGGGCACAGCCTGCTGCGCGGGGATGTGTCGTTACCCAAGGCGGCACAGCACTGGCGAACACTGCCCGACGAGATGGGGGACTGGTTCATGTCGGTATTCGAGAACAGGCGGCGCGGGGTGTTTCCCCGCCAGCTGCTGAACGTCGTCTGGAGGCGCTGCAGTTGCGGGATCGAGCACGCGCAGCCGGCCTGTCCGGAGTGCACCGATCAGACACCGGTGCCCGTGCAGCCGATCGCGCGTCGCCAGGGTCGCTGCAAGGCGGTGCGGATTCATCGGACCGATGGCCGCATCCTCAGCGCTGTTTTTCAGGGCAAGCTGCGTTACGTCTACGAATCCGGTGGCGTGCTCTATCGAGAAAACGGCCAGCGGGTGATGACGCAGGATCTGGCGCCGGGGCTGCGCTTCGGCATCAGCGGCGATACCACCTATCTGTCCTGGCAGGACCAGCTGGTGGAAGTGCGCGACGAGCGGATTGTCGGCCGGATCAATACGCCGATGTTCGCCACGAACCAGTCCTGTTGCTTCGTGCTGCAGGACCAGTGGCTGGTCGAGCAGCGCAGCGGCGCGCGCGTGGCCAGCGTGCTCGAGGGGCAGACCTGGTTCGGTGTCGGGGAGCAGCTGGGCTATGGCTTCTACCGTGCCGGTCTGGTCACGGTTCACTTCCTGTTCAGGACCGATCGGCCGGGTCTGACCCAGCTGGAGTTGCCGAGCCTGACCGGTCGTCTGGTCGACGTGCAGGTCGTGTTCGATCACGGGCAGCTGCTGGTGGCCTTCGCGACCGAGACGGCGGGCAGGCTGACCCACGCTCTGCACTGGATCGGCGCCGACGGGGCGGTGCGTGCCAGCATCAACGGTCCACCGGAGCATTCGCCCGTGCTGGCCAGCCTGCGCGGCAAGCTGCTCGGCGGAGACCAGCTGGTCTGCGCCACCGATGAGGGTCTGTTGCGCGTGCAACTGGATCGCAGGGCCGGACGCTTCCTGCCGGCGGAACTGTTCGGCGATACCGAACCGTTCGTGAACGTCGAGACCGGGCTGCTACCCGGACCCGACGGCACGATCTATCTGATTGGACCCCGAGAGATCATCCAGCTCTCGATTGCCTGAGGAGGTCGACATGTTACCGATACCGAGTTTTTACGAAGACGCCGATGTCGAGCGGCTGTATCTCGAGCGCGCCGCGATGGTCGCCGAGGAAGCGGCTCGCTGGCGCGAGCTGCAGCGGATCTCGCCGTCGGGCAGCGATCGTTTTCGCATCGCCGCCTTCGGCATCGACTGCCAGGTGGGATTCTGTACGCCGGGTGCGAGCCTGTTCGTGCCCGGTGCGCCGCAGGATATGCAGCGTGTCATCCGCTGGATCTACCAGAATCTGGATCGCATCACCGGCCTGGCCTTCTCGCTGGACACCCACCGGGTATTCCAGATCTTTCACCCCGCGTGGTGGCGCGATGCGGCGGGCAAGCAGCCCGAACCGCTGACCCAGATCAGCCACGAGGATCTGATCCAGGGGCGCTGGATTCCATTGTCGCATCCGCGCGAGTGCCTGGAGTACTGCAAGAAGCTGGAGGCCAGCGGCAAGTACATGCTGACCATCTGGCCCTTTCACACGCTGCTCGGCGGTGTGTCGCACGCGCTGGTGCCGGCGCTGATGGAGGCCAGCATTTTCCACGCGATCGCCCGGCGGCATCAGACGCACTTCGAGACCAAGGGGACCCACGCGATGACCGAGAACTACTCGGTGCTATCGCCGGAGGTCAGCGCACTCGGCGGCCAGCCGGTGGGGTCCTTCAACGCGCCGTTCTTCAAGATGCTGATGGATTATGACCGGGTCTACATCTTCGGCCAGGCCAAGTCGCACTGCGTGCTGTCGACGCTGGCGGACATCAGCAGCCAGATCCAGTCGACCGACCCGCAGCTGGCCGATAAGGTCTGGATTCTCGAGGATGCGATGAGCCCGGTACCCGCGCCGCCGATCGATCCGTTACCACCGGCGCTCGACTTTCCGCGCGTCGCGGAGCAGGCGATGGCGCGTTTCCGCGACAGCGGGATGCATATCGTCAAGACCACCGACCCAATTCTCGCTGATCAGGAGCAGACCGATGCCACACTCGACCGTGTCACAGTCGTCACTCAGTAACCTGTTCGCCAGCGCTACCAGCGCCGGCGTGATCTCCGCCGGGACCCAGTCGCTGCTGACCGGCCATCTGGGGCAGGTCGTGATCGCGGGCGCCGCGGGCAAGGCGCTCGAGGAGATCGTCGCCACCGATGTGACGCTGATCACCGTCATCATCGACGCCTCCTCCAGCATCGCCTACTCGCGCCTGGAGCAGGCGGTGCGGGACGGGCAGCAGGCCATGCTCGACGCCTTCGCCGGCAGCAAGGAGGCCGACGCGATCCTGGTCGCCTGCTGGACCTTCAACAGCGACGTCAAGGTGCTGCACTCCTACGTGCCGGTCGACGAGGCGGATCGGCTGACGCGCAAGAACTATCGCGGCAGCGGCTGCACCGTGCTGTATGACGCCTGGTGCGACGCGCTGGCGGCCAACGTGGCCTATGCACAGAGTCTGCGGGACGGCGGCACGCCTTGTCGCAGCGTGGTGGTGCTGATCACCGACGGGGAGGACACCGGCTCGAAGAGACGGCCGAAGGACTGCAAGCAGCTGTCGCAGGATCTGCTGGCCTCCGAGCAGTTCATCCTCGGCTTTGTCGGGGTCGGGAAGGAGGTCAACTTTCGCCAGGTGGCGCGCAACATGGGCATTCCGAGCGGCTGCATCGCGGTGCAGAAGACCGCCACCGCGGGCACGCTGCGACAGGTGTTCCAGCTGGTCAGCCAGTCGGCGATCCGGGCCAGTCAGGGGCTGGTGCAGCCCGGCGCTGGCGCCGGCTTCTTCCAGCCATAGCAGCCTGTGGACATAGTGCACGAGTGAATTCGGCCCACAGGCCCGAATTCGCCGCGAATCAGGACCGGAGCGTAGCGGAGGACCTGATGGCACTTTGTCCGCAGGCTGCTAGACTTTGGTCTGTCGGACCGGCGTGGTAGAACGCGCCGGTCCATCCATCTTTATCATGACTGACAAGCATCCGCGCCCGTCCGTGGCCGTCGACCTGGTGGTC
>CAZMLI010000172.1:0-4069 GCA_964566865.1 uncultured Planctomycetota bacterium
GCTAGTCGTCTTCCAGCTTTTTCATGTACATGAACTGGAAGGGATGCAGGTCGCGGATGTTCTCGTCCCAGCCACCGACGGTCGGTGAGAGGAAACCCTGGTTGACGTAGTGGTAAATCGGCAGGATCGGCAGCTCGTCGAGCAGCAGCTTCTCGGCCTTGCGGAAGATGGCCATGCGCTTGGTCGTATCGGCCTCGCGGCCGGCCTCGGCGATCCACTTGTCGTACTGCGGCTTGTGCCAGCCGGTATTGTTATTGCCGCCGTCCTTGACCCACATGTCCATGAACGTATTGGGGTCGGCGTAATCGCCGATCCAGCCGCGGCGCGCGATCTTGTAGCCCAGGTTCTTGACCAGGTCGAGGTAGACCTTCCACTCGGTATTGCGCAGCTTGACCTGCACGCCGAGCGACTTCTTCCACATGTCCTGGATCGCCTCGGCGACGAGCTTGTGCGACTCGGCCGTGTTGTAGAGCAGCTCGACGACCGGGAAGCCGTTGCCCCTGGGGTAGCCGGCGGCGGCCAGCAGCGCGAGCGCCTTCTTCGGATTGTACTTCGGCCCGACATAGCCCTTGTAGCCCGGGATGCCCGGGGGCACGTAGCCGTAAGCCGGCTGCTGCCCGCCCTTCAAGACCTCGCGGCAGATGCGCACCCGGTCGACCGCGAGAAAGAACGCACGCCGCACGCGCGGGTCGTTGAATGGCTTCTTCGTCACGTTGAACGAGTAGTAGTAGCAGCCGAGGTAGGTCTGGACGAAGTACTCGGGGTGCTTCTTGGCCTCGTCGATGCGCGTCGCTGGCACCGAGCGGATCCAGTCCACCTCCTCGGCGAGGTACTTGTTCATCACCGCGTTCTGATCGTCGAGCGGCAGCGCGGTGATCTTCTGCAAGATGACCCGCTTGGCGTTCCAGTACTTCGGGTTGGGCTTGAAGACGATCCGCTGGCGCACCTTGTGCTCGGCGAGCAGGTAGGGGCCATTGCAGACCATGCGCTCGGGCGTGGCCCAGGGCTTCTTCTCCGCGAGCGCCTTGTTGACGGTCTTCAGGTGGACCGGCATCAGCGTCTCGAAGTAGGTCAGCTCGAGGAAGAACGGCGTCGGCGCGATCAGCGTGACCTCGAGGATGTGCGGCGCGATGACCTTCACGCCGACCTTGCTGAAGTCCTTGTTCTTGCTCTGGTTGAAGGCCTTGGCGCCCTCGATGTAGTACAGCTGGTAGGCGTAGTCGCAGGCGGTCTTGGGCTCGAGCACGCGCTTCCAGGACTCGAGGAAGTCCTTCGCCGTGAGCGGGTCGCCGTTGGACCACATCGCGCCCTTGCGGATGTAGAAGCGGTACTGCTTGCCGTCGGGCGAGATGGCCCAGGCCTGCGCCATGCCCGGCATCGGCACGAGCGTCTTGGGGTGCGGCGTGGTCAGGCCCTCGAACAGCGCCGTGGCCAGCGTATGCTCCGGCACGCCGGTCATCAGGTGCGGGTCCAGGGTCTGTGGCTCCGCGCCGTTGTTGAACTTGAGCTCCTGGCGGTCTTCCAGCTCCGACTTCTTCGGCAGCGGCACGTTCCAGCCCTGGGGCGACGTCACCTTCCAGCCCTTGGGAACCCAGGAGTCGTCAGCCATGAGTGGCAACGTGGTCGCCAGGAGTGTCAGAACGCAGCAGGCAAGTCTCGTCAGGCGCATGGAAAGCCTCCGGGGGAAGTTCTAGAGCAGGCGCACTTTATACCAGCTGGGCTGTGCGCTGTCTGCCCCTAAGATGCCTCGCTAGGGCTGATCGAGGCGCTGCGTCAGCTGGCTCGCGGCATCCGTCGCGTCGTGGCCTTGTGAGCCGACGAAGTAGCTGAAGATCGGGCGCTTGCGGTCCAGGTGGCGGGCCAAACGGCTGCCCATCTGCTGGATTTCGTCGGAGGTGTAGCTGTCGGCATGCTGGCGCACGTAGAGGAACTTGCCCGTGACCCATTCCGGCGAGACATGCCCGGTCAAGTCGTGCAGGCAGAAGACCAGATCGCGCTCCTCGAGCAGGTTGCGCAGGCGCTCCTTGTACCACTCGCTGTCGCGGAACTGCAGCACGTGCCGATAGCCCTCGGGCAGGCGATCGAGCTGTAAAGCCAGCTTGGTCGGGCTGTACTCGAAGTCGTCGGGAACCAGGTGCAGCACCGCTCCGAGGCGATCCTCGAGCGGGGCGATCAGCTGGTAGAAGCGGTCCAGCGCAGCCGTATCCTCGTCAAACAGCGCGCCGCTTGGCGCCACGACGGAGATGCTGCCGCTGGTCGGCACGGCTTCGGTCAGCGCCGCGAGCCGTCTGGCGTCCGTCTGGCCGGATATCGCGACTTCGATCGAGTTGAAGCGGCTGAAGTAATCCGTCAGTTGATCGTCGGGAAAATCGACGCCGGTTGTGCCAATTTGAGGGGCTTTCACGTCAAGAGAGTACAGGATCCTCTCGGGAGCGTCAACTCGGCCAGAACAGGCCGCGTTTGCTTTTCAGGCGGACCAGGGAATAGAATGTCGCTCGACTCGTATTTGACTCCGAGTGGTATGTCCATTGCATGACGAAAAGGAGCTGGTCGCCCGGTTCTGCCGGGGCGACGGGGCATCTTTCACCGCGCTGGTCAAGCACCACAGCCGCGCTGTGTATGGTGTCGCTTACCGGATGGTGTCGGACCATGATACGGCCGACAGTCTGGCTCAAGAGGCCTTTGTCCGGCTCTGGAACTACCGGGAGCGCTTCGATCCGCGTTATCCCGCCTTTCCCTGGCTCAAGCGCGTCGTCGTCCGGCTCTGTCTGGACCATCTGCGCGCCCGCAAGACGGTGTCACTGGATGCGGCGCCGGAGACGATCAGCTCGCGGCAAGACCCGTTGCGGGACGCGGTGGGGCAGGAGCTGCGAGAGCTGGTCTTCGAGGCCGCAGGTCGGCTGAGTGAGCCGAAGCGGGAAATTCTGCTATTACGCGTGGTGGAGGAGCTGTCCTACCAGCAAATCGCGCAACGACTGGGCTGCTCGATCGGGACCGTGATGAGCCGTCTGCATCGCGCACGAAGTGAGATGAAGCGGTTGCTGGCGGGACTGCTGGAGGTGCAAGGCAATGGCAACATGTGAAAAGACCGATTCACCGGCCCTCTCGGCCTATCTGGACCAGGCCCTGCCGGAGCAGGAGCAGCAGGCGCTGGCGCGTCACATCGAGAGCTGCGCCGCCTGCGCTGCGGAAATTGCTCGGCTGGGGGAACTGGACGCGGCGCTGGCCGGCGCGTTCGAGCCGGATCTGTCCCACGATCCAGGCGCGGCCTACTGGGATGCGTTTGCCGAAAGAGCACTCGGCCAGGCGCTCGGCCAGTCGCCAGCCCCTGCTCAGGCGGTGGCGGCGCCGCGGCGTTTCGCTAGCTTCGTCGGCGGCGCGCTCAGTGCGATCGCGGGCATGCTGCTGCTGATGACGCTGTACGAGGCGCAGTTCGTCGAGAAGATCCCTGTTGGTACGACGGTTCTCGCGCTGAAGACAGCTCCGGATTCGCGGATCGAGCAGTACCAACAAACGATCGCGGATTACCAGTTACAGATCAAAGCGCTCGAGAGGCAGGTTGTGAGTCGCAAGGAACAGCTGGCTCTCAGTAGGCCTGTCCAGTTGCCGGGCAGCGCGGTGTTCGATGGCGTGGAGGTGGCGCTGATCCAGCTGGCCCATACGCGCTCGAACGATCAGTTGCAGACCTTACAGTTATGCCTGGCGCAGAGTCAGTTGACGCGGCGACTCAAGCAGTTCTGCCGGTCGGTCAGTGCCCCGCTACGCGTGGATGTCGACGCGATCTGTCTGGCGCTCGATCAAGTGGGGCTGCTCTCAGCAGGGCGTTGCGACGAGCTCGACATCGACAAGCTGCGCGAGAAGGCTCAGCGGGAACAGCTTCAGCAGCGCCTGGCGCGACTGCGTCGGTTGCGGCACGACAACCTGCGGGAGGTGAAGTTTGCGAGTCGTTAGCGTGGTGACCTTGATCTGGCTGCTCACCGGGGTCGGCCTGGCGCAGGACAAGCCAAAGCAGGCAGTCCAGCAGGGTCTGACAGCCCTCTTCAACAGCGCGCCCCGCGTGGCTGTCGGC
>CAZMLI010000172.1:4169-9479 GCA_964566865.1 uncultured Planctomycetota bacterium
GCGAGGCATCCCAAGCAGACCGAACTGGGCGTGGCCTGCGAGTTCAATGCCGCCAACTTGAAGTTGCTGCAGAAGAAGGACTTCAAGGGCGCGATCAAGTCCTATCGCAAGGTCATCACGCTCTGTGGCAACTCCCCGCGGGGTTATCCCTACTTCAGCTCCGCCGCGCGGCAGCGGATCGACTTCCTCAAGCGCAACGCGGGCGAAGGCCAGGCGCTGCCGCGTTATCTGGACGCGCTGCGGTTGAAGCGCGAGGGCAAGTACGCCGCCGCGCTCGCCTTGCTCGACGAGCTGGTGCGCAAGGCCTCTCGCAGCCGGCTGGCCCCGGCGGCCTGGTTGGAGATCGCCGACTGCCACTTTCGCCAGCGGAACTGGGGCAGGACGATTTCCGTGTGCGACACGTTCGTCAAGCGTTACCCCAAGCACGCGGAACTGCCGGGGCTGTTATTGCTGCGCAAGCGCGCGCAGGTGGCACAGCTACAGGGGCAGATCCAGGTTCAGACACTTCGGCTGCGTCGGGCCGCGCGCGTCAAGTAGCCGAGCGATCGTTACACACCAGTTACGCGGCCCGTCGCGTCGCCGCGTTATGCTGAGAGCAGTTGAAGGCACACTGCAACTCAGGAGAACTGGTCATGCGACGGATCGAGTGGACGACGGGACTGTGCGGATTATTGCTGCTCTGCGGGACGATCGCCGCAAGCGCGCAGGAACGGCCACGGGGCTGGTCGGTGAACTATGTGGCGCCCCAGGTCTGGAGGCGCGCGAGGAGCCAGGCACGTCATCGTCAGCCGGTCGTGGTCACCGGGGTCGAGGCCCGTATTTCACTGAGTGAGCAGGTCGCGACGACGACGTTGCTGATCCGTCTGCACAATCCATCCCGCCGACAGCATCAGGCGGTCATCCTGCTGCCCGTGCCCGCCGGGGCCGCGATTCGTAGCTTTGATTTCCACGGGGCAGCCAAGGAGCCGACCGCCAAGCTGCTCGCCGCCAAGGAGGCGCGGGCGATCTACCGCGGGATCGTGGCCAAGCTGCGCGATCCGGCGCTGCTCGAGTTCGTCAACATGTCGCTGGTTCGCTCCAGCGTCTTTCCGGTGCCGGCGGGTGGCACGCAGGCGGTGACGATCACCTACGAACAGCTCTGCAAGCGCGACGGCTCACGGGTCGACTATCTGTTGCCACGGACGCAGATGATCTCCCGCAGCGCGGTGCCCTGGAAGATCCAGTTGCGGCTGCGGGCCAAGCAGGCGATCAGCACCGTCTACTCGCCGAGCCACGCGATAGCGTTCAGCCGGCGCAGCGCGACCGCGGGCACGGTGCAGCTGGTCGGGGGCGCGACCACCGAGCCGGGGGCGTTCCAGCTTTCCTACCTGCTGGCTGGCAAGGGGCTCAGCGCGTCGTTGATGGCTTATCCCGAGCCGTCCAGTGGAGGCGGCTACTTCCTGCTGCTCGCCGGGCTGCCGGCGCAGATCAAGCTGGAGCGCACGGTCAAGCGCGAGGTCACGCTGGTGATCGACCGCTCGGGCAGCATGGGCGGCAAGAAGATCGAGCAGGCGCGCAAGGCCGCCTTGCAGGTGCTCGAGGGCTTGCGCGAGGGGGAGGCGTTCAACATCATCGTCTATGACAATCAGGTCGAGCAGTTCGCGGCGCGGCCGGTGCTCAAGGACAAGCAGTCGATCGTTCAGGCGCGCGCCTACATCAAGGCGATCCGGGCGGCGGGTGGCACCAACCTTCACGGCGCGGTGCTGGAGGCGGTGCGTCAGCCTTGCACCAAGGGCATGCTGCCGCTGGTGCTGCTGCTGTCGGATGGCGTGCCGACGGTCGGGCAGACCAACGAGGTGGCGATTCGTCAGGAGGTCCTCGCGGCCAACAAGGCCGGTCGCCGGATCTTCAGCTTCGGCATCGGCCATGACGTCAACGTGCCGCTGATGGACAAGCTGGCCGAGAGCTCGCGCGGGTCGATGGTCAGCGTGCTGCCGCAGGAGAAGGTGGAGGTCAAGGTCGCGAGCCTGTTCGCCAGGTTCTCCGGGCCGATCCTCTCCGGCCCCAAGCTGACGCTGCTGGACGACAAGGGCCAGCCGACCACACGACGGGTCAGCCAGGTCTTGCCGACGCAACTGCCCGACCTGTTCGCCGGCGATCAGCTGGTCTTGCTCGGGCGTTATCGGGGCGAGGCGGCACTGCGCTTCCGTCTCTCCGGCGAGTACCTGGGGGCCCCGCGCAGCTTCGACTTCGTCTTCTCGCTGAAGGGCGCGTCGATGCGCAACGCCCATGTCGCCCGCCTCTGGGCCAGCCGGCGGATCGGCGTGCTGGTCGACGCGATCCGGCAGCTCGGCGCGCACAATCTGGCCGGTCGCAACTTCTCCAATCGCGCCAACCAGCAACGCGTGCTGCCGGCCGATCCGCGGCGCAAGGAGCTGGTCGATGAGATCGTCAAGCTCTCGACGCGCCACGGCGTATTGACCGAGTACACCGCCTTTCTCTCGCGCGAGGGCACCGACCTGTCCGCCTGGGGCGACAACAACGCGACCGCCGGAGGCAACCTGCATCGCAAGGCCGTGATGAACCGGACCGGTCGCTACGCCACCAGCCAGCAGGCCAACATCCAGGGCAACCGGGGACAGAGCTGGGCCAACCGTCGCAACGGCTTCTTCGACCAGAACATGAAGCGGATCGAGATCAGCAGCGTGCAGCAGCTCGGCAACCGGGCGTTCTACAAGCGTGGTGGTAACTGGGTCGATGCGTCGGTCTTGACGCGCGGCAAGCAGGTCACCGTGGATGAGCGGGTGACATTCGGCACGCCGCGTTTCGAGCAGTTGTTCAAGCAGCTGCTGGCCGAGCACAATCAGGCTGCGCTGGCGCTGGGCGACAAGACAGTGATCCGGGTCGGCGGCAAGACGATCCAGATTGTATTTCCGCTGCCAAAGAGCGATAAGTAACGGCGCATGTCGGGCTACAAGGTGCTGGTCGTCGAGGATGAGGCGGCAATCCGTCGCGGGATCGTGGACGCGCTCGGGTTCGCCGGTTACCAGGTGTTCGAGGCGGCCGATGGGGAGGCCGGCCTCGAGCAGGCGGTCTCGACGGAGCTCGACCTGATGTTGCTGGATCTGATGTTGCCCAAGCGCGACGGGATGAGCGTGCTGGTCGAGACGCGCCGCTCGAAGCCGCGGCTGCCGATCATCATCCTCACCGCCAAGGGCGCCGAGGATGATCGGGTCGCCGGCTTGAAGCAGGGCGCCGACGATTACGTGGTCAAGCCGTTCAGCGCCCGCGAATTGCTGGCGCGCGTCGAGGCGGTGCTGCGCCGTTCGGCAGAGCGGCCGACCGAGGTCGGGCTGCTGGAATTCGAGGGCCGGTCGATCGACTTCGAACGACGTGAGGTTGCCTTCGGCGATGGCAGCCGGTCCGAGTTGACCGAACGCGAGGCGGAGATCCTGCGTTACCTGGCCGCCAGCCCGGGGCGGGCGATCTCTCGTCAGGAGCTGCTCGAGCGGGTCTGGGGCATCGACGCGCGCCACCTGGAAACCCGCACCGTCGACATGCACGTGGCGCGCTTGCGCGAGAAGCTGCGCGACAAGACCGAGGCGTCGCAGGTGGTGATCACCGTGCGCGGCAAGGGCTACATGATCGGCGCCGCCCCATGAGAAGCGCCACGCTGGCCTGGATCTGGTATGCACTCAGCGCGCTGGTGCTGATCGGCACGCTGGGGTGGGTCAGCTTCGAACTGGTCGGCCTGGAGCGCGAGCGACGCGTCGCGCAGGCGCAAACCCTACACAATCAACAGTTGCGGCTGGCGGTCTGGCGGATCGATTCGATGCTCTCGCCGGTGCTGGCCGGGGAGGCGGCGCGGCCGCATTTCCACTACCAGGCGTTCTACTCGCCGGCGCTGGCCTACACCCGGCTCTGGGAGGAGATCGATCGCAACGAGGTGTTCGTGCCGTCGCCGATCCTGTCCCCGTCCAGCGCCTGGATTCGGCTGCATTTTCAGCTCACGCGCAAGGGCGTCTGGAGCTCCCCACAGGTGCCGGCCGGCAACATGCTCGATCGCGCGCTGGCCAGCGGGTTGTCCCAGGCGTCGATGCGCCGGCGGCGCAAGGAACTCGAAGGCTTCGAACAGCAGCGGCTAGCGGCCCGGCTCTGGCAGGCCCTCGGACGAGCAGGGCAGCAGCGCGGCGACGAATTCCTGGCGCTGCTGGTAGACAATGGCGCCGGTCAGCAGGCTGCGGAGGGCATGCCCGTCAACATTGACTGGCGCGTCCAGCGTCGGGGGTTCAACCGCCAGGTCCTGCAACAATTCAACGCGGCGCAGAATACGATCCTGCAAGGGCAGCGCACGATGCGCTCGGCCGTCAAGTTGCGGCGCAGCCCGCTGGTGCCGGTCTGGCTGGCCGGCTCGAAGGATCTGTTCATGGTGCGGCAGGTCAATGTCGGCAAGCAGCAGTTGCTGCAGGGGCTGGCCATCGACTGGCCGCTGCTCGAGTCGCTGGCGCGCAGCGAGGTGGCCGATATCTTCCCCCGAGCGCGGCTGATGCGCCGCGAGGCGGACGACCGGTCGAACCTGGACAGCCTGATCTCGATCCTGCCGGCGAAGCTCGATCCGGGCGAGATGCCGACCGCGCCGCCGGCGGACTGGACGCCGATGAAGATCGGGCTGGCCGTCGCCTGGGGTTGCCTGGGCCTGGCGCTGCTGACCGTGGCCGGCGGTCTGCGCGGAATGCTGCGGCTCAACGCGCGGCGCCTGGAGTTCGTCTCCGCCGTGACGCACGAGCTGCGCACGCCGCTGACCACCTTCCAGCTCTACACCGATATGCTGGTGGAGGGCATGGTGACCGACGAGGCGACGCGCGCGACCTATCTGGAGACGCTACGGGGCGAGTCGCTGCGGCTCTCGCATCTGGTGCAGAACGTGCTGGAATACTCGCGGCTGGAGGACCGGCGCTGGCAGCCGACCCTCAGCGAGCTGACGCTCGGCGGTCTGCTAGAGCATTGCCGAACGTCGCTCGAGGAGCGCTGTGCGCGCGGCGATATGCAGCTGGTCGTCGACTGCGCCTTGCCGCTCGAAACCAGCGTGACGACCGACGCCTCGGCCGTCGGCCAGATCCTCTTCAACCTGGTCGACAACGCCTGCAAGTATGCCTCGCAGGCCGAGCTGCGCGAAGTGACGCTACGCATCAGCGGCCCCAAGCCGCTCTGCTTCGAGGTGATCGACCACGGGCCGGGGATGCCGGCGGGGGAGATCAAGCGTCTGCTGCAGCCGTTCCAGCGCGGCCGTCAGGCTGAATCGCCGCAACCGGGCATCGGACTCGGCCTGTC
>CAZMLI010000173.1:0-4455 GCA_964566865.1 uncultured Planctomycetota bacterium
GACAAGACCCCGTTCAGCGAAGTCGTGCAGTCCATCGAGCAGATCAGTCAGCTCAAGATCGTGGTCGATCAGGCGGCGAGGAAGCAGCTGACCCGGGCGGGCGTTCTGGTGACGCTGCACGTGAAGGATTTGCGACTGAAGGACGCCCTGACGATCCTGGTCAAGCTTCACGGGCTCTCCTGCGCGTTTTACAAGGACGGGTTGTTGATCATGGTGGCCGCTGACTAACCGCGATGAACGGCGCCCAGGATCAGCCCGCCGATCTCGAGGCAGATCATGATGAAACCTAGCAAGATTCTCATGCCCTGCTGAATCGCACGCGGCGTGCCGGCCGCATATTGGCTCGGAAGTCGCTCTGCAGGCCGTTTCGGACGCAGTTTTCTGGCTGCAGGCGCAGATCGGCTGTATACTCCGCGATTCTGAAATTCACGGAGCGATGAATGTCGACACCCGAATTGCTGATCGCCTTTTCCGGCGGGCTCGATACCAGTTACTGCGTCCATTACCTGGGCGCCGAATGCGGCTATCGCGTGACGACGATCACCTTCGACTGCGGCGGTCTGAGCGATGCCGAGCAGGAGAAGATCGCGGCGCGCTCTGCCGCCTGTGGCGCGGTGGCGCATCAGGTCGTCGACATGCGCGAGGCGCTCTGCGAGCAGGTGCTGGTGCCGTTGATTCGCAGCGGATATCGTAAGGGCGGCAACTACCCGCTGTGCGTCGGCGCGGAGCGCGGGCTGCAGGCCGAGGGGTTGGCCGAGTATGCGGTGAAGGGCGGATTTGCGGCGGTGGCCCATGGCTGCACGGCGGCGGGCAACGATCAGGTGCGCTTCGACGTCACACTCCGCGCGCGGCTGCCGGAGGGGATCGAGATCCTGGCGCCGATTCGAGATCAGGCGCCGAGTCGCGAGGAGATCACCAGCCGGCTGACTGCGGCCGGTATCGTGGTGTCGGCATCGACGACGACCTACAGCGTCAACACCTCGCTCTGGGGCACCACGCTCGGCGGCGGACCGCTACACGATCCGTCGCAGCCGATCCCGCAGGACCTGCGTGACAAGGTGGTCGCAGAGGTCAGCGCCAGCGATCGCGAGCTGAGCCTGACCTTCGAAGACGGCGTGCCGGTCGCGCTGGACGGGGTGGCGGCGCCGCTCTGGCAATTGATCGAGCAGCTCAACGTGCTAGCGGCGGAACATGGTGTCGGGCGCGGCGTGCATCTCGGTGATACGGTGCTCGGCATCAAGGGCCGGATCGTCTTCGAGGCGCCGGGCGCGGCGGTGATCCATCTGGCCCATCGCGAGCTGTGCAAGTTGACGCTCGGCAAGTGGCAGCTGTTCCTGCGCGAACAGCCGATCAGCCTCTACGGTCAGCTGCTGCACGAGGGGCTCTGGCTGGACCCGGTGATGCGCGACATCGAGGCCTACCTGGCGAGCGAGCAGCAGGTGGTCGCCGGTACGGTGACTGTGCGTCTGGGCCGCGGCACGCTGGAGCTGGTCAAGCTGGATTCTCCACACAGCCGGATGGCCGGCCGCGCGCGCTACGGCGAGACCGGCTTCGGCTGGGACGGCCGCGACACGCAGGGCTTCGCCCGCATTCTCAGCCTGGGACTGGTGCAGGGTTCCCGGGCGCAGTCACCGAATCGCCATGACCACTAGCCACCGGCTCAGGGTCCGGCCGGACAAGATCGGCAGTGTCTGCGGTCCTTTCGACGTCGGACCTTACCTGTCGATCAGTCAGCAGCCGGTCGCGGGGGACGGCGTGGCGGTGCTCTGTCGGGTCAAGACGGCGCGTCAGGAGTATGGCCATCTCGAGCTCTGCTCTGGCCGGACGGCGATCCTGGTGCCCGGTGATCTGATCCTCGGCGTGCTCGGCTCGCGTGCGGCGCTGCGGGGTTTCTGCGGTCGGCCGCCCGAGACGCTGGCGGTGGGCGATACGCTGTCACTGCTCAATCAGGGCGGCGTGATCGGCGTCTCCGAAGGGCGGACCGTCGGTCTGGGCAATCCGATCGAACTGGAGGTGATGGGCACGCCGCTGCGCGAGGAGCAGCCGCTGCGCCTGTCCGACTATGCGTTGCCTGTGGTCGAGCGCCTGCCGGCGCAGATGCCGCCGGTGCTGGGCGTCTGGGGCACCTGCATGCATGCGGGAAAGACGACTGCCGCGGCGGTCATCATTCACTACCTGCGGGGACAGGGCAAGCGGGTCCACGCGGGCAAGGCGACCGGGGTGGCCTGCATTCGCGACCTGCTGCTGTTCTCCGACAACGGGGCGAGCGCCACTGCGAGTTTTCTGGATTGCGGGGTCCCGTCGACCTGCCACCAGGCGGACGTGGCCGGGATCACACGCAATCTGCTCGGCCATCTGGCGGCGGAGGAGCCGGACCTGATCGTGCTCGAGATGGGCGACGGCCTGCTGGGCAGCTACGGCGTCGACGAGATCCTCGCCGATGAAGAACTGGTGGGCTGTTTTTGTGGCGCCGTGCTGGCGGCCAACGACATCATCGGCGGCTGGGCCGGCGCGACGCGGCTGACCGAGCACGGGATCGAGGTGCGGGTGATCACCGGTCCGGCAACCGACAACCTGGGCGGTGAGCAGAAGCTGGAGCAGCTCGGCTTCCCCGCGGCCAACATCTTCCGCGACTCCGCGCGGGTCTGCGAGCTGGCGACATGAGTGCGCAACCGCGCGTCGGGATCGTCGGAGCGACGGGCTTCCTGGGCGGCGAGCTGGTTCGCCTGCTCGCCACGCACCCAGAGGTGGCGCTGACCGTGGTCTGCGCCTCGCCGCGCAATGCGGGGGTGGCGCTACGCGAGGTCCGGCCCTCGCTGGCGGGCGCCGGCGAGTGGGTGCTCGAGGCGGCCGATCCGGAGCTGCTGCGCGAACGCTGCGAGCTGGTCTTGCTGGCCTTGCCGCATGGCGCGAGCGCTGAGCTGGCGGCCGAGTTGCTCGACCGCGGGCTGCGAGTGATCGATCTGGGGTCTGACTTTCGTCTGCGTGATCCGCAGGACTACCCGCGGTTCTACGACCGGGCCCATCCGCGGCCCGAGCTGCTGGCGCAGGCGTTCTACGGCTTGCCGGAACTGACCGGACCGCCTCCGGCTGACTGCCGGCTGCTGGCCAATCCTGGCTGCTTCGCGACGGCGCTGGCGCTGGGTATCTTGCCGCTGGTGTCGAAGATGGGCGAGTCGGCGCGTCTGGCGGTCTGCGGAGTCACCGGCTCCAGTGGCAGCGGCGCGACCGCGCGCATGGGCGTACACCACGCGCTGCGGATGACCAATTTCTGGGCCTACAAGCCGCTGGGCCACCAGCACATGGGCGAGCTGCAGCAGCTGATGCGCAGCCGCCACGAGCGGACGGTGGCCGTCGACTTCACGGCGCACAGCGCGCCGATTGCGCGGGGCATTCACCTGACCATCAGCCTGCGTCGCGACGAGCTCGATGGCTCGCCGCTGGCGCTGCTGCAAGAGGCCTACCGCGAGTCGGCGCTGATCTCGGTGGGCGAGGGGCGGGTCGCGCTGGGCGCGGTGATCGGCAGCTGTCGGGCCGAGATCGGCGTGGTCGAGACCGCAGAGGCCGCGGTTGTCTTCGTCGCGATCGACAACCTGCTCAAGGGCGGGTCGGGGCAGGCGGTGCAGAACATGAACCTGCTGCTGGGACTGGACGAGCTGACCGGGCTGCCGCAAATGGGCGTCTGGCCGTGAGCGATGCGTTGCTTCCGGTCTACCCGCGGCTGGCGCTCGATCTGTTGCGGGCCAGCGGCTGCTGGCTGCATACCCGCGACGGTCGCGAGATCCTCGATCTGTATGGCGGTCACGCGGTCACGCCGCTGGGCCACTGTCATCCGGAGCTGCATCGCACGCTGGTCGAGGGCCACAGCACGCTCGACTTCTACTCCAACTCACTGGAGATGGCGGTCCAGCAATCGGCGGCCCGAGCGCTGCTGGGGCAGAGCGCTCACCTGACGCGGGTACACTTCGTCAACAGCGGCGCGGAGGCCAACGAGGCGGCGCTGCACCTGGCGCGCAGGCAGACCGGGCGGTCGAAGGTGCTCTCGTTCGACTGCGCCTTCCACGGACGCACGCTGGCCTGCCTGGCGGCGACCGGGCTGGCCGGCTATCGCGATCGGCTGAGCTTGCCGGTCGATCAGCATAATGGCTTTCTACGCTTCGGCGAGTTCGAAGACCTGGCGCAGATCGATCAGCAGACCGCGGCGGTGATCTGTGAATCGGTGCCGAGTCTGGCCGGTGTCTGGATGCCGCCACAGGACTACTATCCCGCGCTGGCGGCGCGTTGTCGCGAGGTCGGCGCGCTGTTGATCTTCGACGAGATCCAGGGGGGCATCGGTCGCCTGGGCCAGTGGTTCGCCCACACACTGTTCGACGTCGAGCCGGACATGGTCACGCTGGCCAAGGGGCTGGCCAGCGGCTATCCCGCCGGCGCGTTGCTGACCACCGAGGCGGTTTC
>CAZMLI010000173.1:4555-9394 GCA_964566865.1 uncultured Planctomycetota bacterium
CGTTTGCTGCCGCCTTACATCCTTGCGGACAGCGAGATCGAGCTGTTCTGCAGCGCATTTCGGGAAGCGATCGATGCCTGACCAGCTGCTCAGCCCGTCCGACCTGACCCTCGACGAGATCGAACAGGTGCTCTCGCGCGCCGCCCTGCTCAAGGCCCGGACCGAACCGCCCAGGCCGTCGCGGCTGCGTGTCGGCGCGTTGTACTACAACCCCAGCCTGCGCACGCGGGTCAGCTTCGAGCAGGCAGCCTGGATCCTCGGCGGCAACTGCCAGACGCTGAACACCTCCAGCGAGAGCTGGAAGCTGAGCTTCGACCCGCAGGCGCTGATGGATGGGGAGGAGGCGGAGAACGTCGTCGAGGCGGCGCGTGTGCTCGGTCGCTACTTTCACGTGCTGGGCGTGCGGGCTTTCCCGGGCGGCGAGGCCTGGAGTGTGGAACGCACCGAGCCGATCATCCGGGCCTTCGCGCAGCATGCGGGCGTGCCGGTGGTCAGCCTGGAGGGCGCGATGCATCACCCCTGCCAGTCGCTGGCCGACCTGATGACGATCCGCGAGAACTTCTCGGAGGGCGTTGCCGGACTGCCGGTCGCGCTCTGCTGGGCCTGGCATCCGAAGGCGCTGCCGATGGCGGTGCCGCACTCTTTCGCGCTGCAGCTGTCGATGGCCGGCGCCGATCTGACGCTGGTACATCCGGAAGGCTGGCAGCTGGATCCCGAGTTGATCGCACAGCTCGGTCCGGTCAAGGTCTCGCACGACCGACGCGACGGACTGCAGGGACAGCGGCTGGTCTACGTCAAGAGCTGGGGGCGGCTGGACTGCTACGGCGACCCCGCGCGCGAGCAGTCGCTGCGCGCGGCCCACCGGGACTGGATCATCGACGATCCGAGCGCGGCGTCGCGTGTGATGCACTGCTTGCCGGTCCGGCGCAACGTGGTGATCGCGGCGGACGTGCTCGACTCCGACCGTTCGCTGGTGGTCGATCAGGCGGAGAATCGCCTCTGGGCGCAGGCCGGACTGCTGGAGCTGCTGGCGCAGCGGATGGGCCTGCTCTGATGGTGGCCGACCGGGGCCCGAGCCTGCAGCAGGCGGCGCCGTACATCGCGCGGTTTCGTGGCCAGACGGTGGTGGTCAAGCTCGGCGGAGAGCTGCAGGTCGGGCCGGTGCTCGCGCGCATCGTACCGCAGCTCGCGGTGCTGGCTCACTGTGGCCTGCGCCCGGTGGTCGTGCATGGCGGGGGCAAGCAGATCGACCAGCGCTGCGCCGAACGCGGCATCGAGATCCAGAAGGTGGGCGGACGGCGGATCACCAGTCCGGCGGTGATGGAGGTGGTGGCGTCGGTGGTGGGCGAGACGCTGAATCAACAGATCATCGAGCTGCTCGCCGCCGAGGGAATTCAGGGCAGAGGTCACGCCGATGGGGTGACCCGCGGCGTGCGCTGCAGGCGTCGCCCCCCGCGCGACGTGGAGGAGCAGTCCGTCGACTTCGGGCTCGTCGGCGACATCGAACAGATCGACATCGCGGCGCTGCGCGGCGACGATGGGGCCATGCCCGTGCTGCCGAGCCTGGGGGTGACCGACGATGGTACGCTGGTCAACGTCAATGCGGACAGCGTGGCCTCCAGGGTGGCTGTCGCGCTGGGCGCGCAGAAGCTGGTGATGCTGTGTGGCGTGGCCGGCGTGATGACCAGCGCGCATGCGGCCGGGCCGATCTCGCAGCTGACCGTGTCGGGTGTGCGGTCCCTGCTGGACGGCGACCAGGTCGGCGGTGGAATGCGCCCCAAGCTGGAGGAGGCGCTCGAGGCGATTGCCGGCGGGGTCCCGCAGGTCCAGATCATCTCGGGCGTACAGTCGCACACCCTGCTGCGGGAGATCTTCACCGTGGAGGGCTGCGGCACCTTGATCGTCGAGGACGAGCATGAGTGAGCTGTCTGCGGCCACGTTGCTGGCGGAGCTGGTCAAGCGGCCGTCACTGTCGGGCAAGGAACATGAGGTGCTGGGCTATCTAGAGCAGTTCCTGAACGGGCGGGGCGCCGACGTCTGGCGCGTGGGGCGCAACCTGGTGGTGACGCACGGCCAGTACGGGCCGACGGTCTGGCTCAACAGCCACCTGGACACGGTGCAGGCCGCCGCCGGCTACACCTTCGATCCCCACTCGGGCCACATCACCGCGGACGGCATGGTGCTCGGCCTCGGCGCCAACGACGCCAAGGGATCGGTCGCCGCGATGACGATGGCCTTCCTCGGTTTTCGCGAATCTCATCCCGACTTCGACGAGGGGCGGCTGCGGCTGGTGCTGACCTGTGACGAGGAGACCGGCGGCGAGGGGCTGGAGTGGCTGCGAGACGAGATCTCCGAGCCGGACGCGGTGCTGATCGGCGAGCCGAACGATCTGCTGGTGGCCAACTGCTGCAAGGGCATGGTTCGCGCCAGCGTGGAGGTGCTCGGGCAGGCCGCCCACGCCAGTCGGCCGTGGCAGGGCAAGAGCGCGATCCGGCTGGCGCTGCCGGCGCTGCAGGCGCTGTTCGCGGATCAGGAATTTCCGGAAGACCCGGTGTTGGGACGGGCGACCCTCGAGGTGACGATGATCTCCGGCGGCCACCAGAAGAACGCGGTGCCGGCACAGGTCACGCTGGTGATCGACGGCCGCTCGACTCCGCTGGTCGACAACGAGGCGCTGGTCGCGCGACTGCATCAGCTGATCGATCCGCTGCCCGACTGTACCGTCACCGTGCAATCCAGCCGGCTGGAAGCCACGCGCACGCCGGCCGATGGCAAGCTGGTGCTGGCCGCGCTGGCTGTCAGAGGGCAGGCGGAGCCGGCCCCCTTCATGGGCGTCTGCGATTTCGTTCACGTGGGCGACTTCGACGCCCTGGTCTGTGGCCCCGGTCAGACCGAACGCAGCCATCAGGCCGACGAGTTCATCCTGGTCGAGGAGCTCGATTCGGCCGTGACGGTCTATCAACAAATTCTCGAACGCTACTTTTTCGGAGCATCCTGAGTTGACTGATTCCACCCCCGGACGCAGCCTGGGCGGGCGCTTCGAGGAGGCCACCGATGCGCTGCTCGAACGGCTCAACAGCAGTCTTGCGCTGGACTATCGGCTCTGGCCGCAGGATGTCTCGGGCAGCCTGGCCCATGCCAGGATGCTGCGCGACGTCGAGCTGATCTCGGAGAGCGACCTGGCCGAGATTCAGCAGGGCCTGGACCAGGTGTCGGAGGAGCTGCGCGAGGAGCGCTTCGAGTTCAAGTCCAGCGACGAGGAC
The DNA here is from genome assembly GCA_964566865.1 of uncultured Planctomycetota bacterium. GTDB lineage: Bacteria > Planctomycetota > JACQVV01 > JACQVV01 > CAZANL01 > CAZMLI01. Next base: position 7,819 of record CAZMLI010000173.1, read on the forward strand.
ATCCACATGGCGATCGAGCGCCGGTTGACCGAACTGATCGGCGAGCCGGCCAGGCGGCTGCACACGGGGCGGTCGCGCAACGACCAGGTGATGCTGGATGTCGTGCTCTGGATGCGCGCCTATCTGAAGACACTGGAACGTTCGCTCATTTCGCTGATCGAGCAGTTGCTGCTGCGCGCCACCGAGGGCGCTGAGCAGCCGATGCCGGCCTTTACCCATTCACAGCCGGCACAGGTCAGCTCCGTCGGCGCCTGGCTGGTGGCGCACGCCGCGGCGGCCGAGCGCAACCTGCGGCGAGCCCGGGATCTGCGAGGGCGGCTGGACGAGTGTCCACTGGGTAGCGGGGCGGCTGCCGGGGGGTATCTGCCGCTGGACCGCGAGGCGGTCGCGATCGCGCTGGGCTTTGAGCGGCCGACGATCAGCGCCGTGCAGTCGACCGGCAGCCGAGCGGATCTGCTCGATCTGGTCGGGCTGGTCGGACTGATCGGCCTGGAGCTCTCGCGCCTGGGCGAGGAGCTGGTCAACTTCGCGGCGCCGCAGTTTGGCTGGATCGGCTTGCCGGACCGCTTGACGACCGGTTCCAGCTTGCTGCCGCACAAGAAGAACCCCGACGGCGCGGAGTTGATTCGAGGCGGCGGCAAGTTGCTGGGGACCGAGTTCTCAGCCCTGGCAGCGGTCGTCGGTGGGCTGGTCTCCGGCTACAGCAAGGACCTGCAGCACGACAAGGAGGTGCTGTTCCGCGCGACCGACCGCGGTCTGGCCCTGCTCGAGCTGGCGACGCTGCACATCCGTGAGATGTCCTGGGACGGGGAGCGGATGCGCGCCTCCTGCGCGCCCCAGCTCGCGGCGCTCTGGCTGGCGGATCGACTGGTTCTGGCCGGCTTGCCGTTCCGCGAGGCACACGGCCTGGTGGGCAAGGCGGCCAGCGCGTCGGAGCAATCCGGCGCGACGCTGGCGGAGGCGCTCTGCGGCATCTTGCCCGCAGCGGTGGCCGAGCTGGCCAGCGAATTCGAGGGGTTGACCCCCGACCGTTTACTGTGTGAACTCAAGACCGCTGGCAGCGCGGCGCCGGAATCGGTCGCCCGCCAGATCGATCAACTACGCGAGAGGATCAGCGTCCGATGAAATGGTGTCCATCCTGTCATCAGCAATACGAGGATCGCATGATCGACTGTGCGGACTGTCCCGACACCGTCTTGCGCGATGACCAACCCGAGGCCCCGATGGGGCGGCCGCCGAGCTGGAATGAAGGCGCGCGCGAAGAGCCCGGGCCGTCGCTCGAGAGTGCGCTGGCGGTACTGTTCGAGAGCCGCTTTGCGAGTGTATCTCAGTCGCAGCAGGAGATGGTATTCTGCGGTTCCTGCACGGCCGAAGCGCCGGCTGGCGTGACCGAATGCCCTGCCTGCGGGGCGGAGATCTGGTACGAGGATGGCGCTGGCGAGGCGGAGCTGGGAGAGGGCCGGATCGAACAACGGGGCTGGATCCGCCTGATGCACGGCGAGCAGTTTCGGCTCGATCCGGTGGCGCAGGTGCTGGCTGCCGACGGCGTCGAGCTGCGCCTGACCCCGATGACCAA
>CAZMLI010000174.1:0-4855 GCA_964566865.1 uncultured Planctomycetota bacterium
TGCGGTGACCTGCGCCTCCTCCTTGAAACGACCGACCCGCTTGTCTCCGCCGCCGATGCTACGCTTGAGCGCCACCCGCCGCCGCAGCACCGGGTCGAATGCCTCGAGCACCTCGCCCATCCCGCCCTGCCCGAGAAGTCCGGTCACGTCGTAACGGCCGATCAAGGAGCTGCCGCTGCCGGAGCGAGGCACCAGACGATGCTCATGCACGATGTCAGCGGGATCGGCTGCTCGCGGAAGCCTCAGTTCGGTGGCCTCCGGGTCGACTGGCGGTTGGGGGGAGTCCGACATGGTTACCAGTGTGGCAGCGCCCGCGAAGCGCATCAAGGATGCTTGTCCCGAATCAGCGAGGAACGGACAAGCCGCTGCCCGATCGATATCCACATCCCTCCCCTGCCAGGCCTGGCAGTAGTCCAGGAGCTCTGTCAGCTCGAGCAGCTTCCCAACTGATCAGATCCGTGCCTTGTCCATGGTGTAAGCAGTCTGATATGGTGCGTGGGTCTGATGGGCAATCCGCCAGCAACCAGAAGGAAGGTGCGCCGAGCAGGGGCGCATCAAGTTCGTCTCGCCAATAATGTAGCTTGGCTGCAGCCGCTCCTACGAGAAACTGTGTGGGTCAGGTTGTTTCACAGAGGAAAACGATGAGCATACGAAGCGCACCCTCATTGCATATTCTAGCCTTGGTCATTCTCGTCGGCGGTTGCTCACCACAGAAGGACCGGGGGCAGCACACGCCTCCGGCTCATGAGCCCTCATCACAGACCAGTCGGACGCTGATGCCGCCTCGATCAGCGAGATTCAGGACCGGGCGTGTCACGCTGCTGTCCAGGCTAAAACACGACGACTACGAGAAGGCTACTTTCAGCTTTGTGCATGGAGTCAGAGATGATCCTGGTCGGCGATTGACGAACAACTCCTGGGATCTGGAGTTCGGCAATGGGAAAGATCTGCTGTCCGTCGAGGTTTCGTCCAATCAAGACGACATCATCCTGGAGCTGGGCAGCATGACTTTCGAGGAACTGACCCGGATGGACCGGCTCCCCAGCACGGATGACGGCACAATCCGTTCTGTCCTCGCACGGAAGAACACGATGTACATGATCCGCTCGAAATACGGACGTCAGCAGATCCTCAGCTTCTTGCGCGTGATCAAGCTCGTACCTGGTGATCGCTGCACCTTCGATTGGTTGGCAATGCATCCACCGATCAAGGAGCCTGGATTTAGCCTGCCCGCAGCTTCCATGAACCGGCTCACGGACCTGGTACAGCAACTCCAGCGCACGGACATGCAGACACGCAGGCTGCGTGTTGGCTTCATTCGGAATCCAAAAAACATCATCTTGCAGATTCGCACTGGAGCCAGGGGAGGTCACGACAGTACGCTGACGCTCGATGGGCGAGTGGTTGGATACCCGATGGGAAGATCCCTCAAACCGCTTGGGTTTTACGGTGTGAAGAAGTGGTCGCGTCGTTCCGGAGTTTACTACACCGGGGGCTACATTCCGCTGAACAAGTGCCTGGTCATCGAGTCCATCGACCTGTACGCGACGGCAGCGGGGGACTCAAACGGGCACGGTGAATTGGAGCTCCAGATCAAGGGTCAGCGGCTCTTCAGCAAGCGTGATGAGCAGGGTCCGTTTCTCACGTACTATCGAGGTCGTGCTGTTCTACGCCCCGGAGAAGAGCACATGCTGAGGATCACCGCAGCCAACACCAGCAGCGCCGAGTTGCGCATTTCCGGTCGGTTCCTCCCCTCTAGCCAGCTCAGGAACGTCCCGCTGCAGCCCTTTCGCCCCGTCGAGCCACCCGGGGGAGGGTTGCGAGCGGGTGGCGGCGGTGGCGATAAAAATGCCAGGTCGGATGCCCTACTTCAGCCGAAAGTAATTATCCATGTCCGGGCAGGCGCCGGTGGCGGCAATCCGAACAGGGTGAGCATGATCGGGAAGGCCTCGATCTACCTGGATCGCATGGTGAACAAGCCGCTCTCCTTCGACAAGCCCATCGCCATCAACGAGCGGTCGGTCGGGTACATAAGCGGTGGACACATTCCACCTGACAAGAAGTTTGTCATCACCAGGATCACCTACTGGGGAACAGCCGCGGGAGATTCGAACGGTCACGGCGAGTTCTTGATAAAGGTACGAGGAAAGACCATCGTGAGGGCTGTCGACCGCAAGGATCCAGTCAAAGGAGTCTGGCGAGGCAAGATCTTCGTGAGTCCAGGGGATGAGAAAACAGTCTTCGTCGAGGTGGCCAACTCGAGTGGTGGGAAGGTGGTGCTCGATGGGCACTTTGTCAAGCTCAAGCGGTAGCTGATCAGCGCTCCAGCGAGGGTCGTGCTTCCACCTGTGTGAGATTGCCTTTCCCGCGTCAGCAAGTGCACTGCACCTCCGTTTCCTCCTGAGTGCTGACGCATTGCCCGCCATAGCGATCGATGCAGGCCAGTGCGTCGCGCAGGGAGGCCGCGCTCGAGATTCGCAGCTTCGACACATCGCAGTACAGTTTCGCCACAAGGCCATTAGCAGGCTATGGACCGCCGGGGTCAACAGGGTTGAGCGGGCGGATTACAGGCGAACTCTCCAGGCCCCGCGACGTATGATTGTTATCTCACAAGGAGGTCAGCCATGCTCACTCGACGAAGCCTGTTTGCGTGTTGCGGATACCTGTTGCTGGTCCAGGCCACCCTGGTCCTCCATTCGGATGAACCTGCCGCCAAGCTGGAAGCCGAGGCCGTCCAGCTGGTCAAGCAGCTGGGCAGCTCGAGCTGGAGCAAGCGACAGAACGCGCAGCGCCGCCTGAACAAGCTGGGGCCTCGCGCGCTGCCCGCATTGCGGGCCGCCCTGCGCTCATCCGACCTCGAACTGCGCCGCCGCGCGGGCCAGCTGTACTGGGACATCCGGCTGCCCAAGCGGATCCTCCCGCCCGACAGGCGTCGTCAAGTGGTGAAACAGCTCGCCAACGGCTCGGAAATCAGTCGCCGCAAGGCGCTGCGCGTGCTGTTCAGCACGAAGAAGATCTGGCTCGCGCCGATGATCGAGCAGTCTCTCGCCGGAGTGGCGGCCGAAGAAGCCGTGCAGGCGACGGCCTGGCTCGTGCCCAAGCTCGCCGCGGCAAAACAGCAGGCGCTCTGGCGCAAGCTGCGGCCGATTCTGGCCAAGCATCCGCAGTGGGCTCAGGACTACCACCGCAAACAGGCCGTCTTGCGGCTGACCCCGGAGCTAGCCGCCCGTCTCTGGGCGCCGAAGCTCTCCCAGCCTGGCCGGAACAGGTATGGTGTCGACCACCGGTTTCACCGGCTCATTCGCAGCACCACCCACAAGCAACGCTTCTGGTCCATGCTGCTCGCTCTCTCGCGGTTGCCGGGCCGCCACCGGCTGTTCCTGATCACGAGTCTACGCTCCGTGAATCAGGTCTGGCCCAAGCGGCTGGGGCAGCTGCTGCCAGGCCTGCTGGATGAAATAGACCGCTCCGCTGCGACCGGACGCTGGGACCCCGAGATCTCGACCGCATTGTTCACCCTTCGCCGGCATTTCCGAAACCAGCGGGGCCAGGACTGGAATCGCCGTCTACTTCGGACCGCCCGCCTGAAGACCATCCATGCCAAGCTGCGCACGGCGGTCGTGTCGAATCTCGACTGGGCCAGCCAGCTCTCCGACGAGCAACTCGACTGGCTGCGAACCCTCTACCGAGCAGGGTTGAAGGGAAAGCCTGCCCTCCGGGTGGGAAAACTGCTGGCCAGGCGAGCTGCCGCCGAGGACCTCGAGGCCATTCGCGAGGTACTGCAAGATCCGAAACGAGATGCCAAGGCTCGCCTCGCCTCCTTACGCGCGCTGGTTACCCGCCCCCCTGGCAAGGAGCTGCCCTTGCTGATCAAGCTCTATCGTCACTACACCACGACCCGGGCGGAGCCGTCCCGACGCCTGCTGGCCCGCGGGCTGGCCACTCAGGTACGTCAGCTGAAACTGGAACTGCTCGGGCTGCTGGCCCGGGAGGAAGCGGAGCCGCTGGTGCAACTGGAGGTGGCGCGTGAGCTGGGCAGGCGTTCGGCAGCCGGCTCGGGCAAGATGCTGCTGCCGTTGCTGCGCAGCGATCTGCACGATGTCGTGCTGCTCGCCGCCGATCTCGCTCGCGAGCTCAACCGCAAGCAGGCCGCTCAGCTGCTGCTCGAACGGCTGAAGGGTGCGCGCGAGGCGCGGCAGATCGGTATGCTGTTGCTGGCCCTCGGTCTGCTGCGCGATCCGAAGACACTGCCCGGCCTGACCGGCTACCTCGAGCACGAGAAGGCGACCGTGCGAGGGGCGGCGGTGGAGGCCCTGCTGGCGGCCACGGGGCACCCGACCCAGGGCCGCGGGAAAGGCCTGCAGGCCATTCGAGAACACCTGCTGGGCGGGAGCAGGCTGGGAACCCGCTACAATCTCAGCGAGGCGGTCACGAGCTGGCGAGCGAGTCGCCGCACCGCCCTGTTGCTGCTCGACTCGCGCCGGCTCTGGCGCCTACCGGAGCCGGATCCACAGATAAGGACATTCGCCGACGGAACGGACCCGAGGTGGATGCGTGAACTGGTGGCGCAGGGGCTCGGCCTGGACACCGTTGTCGAAGTCGCGCGCCGCTACCTGGCAGGCTCTCTCCAGGGCCAGGCAGGCTGGCTCGAGAGTCTGTTCCGGGTCTGCTTCGTGGGGCGGGTTGCTGCGCTGCGGCAGGTCGTGCTCGGCAGCGCGATGCCGCACAGCAAACACCCCGGCTACCGATTGGTGTTGAAGATGCGGGCGGCGGCGGGAGACCCCGGCCCGCTGGCAACCGTTCGAGGCTGGCTGGCAGATCCGAAGCAACGCGAGGACGCGCTCTGGGTCTATCG
>CAZMLI010000174.1:4955-9236 GCA_964566865.1 uncultured Planctomycetota bacterium
CGCGCCCTGTCGGCGGCGCAGCGGACGAAGGGAGAGCTGCGCGTGGCCTGTCTGGCGGCGATGGTACGGCTGGGTCATCAGACGGGCATCCGGGATGCCTGCCAGTGGCTGGAGCAACACCGGGTCGAGATGCACGCTTACCGGGCCGCGCCTGGATCCTACATGGACCTGGCTCTGGCGCTGGCTCAGGCAGCGTATCGGCCCGGGGTTCGCGCGATGCTCGCCTGGGCCGAGGACCCTTCCTTGCAGAGTGACATGGATGCCGAACTGGCTGCGCTGCTCGGCCGTCCCAAGCCGAGCTGGGAACGGGATGAGGTGCTCGGGGGCGGTCAGCCATACCTGTTCCTGCTGTTCAAGAGGTGGTGGAAGGTCAATCGGCAGCGATATCGAGAAGCGCCCTCCGGCCCGCGGATCCCGCTGGGGACGCTGCTCGACCGCCTGGGCCGAACCACTGGTCTGGAGCGCTTGCGGTTGATAAAGGCGCTTTCCGCTGTGAAAGTATTGCCGCGCCTCCCGCTGGCTCGGCTGCTGCTGTCGGGAGACGCGCAGTTGCGTGACGGCCTGGCCGCCCTGCTGGCACGGCGCCGTGCCAGCTGGGCTCTTCCCGCATTGCGTCTGGCGCTGATGGCCAGCCGCGCCCTACCCGTGTCGTGGTCGGACGAGCAGCAAGGCAACAACCGTCTGCGCTATTCGCGAACCACGAAACGACGCCTGGCGCTTGCGACGCTCGGGCTTGCGCCCGAGAGCCAGATGAGGCGCATGGTGGGTCGCTTCAAGGAGCCGCTGGTCGAGGCGCTGCTGGCTTGCGGCGGTCCGAATGTCGTACGGCCGCTGGTCGCCCTCGCCCGCAACCGGTCGCACTTCTTTCACTGCTATCTGGTGTTGCGATTTCGGCAGCGGTTTGCGGTCAGTCCGGCTGGCAGCCTGGACTGGCATTCCGCGACCGCGATGAAACTCGCTCTGGCCGCGTGGCAGCGCTGGGCCGGTCGCTACGTGAAGCCGCCGGTCAGGCAACCACGGGATGCACTGGCTCGCATGGGCGCGCTGCCCCGCGCGGACAGGCCGCTCACCGCGAACGCCGCGGCGATCGTGGAGCGCGCACTGACCGATGCGGAACCGCTGGTTCGGCGCAGGGCCCTGGTCGTATTATGGGCCTCGCTGGAGCCCGCGGAGCATCAGCAGTGGGCTGCGCGCGCGAAGAAGACCGCCTGGATCCGGCAGGCGCTATGGGACGTCTACTGGATCTCGCCAAAGAGCCTCAAGGCGCAGTGGCTGGCCGGCGGACTGCCGGCAGCGCAACGCGAGCTGGTGCGGCAAGTCAGCTACGCGCTGGACATGGGCCATTCGCGCGCAGGCCAGCGCTGGGCCGCGGAGCTGCGGCGGCTGGGACCCGCGGACGGCGACGGCTGGCGGGCCGCGGCACGTGAAGCGCAAGACCGCAAGGCCTGGCGGCAGGCGGCGATCGACTGGACCGGGGCTCTCTCCGACCGATCCGACCACGAGGCCTACTATCAGCGGGGAACCTGCCACGCCAAGAGCGGCGACCCCGTCAAGGCCGCGGCCGATTTCAGCCGGTGCATCGCACTGGCAAAGACGCAGTGGCAGCGGGTCCGCGGGCTGGCCGGATCGGGATTCTTCAACATGGAGGCCGGACGCTGGAAGGAGGCCGAGCAGGACTTTCTCCGCTGGGAGCGCAAGGGCCCCTACGGCAAGCGAGCACGGGAGTGGCGCGCGGTGGTGGCCTGGCGCAGCCGGCAGATGCCGCGGCTGCTGGCGCTGACGCAGCAGTTCGCCGGCCTGGAGCGGCTGCCGACGAACCTGCAGGACGGCCAGCCCAGCTGGGAGGTGTATGCCGAAGTGAACAAACTGACGGATATCATCGCGCGCGCCGCCATTCCGGCTGTGGTGGCCTACAGAGCCTGCGCGCTGATTCGCGCGGGAAAGCTGGATCGCGCGGAGCAGTTGCTGCACCACCTCGATCAGTTCCTGCCGGCCTCCAGCATCAGCTACGGCAATGACCGCGTGCGCTACCTGCGTGGGGCGCGCGCCGTGGCCTGGGCGCTGTACCACGGAGCGCGGGGGCAGCGCGAACCGGCGCTGCGCGCGCTGACCGAGGCGCTGCGCTACAACGCGGTCGAAGCCGAGAAGGCCTGGCGGATGAAGGAGCTGCGCCGCTGGTCGGACGATCCGGCGTTCCGCAAGCTGCTGCCGAGCAAGCGGGCACAGAAGAGACGTTGAACGGTCGGGTCCTGCCGACATGATGGCCGCTCAATGATCTCGGCCATCATCCAGGCCAGGAGGTCATCGACACGGCTGCCCGAGAAGGTGCTGGCGCCCATCGCCGGCGTGCCGATGCTGGCGCATGTCGCCTCCCGGACCCGCGCCGCGCGCACGCTCGAGCAGGTGATTCTGGCCACGTCGGACGAGCCTGCCGACGACCCGATTGCGCACCTCTGCGAGGCGCACGGCATTTCCTGCTTCCGCGGCTCGCTGAACGACGTGCTCGACCGTTACTATCAGGCGGCGCGCGCGTTAGGGGCGACGACGATCGTGCGCATCATGGCCGACTGCCCGCTGATAGAGCGGATAGGAAGTATAAGGGCCCAACATAGTATGACGAGTGGCTCGAGTTCCCGATCCACGACCGGATCGCGGCGGTGCAGAACAGCACCTTGTTCCTGCTGCTGAACCCGTTCTCCGTGTCACGACTGCACGACAACGTGCTCAAAGCGCCGAAGAATGCGCGCTTCACCCTGTCCGACTTGTTTAGCCGGCTGGACCGGATGATCTGGACCGAACTGGGCGGCAAGACCGGCGCGCCCTACATCAGTACGATCCGCCGCAGTCTGCAACGAACCTACCTCGGTATGCTGGTCGACCAGGCGCTCGGCCGGCGGTGGGGCGCGCACGAGGAGGCCAAGACGTTGTCCTACCGCTCACTGGTCAATCTGGGCAAGCGTGTCGACGCGGTACTGGCGGCCAAGCTCGCGCTGGACGCGGCCAGCGAGGCCCACTTGATGGAGACCAGTCAGCGGATCAAGAGCGCGCTGAAGGCTTACTTTCAGCGCAACTGAACGCGAGACCGCCACGATGGGATTGGAAGTGGGCGGCTGAACTGGAAGCGGCGTACACTTCAACTGAAGCAAGCGCAGGAGATGCTTGTTCGTCAGGAGAAACTGGCGTCCGTGGGCCACCTCGCTGTCGGCGTTGCCCACGATAGCCGCAACCGACTTTCGGCCATCAGCACTTGCCCCGACAATCACAAGACGATCTTGAAGCCAGCCACAACAAGTTCGCATCAATCGACTGCTCAATGCCCAGCCGACGGAGGGTGAAATCCCCTCGCTGAACGGGCACCCTTCCTCGGGAAACTCGCGTGACCGAAGCCACCTTCCGTAACTCCACAGGAGGACGCGACGATGAAGAAGTTGATTCTCCTCAGCCTGTTGGCCCCGCCCCTGCTTCTCGCTGCTTGGGGCTGTAACAAGAAGAAGGGCGACGACCAAAGCCCCAGACCCCGCAACATCACGATCCGCACAGACGGCTCCACGACACTCTTCCAGGTCACGAAAAGGGGGGCCGACCGTTTCATGGAACTGCACCCCAATGTGACCCTCACGGTCACACAGAGTTCTAGTGGGACGGGGATCAAGAAGTTGATCGCAGGGGAAATCGAGATCGGCCGCGCAGCCAGAGATCCAAAACCGCGAGAGTTTGCGAGAGCAAGAGAGAAAGGAATCGTGCTGAAGCCGTTCCAGATCGCTCACGATGCTCTGGCCATTGTGGTGCATCCCTCCAGGTACGCGCTCGTCAAGGGCCTGACGCGGGAGCAGGTCCGGCGTATCTTCTTCGAGGGAACATTGACCAAATGGGCGGAGCTGAGTCCGACGGCCTCAGGCAGCATTGTGGTCTATGTGCGTGACCAGAAGTCTTCCGGCGCCGCAGAGACCTTTACTGAGCATGTCACGGGGAAGGGAGACACCCCCTACGTCAGAGGCGCCAGGCCGCTCAAGATCACGACCGAGATGGTTCCTTCCGTCGCCCGCGACCCCAATGGAATCGCCTTCACTCCGTTCGTCTTCGTCGACGAGACGGTTCGGGCCGTTTCCTATGGCAAGTCAAGCGCTTCTCTTGTGCCCGCCACCATCCCTAATATCCGCAGGGGGACCTATCTCCTGAGGCGCAACCTCTTCCTGCTCACCAGGGGCACTCCCCAGGGAGCGCTGAACGAGTTCATTCAGTTCATGCTGAGCATTGAGGGACAGCGGATCGTTCGTCTAG
>CAZMLI010000175.1:0-7864 GCA_964566865.1 uncultured Planctomycetota bacterium
GCTTGCTATTTGTAGCGAAAGGTGGCGAAGACGGCGGAGTGGTCGGAGAGGGCCTCGACCTTGGGGTCCTGGAACTGGTTGACCGACAACTTGATCGGCTCGAACCTGGCTTGCAAGGCCTTGGGTACGTTCGCCATGATGTAGTCGATGCGGCGTCCGCCGGACTTGCTGTGCTGGTCGCTGGTGCCCATCATCTTCTGCTTGTTGACCACCGGCCAGAGATCTACCATCGGCTGCAATGTCTTCATCAGTAGCTGGTAGGGCGACTGGGGGTTGGCCATCGCGCGGGTGCCGCCGGACGTGTTGAGATCGCCGAGCAGCAGGGTGGGGCGGTCAGGGCTGCGGTGCTGCTTGATGAATGCGGCCAGTTCGGGATATTGCTTGCGCCGCATGGCGGAGGAACGGGCTTCGAGGTGGGTGACGAAGAGGTCGAGCTGGAGCGTCTGGCTCAGCTTGACCCGCGCGTGCAGCACACCTTTGGATGCCAGGCCGTCGGCGGTGAAGCCGTAATTCTTGAACTGGCTGGCGTGCTTGTAGTGCATCGCGTGCGTCTCGATCAGCGGGTAGCGGCTGACGATCAGCAACCCGCCGCTGACGCGGTTCTTGCCCTTCGGGTGGATCAGGTGATAGACGTTCTTGCCCCAGGCCTGCTTGAATCCGTCGATCAGCAGTCGCCGCGCCTGATAGTCGTAGACCTCGTTGAAGCCGACGATGTCGGCCGAGGCCGCGAGCTTGCGAGCGATGGTGCGCGCCCGGTAGGGCACGTTGTTGCGCTTGTTGGCCATGCGCACGATCAGCGGCAGGAACTGGACGTTGTAGATGACCACCCGTACCTCCTGCGTCTGCGCGCCGAGCGGGGTACAGAGCAGGAGGAGCAGCAGTGCGCAGAGGCTTGCGGTTCTCATTGATCCTTGGCGCAGCGGAACCCGATCGAGAGGAACTGCTTCTTGGCTGGCCAGGTCACGAGGAAGTCGCAGCGCGCCGAATGGGGTTTGTAGACCCAGGAGCCGCCGCGCAGGGCCTTGTAGCCCTCGCCTTCGGCGTCGCTGGCGGTCCACTCCTGCAGGTTGCCGGCCATCTGCAGCACTCCGTACAACGAGGCGCCGGACTGGCGGCCGCCGGCGCACTCGAGCCTGAACTTCTCGGCCTGGCGGTTGCGCACGTTGGCCCGGTCCGGCGTGAACTGGTTGCCCCAGGGATAGATCCGCTTGTCTCCAGCGCGCGCGGCCTTCTGCCACTCGGCTTCGCTGGGTAGGCGCTTGCCGGCCCAGCGGGCGTAGGCGTCGGCGTCGTGCCAGCTGACTCCGTAGACGGGGCACTTGGACAGCTTGGGGTCGAGCTTGCCGCCTTTCCAGGCGGGCGGTGCCTTGCGCTTGGTCGCGATCAGGAAGCGCGCGTATGCGGCATGCGTGACCTCGGTACGGTCGAGCAAGAATCCGGGGAGCGTCTTGAGTTTGAGCGGGTCGCCGATCTTGCGGTTGTGCCAGAACGGACCGGCGGGAATGTGCACCATGCCCTCTGGCGCATCCTTGCTGGCGATCATCTCGATCTTGATCTGGCGCTTTTCGCGAAGCTTGAGCTGAATCGGCAACCGGGCCGGTAGGTATCCCGGATGGGTCACGACCAGCAGGTAGTTCCCGGGTTCGAGAGCCCGACCGGAGAGCGGCGACCTGCCGAGGGGACGCGCGGGGTGCAGGGCACCGCTGCGGCTGTGAATTGCGTGCAGCGCGATCAGGGCACCCGGGGGTGAGCTGACCAGGTCGATTGAACCGACCGACTCCAGAATCAGGCGAACCTGTTCGAGGTACCCGCCCAGCGGGTCCCCGCCGGCAAGGTTCTGTGCGATCCGGAAGTTCTGCCGCGCGGGGACCATCTCTCCGCGGCGGGCTTGTTTCTCGGCCAGCGTCGCACGGGCGCGGGCCAGCCCGAGGACCGCATCGGGGTAGTGCGCTTTTCGCTGCAACAGCTCGTTGAAGCGCGGGATCGCGGCCTGGGGTCTGCCGGCCTCGATCAGCGCCAGCGCCTGCTCCATCTGGGTCTTGAGATCTGCCTCGGACGGCCCCGTGTCATTTTTCTGGACCATCGCGGCGCGCAGCGCCTGCGCCTTTTCGAAGTAATAAGCCGATGTGCCGGCGATCGCCGCTGTAACGAGCACCAGGGTGATCGTCAGCAGCCGGTAGATCTGCAGCAAGGCCTGGCTCTTGCCGAGCCGGACCTGCAGCCGCTGGCTCTTGCGCCGGAGCTCGGTGACCTCGCCCTTGTGCTTCTGGGCGCGGTTGAGCACGCCGCTGATGCGCGCGAGCAGCACGTTGCCATCGAACGGTTTGGGGACGTAGTCGACCGCGCCGAGCGCGAGTCCGAGCACGATGTCCTCCGCCTCCTTCTCGGCGGTCAGGAAGATGATCGGCACGTTCTGAGTCTCGGGCTGTTCCGAGAGCTTCTCGCAGACACCCCGGCCATCCAGTCCGGGCATTCGAATATCCAGCAGAATCAGGTCGGGCAGCGCCTCTGCGACCCGTTCGAGCGCCACGACCCCATTCTCGGCAAAGCGCAGCTCGTGGCCGGCTCTGGTCAGCAGTTTCTCCAACGTCAGTCGGATCAAGCGGTCGTCGTCGACGACGAGGATCTTAGCAGGGGTCTGTGTCACGGGCTCGTTCGATCAATCCTTGGTGCACTTGAGTACGGCCAGGGTGATATCGTCGTGCTGCTCGGTCTCGCCGCTGAAAGCCTGCAACACGGCGAAGATATGCGCCACAATTTCTTCGGCGGTACCCTCGCCGCACTCCTTCAGAACTGCCTCTAGCTGCTCGAGTTGGTACATCTCGCCCTCGGCATTGTGCGCCTCGGTAGCCCCATCAGTGTATAGCAGTACCGCATCTCCTGGGGCCAGGTCCAGTTCTTTCTCGTCCAGAACGGCCGATATGTCTGCCTTGATTCCCAGCACGACGCCACCTGCGGGAACGACCTCCACCTGCTGGGTCTTGCCCCGATAGACCAGCATGTTCTCGTGTCCGGCGCCGGTGTAGCGCAGGGTGCGTGTCTGGGCATTCCAGTTCAGCAGCAACATCGACATGAAGACGAACGGTTCGGTGTTCGCGTGCAGGATCTTGTTCGCCGCCAGCATCGTGCCGCGGGTATCGGCCGGGTCGATGTCCCAGTGGTGCAGGAACAGCTGCGCCATGACCATCACCAGACCCGCCGGCACGCCCTTGCCCGAGACATCGCCGATGCAGACGGTCAGGCCGTCGTCGCGCTCGATGAAGTCGTAGTAGTCGCCGCCGACCATGCGCGCGGGTTTCATCATGCCGTGGACTTCCAGGCCAGGGACCCGGGGCTGCGTCTTCGGTACGAGTCCCTGCTGAATGCGGTTGGCGATGTTCAGCTCCTGCTCGATCTGCTCCTTTATCTGCAGCTCCTCGTAAAGCAGGGCATTCTCGAGCGCCAGCGCGGCCTGGTTGGCAAAGGTGATCATGAAGTCCAGGTCGCGTTCGTTGAACCTGTCGGTCGCCGAGCGGTGATCGATGTACAGCGCGCCGATGATGCGTGTCTTCCACTTGAGCGGGACGCACATCACCGACTTGAGCTCCAGCGCCTGAATCGACTCCGCTTCGAAGCGGCCGTCGGCCTGGGCATCCGAGGTCAGCACCGGCTCTCCTGTGCGGATCACCTTCTGCACGATCGAGGCGGACATGCCCGACCGCGGGTCGGCGATCTGCTCGTGATCCAGGTTTCGCGCCGCCTTGACCTCGGGCTCCCCTTTCTCGGGGATCAGCATGACGAAGCCGCGCTCGGCCTTGACCGCCTCGAGTGCGCGGTCGAGGATCAGGTCGAGCAACTCCGCCGAGTCGAGGGTGGAGGAGATCTGGAAATTGATCTCTTGCAGCGCCAGCATGTTCTTGCGTTCGCGCGAGAGCTCGCTCAGTTGCTTGACCAGCTTCTCGTTCTTCTTCTTCAGCTCGCCGAGCTTCTTGGTCAGCCCACCCTCGGCCTCCTTGAGGCGTTTCTCGAAGCGAGACAGCAGCGCTTTTGCATCCATGTCCTTGCCCAGCTCTTTCTCGAAGGCCTGCTTCAGTCGGGTCATTGTCTGCCGAGTCTCCTGGCGCAGCGCGACCAGACTCTCGGAGAGCAGCACTTTTTTCGGGTCCAGCTCGAAGCCCGTGGAGAAGTGGGTTCGCTTGCACTCCTCGAGCAACAAGTTGGCCTTGTTGGTCATCGGGCGCACGGCCGCGCGCTCGAAGATGTCCTTGGCGAAGCTGATGTGCTTGACCGCGCTCTTGAGGAAGCCGAATTCACCGAGCTGCTCCATGCGCAGCAGGTACTGGCCGTAATCCAGATAGACCTGCGCGGTGTCGAGCGGGCTGCCGGCGTCGTCGAGCACGGTCTTGGCCGCGACAAAGTGCTCGCGCGCTTCGTTCGGCAGATCGTGCTGCTCGCAGTACAGCGCATAACGATGGAAGATCAGTCCTTCCGAGACCCGGTCGTGCAAGTCGCGCGCCATTTGCAGCGAGCGGTTGAGCGTCTTCAGCGCCTTCTTGGACTCACCGGAGTTGAGCATCAACTCGACGACGTGGCAGTACACGCGCGGCAGCATCCAGCGCATGGGCACCCGCTTGAGCTCTCGCTCGGCCTTGGCCAGCGCCGTTCGCGCCTTGTTGGGCTCTCCCAGCAACAGGCGCGCCCGACCGATGTTGAAGTAGCACTGCCCCTGGCCCCAGACGTAGTGCAGTTCACCGAACAGCTTGAGCGCCTGGGTCAACTGGGTCAGCGCCTGCTCGGGGTCGCACTGCTTGACCAGCACCCGTCCGATCGCCAGCAGCGCCTTGGCCGTCTCCGGCTGCTGGCCGAGTCGCTGGGCCTGTTCCAGGCACTCGCGGTAGATTCGCATCGCGCGCTGGAGATCGGAACGCAATTCGAAGCACATCCCGATCAGGATCCGTGCGGAGATTACGCGGGATTCGTCGCCGCAGGCCTGGCCCAGGTAGAGCGCGTCCTCGAGGTGTTTGTAGGCCAGGGCGGACTCGCCGCGATACAGGTGGAACAGCGCGAAGCTGCTGGAAATGCGGCTCCTGAGATGTTCGTGGCTGTTGACGTCGAGCAGATCCTGCGCCCGGCGATAGAAGTTGACCGCGTTGTGGAACAGCCCTTGCTGGAACTTCAGCCGTCCGAGCTGGAGATAGAGCGCGGCGCGGTCACGGTCATCCTTGTCTCGGCTGGCCACTTCGACACCCTGGCGCAGCAAGTTCTCCGACAGCTCCACGGCGCCATCGGCCATGTGGATCATGCCCAGGTAGTAGTACAGCTCCGCCTGCTGGGGGGCCTCCGAGAGCAGGGACTCGAAGATCTCCCGCGCCTGTGTCAGCTTGCGTTTGCGGAAATAGGCATAGGCCAGGCCCTTGCGGTAGAACAGCCGCTCTCCGGCGGAATTGCCCCGATTGAGAGCCTGGCTGTAGAGCTGGATCGCCTTGTCGTAGTTTCCCTTGCGAGAGTACAGGCTGGCCAGCTGCCCCAGGCTGGCGACCAGCACGTCGCTGCGCCCCTCCTTCCGGGCCAGGTCGCGCGCCTTGCTGAAGTTCTCGATTGCTTCATCGCTGTTGAGGTACTTCTTGGCCGCCTCGCCGGCACGCGTATAGAAGGTCACCGCCCGCTCGAAATCACCGGCGTGGTGGTAGTGCTCGGCGATGTTCCGCAGGTCGCTCGGTCGGCTGTCGACCATCTTCTCCAGCCGGCTGGCCAGCGAGCCGTGCCACTCGACCTTGAGCACCGGGGCGATGTCTGCGCGCAGGTGCTTGCGCAGATCGGCGAACGGTAGCTCGAGCTGGCCGTTGCGGGCCGTGTTGCGCAGCAGGAAGCCCGCGCTTTCCAGCTCCAAGCAGACCGCCTCGAGCTTCTTTTTCTTGAGTCCGATCAGCTCCGCGCAGGCCGCGACCGGTAGCAGGCTGTCGGCGAGGGAGATGATCGATATCAGCGTCCTGGATGGCTTGGAGAGCTTGGGAACCTGTTCCAGCAAGCTCTGCTGGAGTAGCGCCGGCAGGGGGATGCGTGTCAGGTCCTGGATCTCGACCTGCCAGATCGATCCGCGGCGATAAATCTGGCCGTCCTCGGCGAGTGCGCGGAAGAACTCGACGGCCAGCAGCGGGCGCCCCTGGCACATCCGGACGATCGGGCCGAGCAAGCCATCGTCGAGCTTCTTGTTGCCGATCATCGAGGACAGCACGGTCGTCAGTTGCGCCTCGGTCAGCGGGCCGAGCGCGAGGTCCTGCCGAGCGACGCTCGGCAGCGTGCGAGCTGCGATCAGTTGCCAGGGCCCGCGAGGGATCTCGCCGGAGACGTCGCTCTGTAGCGTCCCGCAGAGCCAGAGCGGCTTGTCCTGACCTTCGTCCATCAGCTGCAAGAGGAAGTCCGCCAACGGCTTGGGCGTGCGCTCGAAGGCGTGCAGGAACAGCGCGAGCGGCAGCTGGCCGGCTACTTCGCCGAAAAAGGTCAGCAGGCGTTCGCGCAGCTCGACCGGCGGGATCTCGAGTTCCTGCGCATCGCCCAGCAGAGCGCTCTGCGCTGCCAGCGTCGGTGCGCAGGCGACCAGCAGGTCGCCCCACTTTTGCGAGAGCGCGCGGGCCATCGCGGGCTGCAAGCTATCCAGCTGCAGCACCGTCGAGACCACGAGCGAGGACAGGCTGCCCAGCGGCCCGGTATGCCGGCCGCTCAGATCCACCTCCACGATCAGGCTGTTCGCGGACAGGTGGGCGCCGGCAAACTCGTTCAATAGTCGAGAGGCGCCCATGCCCAGCGGCGCGGTGATGTAGGTCACCCGCAGTGCGCGTTTCTCGCAGAGGCCCTCGAACGCCTGGGCCAGAGCGGCCATCTCCTGCTCTCGCCCGATGAAGGCTGGCTTCATCAGGATGCCGGCGCCCTTCTCGACCCGCATCTTCTGAATCTCGCTGCGGCCGCCCAGCACGACCAGGTCGGCGAGGAACTCCTCGGCGGTCTGGTAGCGGTCCATCGGGTTCTTCGCGATCGCCTTGAGGATCACCCGTTCGAATTCTTCGGGCAGCAGGCGGTTGAAACTGCGCGGCGGCGGCGGTGGGGTGTGGATGTGGTCCATCACCGTCGACATCAGATCGGCGCGCTCGAACGGCAAGCGCCGGGTGACGAGCTGATAAAGGATGATCCCGACGGAGTACAGATCGGCCCGAGGATCGATCTCGAAGCCTTTCAGCAGCTCGGGCGCCATGTACTGCACGGTGCCGGCGATCGGTTCGCCGCGCCTGACCGTCGAGAGGGCCAGCCCGAAGTCCATGATCTTGACCTGGGCAATGTTGACCACCAGGATGTTGTCCGGTTTGAGATCGCGGTGGATCGTGCCGTTGGCGTGGATGTAGGCCAGGGTCGAACAGATGTCCACCGCCAGATCGAGCGATTGCGTCAGTTCGCCGCCGATGAAGTGCGAGAGACGCTTTCCCTCGACATACTCCATCGTGTAGTAGTTCTCGTACAGGCCCTCGACGCGCACCACCCCGGGATGGTCGAGCCGCTTGAGCGCCTCGAATTCACGGGCGACGGCGGTTTTTACCGCGCGGCTGTTCTCGGGGAAGATCTTGAGCGCGCATTGCAGGTTGGTTTCGAGGTCTTCGGCTAGAAAGACGTCGGCCATTCCTCCCCCTCCCAGGGGGCGTTTCAGTTCAAATCTACTGTCGAGAATGGCGCCTGCTTGCATCTGGATTAGACTTAACCTACCAATTATAGTGCGCGTGATGAAATCTATTAAGGGCCGGTTGATACTGGTGTTCGGGCTGTGGGCGCTCGTCGGCTGCGCAGGGCCCCCAGTTCGCGCCCCCGTGCCCCAGCCTGACGTCCCCGCGCCCAGGTC
>CAZMLI010000175.1:7964-9201 GCA_964566865.1 uncultured Planctomycetota bacterium
ATCGACATTCTGGCCGAGATCGCGCGGCAGGACGAACAGCTCAAGACGCAGGACCCCCAGATCGTGCTGGCGGTCTGTCGCCGGCGGCTCGAGCTCCGGCCAACGGAAGCCGCGTTGCACTACCTGGTGGGGCGGTTGCTGGGCAACATGCAGGATATTCTCGGGGCCAGGTCCTGCTTCGACCGGGCGATTGCGCTGGATCCCAAGCTGCCCTGGCCCTACCGCGGCCGGGGGATCTACTACCTGAAGAAGCGCCAGCTGCTGCGCGCCCGCGCGGATTTCGAGCAGGCGTTGGCACTCGATCCGAAGCGCGCGGTCTTTCTCTCCGATCTGGGGCAGGTCTGCCACATGACCGGCCAGAAGAAGCGTGGCTTGCGGTTGATCCTGCAGGCGATCCAGGCCGAGTCGTCCAATGCGGAGTACCGCGCGGCGCACGCCACGATGTTATTCCAGAACGGGAAGCTGAAGCAGGCGATTGCCGAAATGCGCAGGACCGTGGCGCTGGACCTGGACCGCTTCAAGTCCTACTGGTTCCTGGCCGAGTTGCTGGTGCAGACGGGCCAGGTGGCGGATGCCGTGCGGGTCTATCAGCAGTTGATCGCGCGCCAGCCGTCTCGCGAGCGTCGTGTGCGCGCGCAGGCGCGGGTCGAGACGCTCCAGAGCATGCTGCGCGAGTCGCGGCTCAATCGCATTCGCGAGGCCCGGAGCGTCGGCCAGGTTCGCGACTTCCTCGAGAGCCGCGACCTGACGGTGCGGCGCGAGGCGTACAAGTCGCTGCTCGCGCGACGTCACAAGAGCGATCTGCCGACCTTCTACAAGGGCCTGACCGACGAGGATGCAGGCGTGCGCGTCTACTGCGTGCGCGGGCTGGGAGAGGTGGGCGGGCCAGCGGTGGTCGCCGACCTGTTCGACGCCTTCCGCGTCGAACGTACCGCGCTGGTGCGGGGGGCGATCGCAGGCGCGATCGGCCGCAAGGCGAAGCCGAAGGTCATTCCGGGGCTGGCTCGACTGATGAAGCACGAGAACAGCGGGTACGTGCTGGAGCAGCTGGCCGCTTCGCTGACCTTGATCTCGGGCGCGGATCCTGGCGTGAAGCTGGATAGCAGCCGCCTCGAGTCGTCGCGGGTCGAGGTCGCCGAGGCCTGGATTCGCTGGGCGAAGACCAACCAGCAGGACTAGGTCTGATAGAATAGGGCATGGACACATCTGCTCTTGATCGTGACATTGGCATCCTGGA
>CAZMLI010000176.1:0-9181 GCA_964566865.1 uncultured Planctomycetota bacterium
CACGTTCACGGGGGCTCTGCCGATAATTCGCTACGCGAATTATCAGACAGAGCCTGGCGGGTCAGACTTTGAGGACTTCGCTGGGACGGATCAGCGTGGCCGAGAAGGCGGGGACCAGGCCGGCCAGCAGCGCGACGAGCACGCCCACCAAGGCGACGGTGCCGTTGAACGCGTTGGAGGACTCGAACATCGAGGCGACCGAGGACACGCCGGGGATCGTATTGCGGATGATCGGGTCGACTATGTGGATCATGCCGAGCTGCAGATAATAGCCCAGCAGCACACCGAGCAGCCCCACGATCAGCGCTTCACAGAGGAAGAGGAACAGGATGTCGAGTTGCTTGGAGCCGACCGCGCGAAGTATGCCGATCCGCTGGGTCTGCTCGGCCACCGAGAGGGACAACCCGACGACGATTCCGCCGGCCGCCAGGAAGAACAGGATGATGCCGATCAACAGCGTTGCGGGCGGCAGGATCTTCTGCAGGTTGGTCAAACGGCGCGCGGTCACCAGGCGGCCCGAGACCTTCAGCTTGTCCATGCGCGAGATCGCATCCGCGGCCGCCAGCATGTCGTCAGTGGTCTGGGTCTTGATCACGACCGAGTTGAACAGCAGCGGAGTGCGATCGGCCCCCCGCTTGTACTTGTTGAGCCAGTCGTGCCACTCCGAGAGCGTCTCGCCTGGGATCGTGAAGCCGTGCATCGGGGCGTTGGAGTTGAACCCGACGATGCGGGCCGGCACATACTTCGGTTGCAGCCCTTTCGTCGGGTGCTCTCGCTCGAGCCGGATCATCAGCGGCACGCCGGTCGCCTTCTCGTCGAAGAACAGCTTGTTGGCCAGCCGCAGCATCAATCGCTCTCTGTTATTCGGCTTGAAGCCCTTGATCTGAGTGAAGTCCTTCGCGCCACGCAGGAACTTGCGGTCGAGAAAGATCGGCACCTCGTCCTCTGCCAGCGGCAGCTTGCGACCCGTCGCCGCCAGGAACTCCTTGGCCGCCTCCAGGTAGTCCAATCCGAAGAACAGCTGCTGACCGCCGATGCCGCGACTGATGATTTTCGGGGACAGCAGTGAACCGATCGCCAGCACGCCAGTGAGGCGGTCGAAGTCGACCTCCCACTTGATCGCGATCGGCAGCAGCGGCTTGGGCGTCACCTTCACCGGGTGCTCGACGCCGGGCAGATTCTTGAAGTACTCCACGTCTTCAACGCTGATGCCCACCGCCTTGACCGAGCTCTGCCCCATCGTCAGCATGCTCGTCAGTTGCTCGGACATGTAGGACTCGGCCACGCCCTTGGGCTCGACGGTCAACTGCTTCTCGGGCATGCCCTTGAGCAGGTTGTCCTTGATCGCCGTATCCAGCCCGCGATAGAAGGCAAAGAGGAACATCGTGGCGCCGGCGCCGATCGCAACGGTCAGGACGAGGAACACCGTGCGCATGAAGCGCAGCGTCAGGTTCTCGATGGCCAGCAAGAGCAGCTTGTGCAAGTACATCAGGCGTTCACCTCGGCACCCACCTCGGAGACGATGCCGTCCTCGACATGGATGTGGCGCACCTCAGGCAAGACCAGATCCTTGTCATGGCTGACCAGCAAGACGGTCTTCTTCTGCTCCTTGACCAGATCCAGGATCATGCCGAAGATCTGCTCGGCGGTCGTCGCGTCGAGGTTGGCGGTCGGCTCGTCCGCCAGGATGATCGACGGATCGTTGATCAACGCACGCGCCAGCGCGACGCGCTGCCGCTGTCCGGCCGACAGCGTGCCCGCCTTCTGCTTGGCCCGATCGGCCAGCCCCACCATCTCCAGCGCTTGCATTCCCTTCGCCAGCCCCGCTGCCCGCCCCAGGCTGGTGAAGATCAACGGGGTCGTCACGTTGGCGATCGCGGTCCGGCGGGTCTCCAGGTGAAACGCCTGGAAGACATAACCCACCTCGGCATTGCGATAGCGCGAGAGCTTGGAGTCGGAGAGCCGCGCGAGTTCGCGCTCGCGCACCATGATGCTACCTTTGGACGGCGAATCGAGCCCAGAGATCAAGTTGAGCAGTGTGGTCTTGCCGCTACCCGAGCGACCCGTGATCACCAGAAAGTCCCCCTCCTCCACCTCGAGATTGACATCTCTCAGGGCGTGGAACTCCGTCGGCGCCTTGCCGAAGCTGCGCCAGACGTTCTGGATACGGATTAGCGGCAATAGATTCTCCTTGCGAATTCTTGGGAGGGGCAAGACTATACCACACACCAACCGCATGTCAGCCGACAAGATACTCAACGTGGTGGTCGGCACCGCCGGCCACATCGATCACGGCAAAAGCTCGCTGGTCAGGCATCTGACGGGAACGAACCCGGACCGCCTCAAGGAAGAGCAAGAGCGCGGCCTGACGATCGATCTCGGCTTCGCCGCCTGGGATCTGCCCGACGGTCGGAAGGTCGGCATCGTCGACGTCCCGGGCCACGAGCGCTTCGTCAAGAACATGGTCGCCGGCGCCACCGGAATCGATCTGGTGATGCTGGTCGTCGCCGCCGACGACGGCGTGATGCCGCAAACCCGGGAACACCTCGAGATCATGCAGCTGCTGGGCATCCAGCGCGGCCTGGTGGCGGTGACCAAGATCGACCTGGTCGACCCCGACCTGCTCGAGATCGTCATCGAGGACACCCGGGACTTCCTCGCCGACACCTTCCTCGGCGACGCGCCGCTGGTGCCGGTCTCGGTCATCTCGGGCGAGGGCACCGAGCTGCTGCACGAGACACTGATCACCTTGCTGGAGCAGACCGAGCCACGCACGACCGACGGCCTGTTCCGGATGCCGATCCAGCGCGTCTTCAGCGCCAAGGGATTCGGCACCGTGGTGACCGGCATCCCGGTCTCGGGCATGATCCACAAGGGAGACGAGCTGGAGATCATGCCACTCGGCAAGCAGGGCCGCGTGCGCGGGATCCAGGCCTACCGCGGCAGCCACGAGACCGCCTGCGCCGGTCACTCGGCAGCGATCAACCTCTCCGACGTCGATTTTCACAGCGTGCATCGCGGCATGGTGCTGGCCAGCCCGGGCTACTTCGAGGGGCACAGCTTCTTCGAGGCGCGACTGCGCTACCTGGGTAGTGCGAAGAAACCGCTGGTCAACCACACTGCAATCCGCTTCCACACCGGCACCATCGAGACGCTCGGCAGGGTCTACCTGCTCGAACAAGACGAGCTCGCGCCGGGCGAGGAGGCGCTGGTCCAGCTCCGCCTGGACGAGCCGGTCGTCGCCGCGGCCGGCGACGCCTATGTCATCCGGCTGCAGAGCCCGATCGTCACCATCGGTGGCGGTACGCTCGTGGGCGTCTCGGAGTACCGGCTCAAGCGCAAGCGCGACTGGATCGTCGACCGTGTGCGCCAGAAGGTCGAGACCCTGGACTCGCCTCGAAAAAAGGCGGAGCTGCTGGTCCTCGAAGCCGGCGCGCAGGCCACCAACGAGGCCGAGCTGAAGAAGCGGCTGCAACTGCCCGAGCTGGACTTTCGCGCGCTGATCAAGGCGCTGAAGCAGGACGGCATCTTGATCAAGCTGCAGGCCAAGCTGGTTCACCGAGAGGTGCTCGCGGACTATGGCGCCCGACTGATCGAGCTGCTCGACGCGTTCCACCAGGACAACCCGAAGAAGATGTACTGCGACGGCATCGAGCTGCGCAACGCCCTGCGGATCGAGCCGGTGCTGTTCGAGCGCATCATCAGCGGGCTGGCCGACGAGGGCGCGCTGATCCGCGAAGGCGGCAAGCTGCGGCAGAAGGGCCTCGAGATGACGCTGTCCGATGCAGAGCAAGAGCTGTACCAGTCGCTGCTCATCGTCTACCGAGACAAGGCATTCCAGACGCCCCGTCCCGATCAGCTGCCAGAGATTCTCGACACCCCGCAACCCAAGATCGAGCCGATGCTGGCGCTGGCTGTCGAACAGGGCGACCTGGTCCGGCTCGACGATCGCGTCCTGCTCGCGCGCGCCAACTTCGAGCGCGCGATGGACATCGTCGTCGAGGATATCCAGGCCCAGGGCGAGCTGATCTCCGCCGATTTCCGCGACAAGCTGAACACCACCCGCAAGTACGTCATCCCGCTGCTCGACTACTTCGACAAGATCGGCCTAACGACGCGCGAAGGCTCGCAGCGCATCCTGCGACGCGAGTACGCCAAGGCGCTCGAACGGGAAAAACGCTGATGCCCGAGCGCCAGTTGATCTCGGTCGTCGTGCCGATCCACAACGAGCAGGCCTGCTTGCGCAGCCTGCACCAAGCCCTGTCCGAGGCGGTGCAGCCGCTGGACTACGACTTCGAGTTCATCTTCGTCAACGACGGCAGCAGCGACGAGTCGGCCGAGCTGCTCGGCACGTTGCACAACGAGGATCCGCGGGTCAAGCTGATCGACTTCTCGCGCAATTACGGCCACCAGATCGCGCTCACCGCCGGCACCTACGCGGCCCGCGGCGCCGCCGTGATCCACATGGACGGCGACCTGCAGCACCCGCCGTCGATGATCCCGACCTTCATCGAACGCTGGCAAGCCGGCGTGCAAATCGTCGAGACGCAGAAGCTGGCGACGAAGGACTACCCGCTGTCCAAGTCGCTGCTGACCCGCCTGTTCTACAGCCTGTTCAACCGCGTCTCGGAGATCAAACTGGACCACATGGCCTCCGACTTCCGGCTGCTCGACCGCAAGGCTGTCGACGCGATGAACGCCTACCACGACCAGGAACGCTTCCTGCGCGGCATCACGCAATCCATCGGCTTCGAACGCGAGACCATCGGCTTCGAACCGGCGAAACGCTTCGCCGGAGAGTCGAAGTACACCTATCGCAAGATGCTGGCTCTGGCCTCTTCCGGACTGTTCAACTTCACCAAGCTGCCGCTGCAGATCTCCTTTCTGCTGGGCGTGATCCTGGTGCTGATCTCGGTGTTCTACACCATCATGGCCACCGTGTTCTGGTGGGTCGGGTACAAGGTCGTGCCGGGCTGGACCTCGATCATCCTGCTGATCACCTGCCTCAGCGGGGTCAACCTGCTCTGCATCGGCGTCGTCGGCGTGTACGTGGCCAAGATCTTCGACCAGGTGCGCCAGCGTCCGCTGTTCCTGGTCAGCCACACCCTCGGCATAGACCAGATCCGGTGCGACTAGCGAATGCCAGAGCTCGACAAGCAGCTGTTTTACGAAGGCATCGCGGACCACTTCGACAGCTTGATGTACCCCCACGAGGTCAAAAAGCGTCTGCAGCTGATCACGACCGAGCTGCTGGGCTCGGAGGACCTGGCAGGCAAGCGGGTGCTCGACGCGGGCTGCGGCACCGGCTGGTTCTCGCAGGCGGTTTGCGAGCGTGGCGCACAGGTCACAGCGTTGGACATCGGCCCGCGCCTGGTGGCGCAGATGCGCGAGAAGTGCGACGCTGATCCGGTCGTGGGCTCTACCCTGGAATTGCCGTTCGCGGACGGACGCTTCGACGTCGTGATCAGCACCGAGGTGATCGAGCACACACCGGACCCCCGGGCCGCCGTCGCCGAACTGACGCGCGTGCTCTCACCGGGCGGCCTGCTGGTCCTGACCGTGCCCTGCTGGAGCTGGAAGTGGTCGGTGATCCTGGCCAGCCTGCTCGGTATCCGGCCCTACGAGGGGCACGAGAACTGGGTCGGCTACTTCCAGCTGCGCCGCTGGCTGCGCGACGAAGGGCTGATAGTCGAGCAGTACTTCGGCTTCAACCTGCTGCCGCTGCTCTTCTCCTGGACCCCCAAGATCGTCGACAAGCTCGGCGGCCTGCTCGGGCCGCTGATGATCAACATCGCCTCCAGATCGCGCAAGCCGTGAAGCGCACGCTGACGATCGCCTGTGCGCTGGTGCTGCTGACAGCGATTGCCTTTCGCCTGCTGGGCCTGAGCAATCTGCCGGGGATCAATGGGGACGAAGCCTGGACCGGCGTTCAGGTGATGCGCCTGATTCGCGACGAGGGGGGCACGATGTTCACCGGCAACGGCAAGCTGGACAACCCGTTCTACTTCGCGCTGCTCTACCTGACCCATCTGCTGCTCGACCCCTCGTTCTTCGCCCTGCGGCTGCCCGCCGCGCTGGGTGGGATCCTGCTGATCCCGCTGGCCTACTGGCTCGGGCTGCGCCTGACCGGAGACCGGACGACCGCCTGGATCCTCACCTTGCTCGTCGCCTGCATGCCGATCAACCTGGCTTACTCGCGTTTCGGTGTGGGCCCGAGCCAGCTGCCGCTGGCCGCGCTGATCACCAGCTATTTCGCGCTGCGGCGCAACTGGCCAGGCATGATCGTCTCCTTCATTTGTGCCTGCCTGGTCCATCCGACCATGGTCTTCAGCGGCTGCATCCTGATCGGCCCTGCCGTCGCCGCCTTCATCGCCTCGGACCAGTACACGGCCAGACAGAAGAAACGCCTGCTGGTCGGCGCGCTGCTCAGCGCCGTGTTCCTGCTCGGCTTGCTGCTGCTGCTCTCGCCGAGGTTCTACCTCCTCATGCGCACCCGCGGCATTGGCCACCGAATGCGCAACCCACAAATCCTGCTGCAATTCCTGATGCACTACGGCGGGATGATCTCGGGCACGACGACCTACACCTATCTGGTCGGCCCGCAGTCCACGCTCGTCCGCGTGATGCATGATGCAACCTTCTGGCTGGTCGCCCTGGGCGTCAGCATCACCTACTGGCGCAAGGCGAAGGACGATCCCCTGCGCGTGCCACTGATCGGGCTGGCGGCCGGGCTCTGCGCCAGCTTTTTTGCCAGCTACTTCATCGGCGGAATAAACGCGATCAAACCGTCACTCGAGCGCTACTCGCTCTACCTGGCCTCCCCCACGCTGATGCTGCTGGCGCTGATGGCCGGCGGACTGCGCGGGCGCCTGGGCGAACAGCGGCTGAAGTGCGGCGCCCTCGTCATCGGCGTGCTCTGGCTGATCAGCTTCCAGTTGCGTTTTTTCGTGCCGCTACGCCAAGACGGGGGCAACTCCGAGCGCACCGGCCGGACGGCTCGGATCGAGCCCAAGCAACAAGCCTTCGAGCGGCTGATTGCCGACGCCGGCGACAAGCGCCCCTTGCTGATCATCACCCAGGATTGGTGGAACTTCTGGCCAATCCGTTACCTGTCCTTCAACCAGCACAACGTCCGGGTCACCACCATTTCCCCGCTGCTGCCGTACTTCGAGCCTCAACAGATATACCCGATCGAGCAGGTCCCGCAGGCGATCCGTGACGGGGCTTATTTCATCGGCTTCATCGGCAAGGCCCGGGTCACCACCGAAATCCGCCGCCTGCCCCCCGGCAGCCTGAAGCGGATCACGATCCTCGACGCCGGTGGCCGGGAACTACTCGGCGTCTGGCGGATCAAGTAGCCTCGCGCGCGGAGCGTCAGGCTAGAAGAAGGGGTAGATCAACGGTCCGACGCCGGTTCCGGTCAGGAATACGAGCGCGCTCAGCAGTAGCAGGAAGAGAATGATCGGCAGCAGCCACCACTTCTTGTTCTCGAGCAGAAAGTCGCGCAGTTCCCGCAACAGGCCAGGCGTCTTCGTCTCCGCCAGCTGTCGGAATGCTTTCCCTGTATCGTCTTCCGGACTCATCGGACTAGCGCTTGTAGGCCTCGAGCTTCGCGCCGTATCGAGCGATCAGGTAGGAGAACAGGTCGTCGGCCATGTTCTGCTGGCCCTCGCTGTTCTGATGCGGATCATTGCGCGCGCGTGAGTAGGGCTTGTTGGCCGGCACCAGATCGATCCCCAGCCGCTTCAGCCCGCCTTCGATGATCTCGACATGCTTCATGAAGTTGCGCTTGGATGTCGCGTCGGGGGACAGGCGATGCCAGGCGAGCGACCAGTCGTAATGGCCCAGCCGCGTCGTGCAAAAAACAGCCAGTTTCGAGCCGGCCGCATCGGTGGCCTTGTGCGCCTGCTCGATCAAACCAAAGTACAGCTGCCAGCGGTCGGAGTTGGGGTCCGGCGACGCAGGCCGGTACTCCGCCCGGCAATTGCCGAAGCGGTTGAACCAGTAGTTCTCGAGGATTCGCTTGATCGTCCTGGCTTCGGCGGCCTGTCCCGCTTGCGCAATCAACTTGTCCAGCGCGGCGACGTCGATGCACTGATCCTGGTGCGGAGCGAGCGCCTTGAACAATGGATGGGAGGTCGGCAGCTCGAGTACCAGTTCGAGCCGCTCCAGTTGCACGCTCGAGACGCTGTAGCTCGTCCGCCGGGGCGGCAGCACGCTGCGCCGCAGCTTCCAGCGAACGTACAGCGCCATGCAGCGCTTGAGGATTTCAGATCGCTCCGCCAGCCCCTTCAGCCGATCCTTGAAACCAGCTGATTGCTGGGCGCGCCGGCCGACCTCGAACCGCTGATTCTCGTAGCGCCGGATTCGGTTGGCCTTGTCGATCTTGTAGTAAAACGGCTTCATGCCCTTGTGGTGCGCGTATACCGCCATCGGTCGCTGCTCGGGGGCAGTGGAGAAATAGTCGTTCTCGATCAGGTCGTTCGTGCAGAACTGAAAGATCACCACGTCGGGCTTGTAGCGCAGCCCTTCCTGCTTCAGCGCCTCGAGCGCTTGATCGGTGCCCCATCCGGGAAGCGAGATGTTGAGCACCTCCGCGTTGTACCCTGCCTTGCGTAGCCGGTCCTCCAGCAAGCGCGTGTACATCACCTGCTGAGCCACAATCGCGCCAAACGTGACGGAGTCGCCGATGACCAGCACGCGAAATGCCTTGCGGCGGTTCTCCACCGAGCGGTACCGATCGCGCCATCCGTGATTATTGACCTGGCCGACGTGCACCGCATCGCTGTCCGGGTCGAGGATCATCACGACCTGGTTGGGATGAAAGCCCCAGCCATAACGACTGGCAGTGGCCGACTGCGCATGCCCGATCGTGACATAGTAGTAGGGCCAAAATAGCTTGAGCACGATCTCGCTGGCGATGACCAGCAGCAGCAAGACCGTGAACAGGAGCAGCAGCTTCTTGCGAAGGCTGAGAACGGAACGCATCTGGTGCAGGCTAACAGACCGGATGAGGCGGGGCAACCTGATCGGCTACACTACTTTGACTTGTTCTTCTCGACCCGATCGAGCAGACGTTTCAGCGCGTCTTCGTCGAGTTCCTCGAGCAACGCTTCGACCAGCGCATCGCGCGGAGCCTTGCGCAACTGCGGGCGATAGCGGTCGCTATTGAACTGCGCGC
>CAZMLI010000177.1:0-9147 GCA_964566865.1 uncultured Planctomycetota bacterium
TGTTCATCGACGAGGTCCAGGACTTCAGCGCGCTCGAGGTGCAGGTGCTGTTCGACTGCCTCGGCCCCCAGCGCAGCGTGACACTGGCCGGCGATACACAGCAGCATGTGACGCAAAATACCGGTTTCAGCTCCTGGGAGGGGTTTTTCGCTCACCTGGGGCTCGAGGGGACCGAGGTCAATACGCTGAGGGTCAGCTACCGCTCGACGCGGCAGATCGTCGAGTTCGGACTGGCGCTGCTCGGACCGCTGCAAGAGGACGAGCAGCCGCCGATGACCACCCGCACCGGGCCTCAGGTCGAGCTCTTTCCCTTCACCGACCACGGCGCCTGCGTCGACTTCCTCGCCCGGGCGCTGAAGACGCTGGTCCGTGACGAGCCGCTGGCCTCCGTCGCCATCCTGGCGCCCGACGGCGATCTGGCCGCGATCTACCACGAAGGCCTGGCGAAGTGCGACATCCCGAACCTGAGTCGGGTCACCATGCAGGACTTCAGCTTCCGGCCAGGGGTCGAGGTCACCGAGCTGGCCGACGTCAAGGGACTCGAATTCGACTACGTGGTGCTGCTCGAAACCAGTGACACCTGCTTCCCCCAGGAGCCGATGTCCCGCCGCCGATTGCACGTCGGTGTGACCCGCGCGATCCATCAGCTCTGGCTGACCTGTGTCGGTCGCATCTCGCCAATCGTCGAGCAAGCGCTGGTTTCTGCCTGAAATTTAGCAGAAAATCGCTAACCGAAGGGGCCAAGCGTCCATCTAGGGTCAATGATCCTGGTGCTCGAGGCCCCGCGAATGTCCAAAACCCTGATGGCCACGCCAGCTATTGAACAGGCGATCCGCAGCGTCCAGAACGGGCAGGTGGATCAGTACAAGGTCGTGATCGTGGCCTACGCGGAACGTTTGCGAGGCGCGCTGGCCGGAGCGAGGGCCGGCGGGATCGATGTCGACGAGCTGGCCCACCTGGTCTTCGTCGAGGCCTTTCGCTCGATCTCGCGCTACACCCCCGGTACTGATTTCTTCGCCTGGATGATCGGCATCGCCAGGAATCTGCGCCGCGACCAGCACAAGCGACGCGGCCAGGAAGCACGCAAACAGCAACGCTACCTGCAACACCTGCTGGCCAGCACCGCCGGCGAGATCGAAGACGTCCCGCTCGACCAGCGTCCGCTCGCGGCACTGCGGATCTGCAGCGCCAGCCTGACCGACGACTCCCGCACCGTGCTGGACATGCGCTACGCCGAGGAGAAACCGCTGGAACAGATCGCCAACCGGCTGGGCAAGTCAGTCTCGGCGATCAAGTTCCAGCTCCACGCCATCCGCAAGAAGCTACGCAGTTGTATCAAGCAACGGCTCGCCCTGGGGGATGTCTGATGGACCGCATCAGCGAGCTCATCTCTGCCCGCCTCGACCGCGGCCTGACCCCCGAGGAAGCGCGCGAGCTGTCGATCCTGCTCGAGTCCAATCCGCAAGCGCGTGAGGAGTTCAGCGAGCTGACCTCCGTCGATCAGCTGCTAAAGGTGGCGCTCAAGCCCTTCGACCCCGAGGCATTCGCGCAGGGTGTATTCCAGGAGATCGGCGCCCAGAAACAGGCTCGCCCCTCTTCCTGGGCCACACTGGCAGCCCTGGCCACCGCCGCGGCCGCCGGGCTGCTGTTCCTGCTGGTCGACCGCAACAGCCCCACACCGACGACCACGACCCAGCCACAACCCACGCCTCCCATCACCGCGACGAAGCCGGTCGAGACCAAGCAGCGGCAATACGTCCTGCTCGAGGGACTGTTCGAGCGCGCCAACCGTTTCGGTGAGCCCTGGCGTCCGGCCGGCAAGGCCCCGGTCGAGCCCGGCACGGCGGTCAAGGCGGTCGGCAACGGCCGGATACTGTTCGACGACGGCACGACCATCGAGCTCTTCGCCAATGCGATCGTGACCGTCGGTTCGCGCGCCAGCCGATCGCTGCTGACACTGCACAGCGGCCACATCAAGGCAAGCCAGTTCTCCCCCCGCTGGTCTTTGGTACGACTGCCCGACGGAGAGATTTCCGTCTCGCCAGACAGCGCCTTCGACCTGAACGTCCAGGGCCACGACCGCGTCTCGTTGCAAGGTGTGATGCTGACGCTGCGGGTCACAGAGGGCAGCGTCAGGCTGACCTATCTCAACGCGGAGGAGAGCTGTATGGCCGGAGAAGAACTGACACGCTGTGACCAGGCCAAGCTGATCCAGCTGGCGCGAGCCTATGACGAGGCCATCTGCTGCGGCTACTTGTCGACGCGCGACCGGCTGTTCCGAGAGCTGGCGCCCCTCGGCGCGCAGGCGCAATACGGCTTCGGACTCTACCGCACGCAGCGTGGCCAGATGATCCGGAAGCAGGATGCAGGCTACCGGCGGCAAATCGACTTCATCCGGCAGAAACTGGCCAAGGGCGCAAGGGGCAAGCACAAACAACGGCTGGAGCAAGAGCTGCGCGTCTTCAGCGGCAAGCGGCGCACACTGCGGATCGTCAGCGCCTGCCTGCTGGATCTCTACCTCGAGATGTCGCTGCAGATCAGGTGGCGCAAGCAGGGCCCGCAGCTGCGCACGCCGGTCGAGACAATGCGCTCATTCGAGCACTTCGCCGCCCAGAGCGACTGGATCAACGCCGCGAGCTGCCTGACCGGCGGCGGCGAAAAACGCGCCAAGACCCTGTATGCCCAGCTGGCCAGGATCGCCAAGCAGCGGCGCTACCGGCTGGCCTGGCGCCACTTGATGCTCGAGCAGCAATACAGCGTCGACATCCTGGCGCTGGCCCCCGCCGAGCAGCCTGTGGTCCATGCGCAGCGCAATCCGCTGCAGCCGCCGGCCGACAAACCCGCGCTCGCGCTGGCCTCGATGACCCAGGACAAGGGAGGCGACTGGCAACTCTCCCGGCTGACGATCAAGTAAGGAGCAATCCAACCGACGGTGCGTAGCCTGTGCAGACTTTCGTCTGACCTCAACAACCCGCACACACGGCTGCGCCCGTCGGTTATTTTTTTAGTCCGCGGAGAAGTTCGTCACCGATTCGCAGATCCGCCCCCCGTCGCCGCCCAGCGACCACAGGTCAAAGGAGCGAATGTTCCAGCGACTGCGCTGCGCATCCGGGCAGCCCTCCTTGCCGTACACCCGCACGGCCGACTCGAGCCCTCGTGAGCGCAGCTCCCGGTAGTGGTAAGGAGAGCCCCACGGGTCGAGCAGCAGGCCGCCCTCGATCTCACCTTCCTTGACGTCCAGGTATAGTTTTGTCGGCCCGCCGTTGGTGGTGTCGCCGTCGAGGTAGATCACCAGCGGCCGTGAGCTGTCCTGCCGATCAGATGGTGGAAAGGCGCCGTAGTCCGTCTGGTACTCACGCAACGCCTCGCCCAGGCTCCTGATCATCATGCCCGTGTGCCTCTTGCGTCCGCAGCATCCGGTTGTCGCACGCCCAAACTGGCTCAACAAGGCGACGATGCAAACGACGCTGCCGATCAAGACCAGCAGGCCAACCGGCTCCAGTTTTCGTGGCATCAGTTATCCAGAGCGAGCGCGACTGAAAACTGCTGCATCCGGTTTCCGTACTACCACGTCCGTAGGGCGGGGCTCGGTCGACAGACCCACCCAGCAGCCTGGTGCGGTCAGGGCCCTCGCTTGAAGGGGTCGTCGTCCAGGTAGGTCTGGTCCGTCTCGTACTCTCGCAACGCCTGTCTCAGGTTATGGATCATCGTGCGCCTGCACGCGTTGCATCCATGTGGCTCGCGCTTACCGAACGGAATCAGCAAGGCCACGCTGCAAACAACGCAGCCAACCAATACCAGTATGCCAACCAGCTCCAGTCTTCGAGGCATCAGTCATCTAGATCGGGCCCGACTGAAATCTGCTGCATAGTTGGTGCTACTTCACCTTCATCCCTTCGGTCATCGTGCTGTCCGCCCGCGCCACTATCTTGTCCGACGCGCTCAGCCCCTTGACGATCTCCAGCTGCAGGTCGGTACGCAGGCCTATCTCGACCGGTTGCCGGCGCAGCACGCCGCCCGCGACCTTGAGCACGTAGTGCGTCCGGTCGGGCGCCTGCAGCACGCTGTAGCGGGGCACCAGCAGCGCGTCCGGCTTCTGACTGGTGTAGAAGCGGGCCTGCACGCGATAGCCCACGCCCAGGTTCCGGGGCGGCTCGACAAACGCCACCACGACAGTCACGCGCTGCTGCTCGACGCCCAGCGAGGAGAGCTTGGTGAAGCCGGCAGGCTCGATCCTGCGGATCTTGCCGGCCAGGGGCTGCCCCCCGACCACAGCGGTCAGGCTGACATCGCCCCCCACGACAATCCGCTGCGCATCACCCGTCAGCACGTCGACCGCGACCTCGAGTTGCGACAGATCGCCAATCAGTAGCAGCTGCTGGCCGGCGAGCAAGGTGCGATCGCCCTGCTCGTAGCGCTGCAGCACGACTCCATCAATCGGTGCGCGCAGATCGGCCAGCTTGCGCTGGTGCAGGCTGCGCGTCAGCCGGCTCTGGGCCTGCGCCTTCCGCTGCAGCAGGACCGCCCGCTCCAGCTGCTTGCGGTCGATGTACTGGGTCACGAACGGGGGCCCCAGCCGGACTGCCACGTCGAAGGCGCGCAGGGCGGCCAGGTAAAACTGCTGCTGCTTGAGGTCGATGCGCGCCGTGTCGGCATTGAGCTGCGCCTCTTCCAGCCTGGACTGCGAAAAGGCGCCGTTGGTCTTGGCCACGTCCTTGATCCGCTTCAGCTCCCGCTCGGCATTGTGCGCGCGCGCCTGGTAGGCCTTGATCTGCTCGAGCGTCGCGCTGACCAGCTCGGTGTTGGCCTTGACCATCGTCCGGCTCTCGCTCAGGCCGAGCACCTCGAGCCGGTTGTCGGCCTTGAGCTTGATCTGCGCCTCGAACGCGGCCACCGCCGCCCGCGCCTCGGCCACCGCCTGGTCCAGCGCCACGACGTCGTAGCTGGCCAGACGCTGGCCCTTGCTGACGGTCATGCCGGGCTCGAGCTCGATCCGACCGATGCGTCCCGAGACGGGCATCGTGATGCGGTAGGTCCGCCTCAAGCGGGTCCTCGCCGGCTCGCGGAACGAATCTCGGATCTCACCCTTGCTGGGCGAGGTCGTCTCGACCTTGACCCCTTGTTCGCAGCCCAGCAGGAACAACGCCGCCAGCAGCACTGGGATCGACTTCATCGATCTACTCCTTGACCTTGAGAACCTCGAGCCACGGCAGCCGTCCGATCATCCGGCGGATGAAGAACTGCACGAGGCTGACGAAGAATAGCATCAACAGCGCACAACCGATCAGGTTCTGCGCCTTGATCACCACGGGAAAGCGGTACATCTCGGTGTCGTAGAATTGACTCATCACGGTCGTCAGCCAGATCCCGCCCGCCACGCCGGCGGCGATGCCGACCAGGTTGAGCAGATAGGCCTCACCGGTGAAGATCCCGGTGATCTGGCCCGGGGTGTAGCCCAGCACTCGCAGGGTGCCCACCTCGCGCTGCCGCTCGGAGAGCGAGACCAGCGCCATGTTGAGCACGCTGCCGAAAGCGATCAGCCCGGCGAAGCCTATCATGACCCCCAGCATGGTGCCCTGGATCTCCCCCATCGTGGCCTGCAGCTGTTCGTAGGCTCGCATCCTGCGCGTGATTCCGATCACCGACGGGCGGGATTCGAGTTCGTTCATCAACGGGTCCGGACGCCCAGGCGAGGTCTGCGAGAGCAGCGTATTGGCCACCCACTGCTCACCGAGCAGGCGGCTCAGATAACGGATGTCGCAGTATGCGGACACCCCGATAAAGGTCTCGACGACGCCGACGACCGGCGCGGTGACGCGCTCCCGCCTGCCAATCAGCGGACGCAGGCTGATCTCGTCGCCAACCCGTACGTGCAAGATCTCGGCCAGCTTGCGCGTCAGCACGATGCCCTGCGCGGGAATCACCAGCGGCTTACCCTCGCCGTCCAGCGGGGTGTGCAGCCTGTTGTGCGGCGGCAAGCCAGTGACGCCGATGCGCTTGACCCAGCGACCGTGACGCAGGTCGCAGACCACGTCCAGCTGCGGCTCCGCAACGGTCACTCCGGGCAGCCGTTGCATCTCGCTCAGCGATCGCTCACCGACCGGCTCGCGCAGCCCAACAGTGTAGTCCTGATGGGCCATGCGCTTGAAGGTGTACTCCATCAGGTAGTCCAGCGCGTCGTACATGCTGAACGTGCTGACCAGCAGGGCGGTGGCGATCGTCGCCGCCAGCATACTGACCATGCTGCGCAGCGGATTGCGGAACATCGCGCGCAGGACCATGCGCCAGCGGAACGACAGCCGGCGCCAGACGAAAGGGGCGCGCTCCGGCAGAACCCGCCCACCCTGCTCCGGCGGCGGGGGCCGCATCGCCTCGGCCGGCGCGAGACGGGCAGCATAACGAATGCCCTTGATCGTGCCGAGCAGCGCGAAGCCGATCGCGATGCCCATGCCGATCAGCAGGTTCGTCGGATGCAGCTGTGCCTGGATCTGCGGAATGGCGAAGAACTGGCGGTAGATCCCGAGCATCGCCACCTGCAGCAACCCGCCGAGCGCCAGCCCACACAACCCACCCACGCCGCCGACCAGCAGACCAAACCCCAGGTAGTGCCGCGTGATCGCCAGCGAGGAGTAGCCCAGAGCCTTGAACGTGCCGATCACCGTGCGCTGCTGCACCACCAGCCGACCGAGCAGGATGTTCATCACCAGCGCGGCGACCCCGACGAACAGCATCGGGAACAGCTTCGCGGTCAGCGCCAGGCTGATCAGCTCGTCGGTCAGCATCCGGTTCGACGGCAGGTCCTGCACGGGCGTCGTCTGGGTCACCCCGTAGGCATCGAGCTTGCGCTCGAGCATCGCCAGCGTTTCGACCAGCGCTTGCCGACGGCCATCGTGCGCCAGCCCGACCAGCTCGTTGTAGGCGCCCGCCAGCCCGGACGACTCCTCGAGAAACCGACGCGGCAGGTACATCACCCCGTAGCCCGCCGGATCCGGCACGAGGCCGGAGGACGGACTGAACATGTAAACGTATTCCGGCGACTGGGCGGTGCCGACGATCAGCAGGTCGTGCTGCTTGTCCAGCAGCGTCACCCGCAGCCGGTGGCCCGGCTCCAGACCGTGCGCGCGGGCAAAGTCGTGGTTGAGAATCAGCTCCGGGGCATCGCTGCTCGAGAACCAGCCCCCCGTGCGCAGCAGGATATCGTCGATCACCGCCACGCGGCGTCCGGGCATCGACAGCGCTACCCCGGGCATCGGCACCGACCTGCCGGGCAGGCTGACCAGCACGTCCTGGCGCACCCGTCCGCGCACGCGCTTGATGTTGGGCAACGCAGCGACCCAGGCCAGCGAGGAATTGGGCGCCCGCTTGAGGTTGACTCCGAAATCGGCCAGCTGCTGCCGGTCATAGTAGCGCTGGCGAGCCTGGTCCAGATCGATCGCCACCGCGCTCATGCTGGTATAGGTGCTGATCCCGACCGCCACGATCGCAATCAACGCGACGAGCGACAGCTTGTGCGCCCAGAGGTCCCGACAGAGCTTGCGCGTCAGGAGCGGCAGAAACCTCACCACTCGATTTGCTCGACGGGTCGGGGATCCTGCTCGACCAGCTCGCTGATCCGCCCGTCGAGAATCCGTGCGACCCGATCGCCGATGCCGGCGATGGCATTGTTGTGTGTGATCAGCACGATCGTCTTGTTCAGCTCGCGGTTGAGCCGGACCAGCAAACCCAGCACCTGCTTGCTGGTCTCGATGTCGAGCGCCCCGGTCGGCTCGTCGCAGAGTAACAGCCGTGGGTTCTTGGCCAGCGCGCGGGCGACCGAGACCCGCTGCTGCTCGCCGCCGCTGAGCTGCGACGGAAAATGGTTCGCCCGGTCAGCCAGGCCGACCAGCTCCAGCGCCTGCTGGGGATCCATCGGG
Source organism: uncultured Planctomycetota bacterium (assembly GCA_964566865.1). GTDB lineage: Bacteria > Planctomycetota > JACQVV01 > JACQVV01 > CAZANL01 > CAZMLI01. The sequence continues at coordinate 7,914 of CAZMLI010000177.1, forward strand.
TCGGGCACGATCTCGACCGCGACCTGCACGTTTTCGATGGCGGTCAGCGTCGGCACCAGGTTGTAGAACTGAAAGACGAAACCGACCTGCAGCCGTCGATACTCGGTCAACTCGCGGTCGCTGGCCTGCGACAGATCCTGCTCCAGAAAACGCACCACCCCGTGGGTCGGGCGGTCCATGCCGCCAATCAGGTTGAGCAAGGTGCTCTTCCCCGAGCCGCTGGGCCCGACGATGATCAGGAACTCGCCGTCGACGATCTCGATCGACGCATCCCGCAGGGCGGGCACGTCCACCTCCCCCATCTGGTAAATCTTGCTGGCGTTGACGACCGACAGGATGCCGGTCACGGCAGGTCCATCAGGCCATCGAGCAGGGCCTGCGGATTGCACAGATCGTCGAGCAGCAGGTCGGGGCCCAGGGCGCCGAGCGTCGCGCGATCGTGGTCGCCGGCCGCCACCGCAACCGAGACCACACCGGCCTTCTGGGCACAGTCGACATCGCGTGGCGAATCGCCGATGACGTACACCTCGCGGTCGGCGTAGGTCCGCCCGTAATGCTCGAGCGCCTGGTCACGTGCGATGCGAACCAGCGCGGGCCGCTCGCTGTGGTCGCTGGCGAAGGCGCCGATCGGAAAGTAGCGCCCGAGGCCGAACGGCGAGAGCTTGATCATGCCGCCCTGCCGCAGGTTGCCCGTCAGTAGCGCCAGGTCGCAGCCGGGCTGTGCTTCGAGAAAGTCGAGCACGCCCGGCACGCCGGGCATCAGCTCGGGTGCGGGATGCCCCTTGATCTGCTGCGCGAGGTTTTCGAGGTAATGCACCTCCACCGTGGCGATGGTCTGCTCGGTGACCTTGAGCCCACACGCCGCGAGCAGATCCTCGAAGATCTGCCGATCCAGCTTGCCATGCGGCGAGTACCCCTGGGTCACGTTGGGGATCTCGTAGAGTTCCATGAAGGCCGCCTGCAACGAACGCAGGCCAGCCCCACCACTGCGGATCAGCGTCAGATCGATGTCGAACAGAAACAGCCCGCCGGGCCCCTCGGGCATTACCCCATCGCTTCCTTCATCGTGCGCCCCATCTCGGCCGGACTCGGCGCCACGCGCACGCCCGCCGCTTCGAGCGCGGCCACCTTCTCGACCGCCGTGCCCTTGCCGCCAGAGATGATCGCGCCGGCATGGCCCATGCGCTTGCCGGCGGGCGCGGTTCGCCCGGCGATGAAGGAGGCGACCGGCTTG
>CAZMLI010000178.1:0-5579 GCA_964566865.1 uncultured Planctomycetota bacterium
GGATCGAACTGGCTGGGTGAGCAGCGCTCGAACTCGGCGATGATCTCTTCCTTGACGAAGTTCTTGCGATACGAGCGGCTCGAGGTCATCGCGTCGTAACAGTCAGCCACGGTCAGGATCCGGGTCGGCAATGTGATCTGATCGCCGGACAGGCCGTCGGGATATCCACCGCCTTCGAACTTCTCGTGGTGATGCAGCACCAGCTCCAGTACGCGTTCGGTGCCCTGGATGTTGCGCACGATGTCGGCGCCGATCACCGGGTGCGTCTTGATGATCTCGAATTCCTCTTTGGTCAGTCTGCCCGGCTTGTTCAGCACGCTCTCTGGAATGCCGACCTTGCCGATATCGTGCAGCAGACCGCCGAGGTGGATCAGATCGATCGTCTCCTGCTCCAGCTCCATCTCCTGCGCGATCTGGACCGCGTAGCTGGTGACGCGTTCGGAGTGGCCTCGGGTGTACTTGTCCTTGGCTTCGATCGTGGCGACCAGCGTGCGGATCGTCTGGTAGAACAGGTTCGACAGGTTGTCCATCAGCCGGGCGCGTTCGATCGCGACACCGGCCTGCTTGCCGATCGCGGAGACCAGCTCCAGGTCGAACTCCAGGAAGATTCCGCTGGCGGCCAGCGTGTCGAGGTAGATCGCGCCCAGTACATTCTGGGCGCTCTCGACCGGCACGCAGAGCACCGAGCGGATGTGCTGCAACATGATGCTCTGGCCCGCCTTGAAGCGGGTGTCCGACATCGCGTCCGAGGAGAGGATCGAAACGCCGTTCTTGACGCACTCCTCGACGACCGTCTTGGAGACGTTGGTGGACTGCGCCGGCTGGCGTCGTCCGAAGGCGGAGGCTACCGGATCGATGATGCCCGACTGCTCGTCCCACAGCAACAAGAACGCGCGGTCGGCCGGCACGGTCTCGAGTATCGTCTCGAGCAGTTGCTCGTACAGCTCATCCAGATTCAGCCCGGAGTTGGCCAGGTTCCCCACCTGGTAGATCGCGGCGAGGGCCTTGGAAGCCTGCTCCTCCTCCACCACCAGCTTGTCGGCCTCCTCGGCCTTGAGCTGGCTGACCTTCATCCAGCGCACGGTCGAGATGTCGACCCGCTTCTTGATCTGGGTCTCGCTGATGCCGCCCTCGTCGACCATGTCGAACTGCGGGGCATCACCCTCGGTATCGTGCAGGACGAGCGCGGTATCGCGCGTATTGACACTCTCGCCGTCCTCGCTGAAGGCCAGCTGCGCCGAACCTGCGCTGATCAGATCGCCGCCGCTGAGCGGGGAAACGAAAACCCGCTTGCCGTTGACGAAGGTCCCGTTGGAGCTGCCGAGATCCTTGATCCGAAAGCCACCTTCGACCTTCTCGATCAGAAAATGGGTACGCGAAAGGCCTTCGTCGAACAGCTGCACATCACAGTCGACATCTCGACCGATCATCAAGCGTTCTCGAAATGGATAGCGGTCACCGACTCGCTGGCCACGCTTGACCTCTAGACAGGGTTCCGTCATTGAAGTGAAATTTCTGGCAGAATGTGGCAATTATAGCACTCGTTTCCCGCCGAGAACAGATGGCACTCGGAGCAGGCAAGCCGATAAGTTACGCCAATGTATCCAGCTCGACTTGACTCGCCCCCGGCCATTCGTATACTTCCCGGCAAGGCCCCCATTACTTTCGGATTCTGCCATGACTTTCGGACTTCCTGGCGGCGGTCGAAAGCAGCGCCACTCAATGTGGCTTCTCCTGCTTGGGGCTGTCCTGATCTTCATTCCTGCTTTCCTGCTCCTGCGAGCGCGCGAAGGCACCGACGACAAACCAACTGAAACGACCGAGATAACGGTCGCGGAGTTCCGCAAGCGCGGCTATCCGCTATATGGTGACCGGCTCTCGGACGGCCTGGCCAGCTATGCCCGCGGCGAGCTCGCGGCGGCCAAGAAACAGCTGGAGGCGGCGCGTACGGACCCCTCCCAGATCTACCGACTCCCCGAGGTGCTGTATTATCTCGGCCGGGTGGAGGTCGAACTGGGACAGCGCGGCACCGGCGAGCGGCATCTGCTGCGACTGACGGCCAAGTACCCCAAGAGCCCGTTCGTCGGCGATGCATACGGCTATTTCGCCAAGCTCGCCCGGGACGAAGGCAATCAGCAGAAGCTCAAGCAGATCTACAGCAAGATCGTCCGGGGTTACCCCAACAGCCTGGCAGCCATCGATGCGCTGCGCCAGCTGGCCAAGCTGGCCGAGGCGCGCAATGACCAGGAGGCCGCCCTCAAGGCCATCTCAGGCCTGCTTCGCTGCAAACTGCCGCCGGCCGAACGCGCGCATTACCTGGCTCGCGCCAAGCAGCTGACCCGCAAGGTCGTGCTGAATTCTCGGCGCAGCAAGCTGGCCGTCTACCACACCGTCAAGTCAGGAGATACGCTGGGCAAGATCGCCCACAAGTACGGCGTCAGCGCCGGCTTCCTGCGCCTGATCAACGGCAAGTCGAACAATACGATCTACATCAACGAGCAGCTGAAAATCCTCCGCGGCGCGTTTCGCGTGGTGGTGCACAAGGACCTGCACCAGCTCTATCTGTTCTTCAACGACATGTTCATCCTGAACTACAAGGTCGGCCTCGGTAAGGAGGACCGCACCCCCGCGGGCTCCTTCAAGATCGTGACCAAGCTGAAGAACCCGGTCTGGTACTGGCAGGGACGGCGGATCCCCGCCGGCGACCCACGCAACCTGCTCGGCTCCCGCTGGCTCGGCTTCGACAACCAGCCCGGCGCGTCCGGCTTCGGTATTCACGGCACACGCGACCCGAAATCGATCGGCAAGAACCTGTCGAACGGCTGCGTGCGCATGGAGGACGGCAACGTCAAGCAGCTGTTCGAGCTCGTCCCGCGCGGCACCCGCGTGGATATCATGGAGTAACCCGTATTGCTCAGGCTACACTCGGGCCATGGAACGGTCCGAGCACGAGCAACCCCGCCGCAGCGCCCTGATTCTGATCTGGTGCGCGGCGGGTGTGCTGGGGCTGGGCCTGCTGCTTCAGGTCCTGCGCGCCTCGGATCGCGCAACGCCCGTCGCCCTACCGCGTAGCATCGCACCGGCCGTTCCACCGCTGCCCCCGGAAGCGCCCGAGAGCGAGCCCGGCTTGCTGGCCGAGCTCCGGTTACCGCCTGCGGCGGATTCGATCGAACCAGCCCGCACGGGTCAGTCCAGGCCCACCCCGCCGGCTGCACGCAGCAGCACAACGACCCAACCGCCCACCGTCCGCCACTCCCGGCCCCCCGGCCCCAAGGCACCGTCGCCGCCGAAGGCTCCGCCGCGCTCTGGCGTCGTGGTCCCCAGCGGCAGCGGCCCATTCCCGCTGATGGCCTACCCCGTGCTGAAACCGCTGAAGGCGTTCGGCCAGACGATCCGCGGCAGCGGCGTGGTCTTCGTCGTGGACCAGTCGTCGAGCATGATCAAGTTGATGCCGGCGGTGAAGCAGGAACTCGGACGCGCGCTCTCGCAGCTGACTCGCTACCACCGTTTCAACCTGATCTTCTTCGACGACGAGATGCACTACTTCGAGCAGACGCTGGTGATGGGAACCCGCCGGAACAAGGAACGTGCCTGGCAGTGGATCAAACCGCGCAAGGCCCACGGCAAGACCCGCGCGCTCCAGGCCTTCATGACGGCGACCCGATTCAGCGGCGCGCGCACGGTCGTGCTGCTGACCGATGGCGCGCTGCAAGACAGCGAATACCGTTACATCACGTCCTACGTCACCCGCCGCGTGCGCCACCCCGCAGCGGCGCGAGACACCCCCTGCTTGCGGCTGGTCCCGCTGAACCCGGAAATCGGCCGTGACGCCAAGCTCGGTCGCCTGCTGAAGTTGATCAAGAGCCAGCCTGAGCTGGCCGGCTCTTAGGCCGTTCCTCCTACGAACGCACCCCGCATCATTTGTAGGGCGAGGGCTTACTTCGCGCGGTCGCGACCCTTCGGGGCGGCGCCGTAGATCTCGCGGCGCAGACGATTGACCGTATCCTGGTCCAGTGGACCCAGGTCGCTGGTGACGGTGTTGGTGCGATGAATCGGATCCTCGATCGCGACGAGCCGACCGTTGCGAAAGGTCAGGAACAACCGGGCGCGGGTCACGACGGGCGGATCGATCTGGGAATCGGCGGGCCAGAAGCCGGTGTCGTCGTCGCCTGGGGGCCTCCAGTCCTCGGTCTGGGTGGCGTAGGTCCAGCTCGACCACTCCTGGTGGTGAATCCGCTGCTGCATCCGGAAGGCCGGTCTGCCCAGGCGTTCGCTCACCGTCTCGTAGCTCATGCCCAGGCGAACCTGCTTCGAGCGGATCAAGTCGGGCTCGACCAGGTACAGGCGGTGCCTGGCCTGTTGCTCGCTGACGGTCTGGCAACCCGTCAGGCCGAGCAAGAGCAGCAACAGCGTGAGTCCCTGCCGCCCCATCAGATACCACCCACCTGGCGAATCTCTTCGATCTCTTCAGCTGAATGCAGTCGCCCCTGACCGGCGCCCGGACAGATCTGGGTCATCTCTTCCCAGCCAGCGGGGCTGTCCAGGCCGTCCTTCCAGAACGGAAAGGTCCGGCACTGCGGCGGCCTGGCCTCGTAGACGGTGCAGCCGTCCGCGGCGTCCCAGAAGACACAATCGCCGTTGGCCTTCTCGATCAGGCTGAGACCGTCCGGGGTGGAGGAGACGAAGCGACGCATGAACTCGGACTTCTCGATCTGCCGCAACTCGCAGAGCAATGCGATATCCTCCTCGTCGACCCAGACAAATCCCGGCGCTCCGGTACAGCACCTGCCGCAGCGCGTGCAGGTGAAGCGCAAACCATCCTCGTACCAGCGGTCCATGCGTTAGCGTAGCATTCGTCGAACAAAATGCCATCAGCCGCTTCCTTGACGACCGGCGGGCAGCGGGGAGAATGCCCGGATGTCGACTCCCATCCGCCGTGGCGCGATCAGCTGTCTGTTATTGCTTTGCCTGTCCGCGGGCTGCGAGGATTCCCCGCCGCCGACCGATCGCCAGAGTCCAGGCCTGTCCGAGCCGATGAGCCAGACAAGCCCCGACAGCAAGCGACTGGTCTCCGCGGATGTCTGGGACGCCAAGAACAACCCCTGGACCCGCTTCGAGGCGGGTAGCTGGGTCGTTTTCGAGCTGCCCGGCAAGGTGCAGGAACGGCACCTGCTGCAACGAACCGCCGACGGCCAGCTGACGGTCGTGATCCAGGTGCGTCCGCCGGGGAGCGCCGGCGAGGATTGGGGTGTCGAGCTGCTACGCCAGCCGATTGTAGCTGACGCCTGGCCCGAGATGGCCCGGTTGCGCGGCGGAGCCAGCGTCAGTCGGCAGACCAAGAAGATCCAGGGGTTTGCGCTGGAACTCCAGGTGGTCCAGTCTGCCAATCGGACGATCTGGCTCTCCAGTCACGTCCCGGGTGGCGTCGTGCGCGTGCTCGAGAAGGTCGGCAAGAACAAGCCTGACGTGGTGCGTCGGCGGCTGCTGGCCTTCGGCGGCAAGCTGCTGAGCCGATAAATCCGGGCAAATAAAAAGGAGGGCGAATTCTCCGCCCTCCTTCTTGTTTCGATGAGACGACT
>CAZMLI010000178.1:5679-9139 GCA_964566865.1 uncultured Planctomycetota bacterium
TCGAGCGCCTTGAGCGCATCCCGCGCGGCCTGCGCCGTGCTGAACTTGCCCATCTTGACCTTCAGCAGCCAGATGTCCTTGCCCACGGTCTTGTCGCCGTCGGCCTGCTTCTTCGTCAGCTCGGCAAACTTGCTCAGATTGCTGCCCAGGTTGCTGAAGCCCTTGACACTCCGGCCCTGAACCTTCGCCTCGACCTTGCCTTCGGCGTTCATGTAGACCAGGTACGGGAAGCCCCGACCGCCCTTTTCCTGGAGCAGTCTCGGATGTTTCGCGCCCTGGACCTGTGAGGTGACGTGCAGGAACAACACGTAGTCCTTGGAGAACTTGACAAATGCCTCTTCGGAGAGCGAACCGCTCTCCAGTGATGCACAAGGCGGTCAGTAGGCGTAGGAACGGGTGAAGTAGGCAAAGATCAGCTTGCCCGACTTCTTCGCCTCGGCGAGGGCCTTTTCATAGTCGGTGATCCAGTTCGCCTTCTTGACCCAGGCCTTGGCCAGTTTCTTGTTCAGGTTGTCCTTCAGCTCCGCCTGGCTTCTCTGAGCAGCGGCGGGAGAGCTGAATGCGGCCAGCAGCGGCAATAGCACGCTCAGCGCAATCAGTCGTTTCATGGGAGAGTCCTTCTGGTAATTTGGGGAGTGGTATGGCTATGAGCCGCCATGGGCTTGACCTCAACACTGGTTTTATAAGGGAGTCGGCCGGCGATGACAACATTTGCCTGGTGCATTTTGGACAATTTGTCCCGTGTGAGCCGCCTATCCGCGGTCCTGTTGCTTGTCTTTTCCGGACTCGCTCAGGGCGACGCCAACTGGCAGACAGATCCCGCCAAAGCAGGCCAGCAGGCCCTCCAGAGCGGCAAACCGATGTTGCTCTACTTCACCGGCAGCGACTGGTGATTGATCTGCAAGGCGATGGATCGAGAGGTTCTCTCGACCGACGTTTTCAAGAAGCGTATCGCCGGGCGCTACGTGCTCTATCTGGCCGACTTCCCCAAGAACAAGCAGCCGGTCCATGAGAAAGAAAACCGCGCACTGGAGCTAAAATATGGCGTGCAGGGCTACCCGACGCTGGTTCTGACCACAGCGGACGGACGGCTGCTCGGACAGATCGAATACAGCGGCGCCAAGGCCGAGACCTACGTCGAGAACCTGACGCTCTATGCCGACTTCGTCGACGGCCTGGCCCAGCTGAACAAGGCCAGCACCGACGCGGCGCGCAGCGCGCTCTACCCGACCGTGATTCCGCTGGCCAATCGGGTCAGCAAGCTGTCATGGATCGCCAAGCACGTCAGGGCTTACGACCCGAAGAACGAGAAACGCCTGCTCACCGCCCTGACGGCCGAGCAGGCCAATGCCCTGCAGGCCAAAGACGCGCGCGCCGCGCTCGAACTACTGAACGCCTTCGAGGGCAAATTCCCGGTTACCAGCGGCACCGAGGCCCAGCGCTTCTACGTCGTGAAATCCAACTGCCACTACCAGCTCAAGCAGACCAAGCAGTTCATCGCCGCGCTGAAAAAAGCGCTGAAAGCGGCGCCTGAGTCCGATCAGAGCAAGCGGATCCAGAAGTACCTGAAGGGGCGGAAGAAGTAGGTTCCGCGGGATTGCGCACGCGATCGCAAGATCGGGTGTTCGCAGGGCGTTGATCGGGTAGACTGAGGTGGAATCTGATGAGCCCCTCATGCATCCTGGTAGTCGACGATGATCCAGATGTGCGCTTCGTCTTCGCAGACTGGCTGGAGGAATTAGGTTACGAGACGCTGATGGCGGAGAACGGACGCGTCGGCCTGGAGTTGGTTCGCGATCGGCGACCCGACCTGGTGCTCTGCGACCTGCGAATGCCAGAGATCGACGGTCTGTCGATGCTCTCCACAATGGCCGAAGAGAAGCTTGACATCCCCGTCGTGGTGGTTTCGGGAGCGGACGACCTGGCGTCTGCCGTGGAGGCTCTCAAGCTGGGGGCCGACGACTACATCATCAAGCCGATCCTCGACTTCACGGTGCTCGAGCACGCCGTGGGCAGGGCGCTCGAGCTGGCCGAGCTGACCCGTCAGAATCAGCAGTACCGGGAGAACCTGGAGACCGCGAACCAGGAGCTGCGCCTGAGTCTGGCGCGAGCGAGGGAGGATGAGGAATCCGGACGGCGAATCCAGGTCCAGCTGCTGCCTCCATCGCGGAAGTCGTTCGGGGACATCGAGTGCGCGCACGCCTTGCTACCTTCGACCACCCTCTCCGGGGACTTCATCGACTACTTCGCCATCAGCGAGGATAAGGTCGGCCTCTACCTGACCGACGTTTCGGGGCACGGCGTGCCGAGCGCAATGGTCACCGTGCTGATCAAGAGCTTCTTCGCCCAGTGCCGGGAAGCCTACAGGCTGCACGCGGACATGACGATCTGTCACCCTGCACGGGTGCTGCAGCGACTGAACGACTTCCTGCTGGAGCAACGACTGCATCAGCACCTGACGATCTTCTACGCCGTGGTGAACCAGGCGGCGGGAACGCTGTCCTACTGTAACGGCGGCCAGTTTCCCTACCCCGTCCTGCACACGGGCCACCACGGGGAGTTCCTGCAGGAGCAAGGACCGGCCGTCGGGCTGTTCGAATTCGCACGGTACGAGGAACGGAGCATCGATCTGCCGTCGGACTTCACGCTGACGGTGCTCTCTGACGGCGTGCTCGAGCTGATCGATGAGCCCAGCCTGGCGGCCAAAGAGGCCCGCCTGTTCCCCTTGCTCGACCAGGATGAGTTGACGATCGACCAGTTGTGGACCGAGCTGGACCTGACCGCAAAGCAGCGGCTACCCGACGACGTGGCCCTGCTGGTGGCCACCAGGAGACACGGATGAAACAGGGCGAGGTGCGCTACGCAATTCGAAAGGGTGTCTGTGTGCTGAAGTTCATCGGCGACGTGCTCTATACCAGCGGATCGGCGTCGGTGATCAGCCGTTCGTTGGACGCCTTCCTCGATCGGATCTTCCAATCCGACGAGGTGCAGAACGTGCTGATCGACCTGAGCGAAACGACACACCTGGACAGCACCAACCTCGGCCTGGTGGCACGGGTCGCGGTGCACCTGGAGCGGGAACGGGGTCGGCGCCTGACGATCGTCACGCCCAATCCCGACATCACCACGGTCATGGTCAGCATGGGCTTCGCACAGGTCGCGCTGCTGATACAAGAACAGCGCGACCTCGAGCTGCCGCTGGAACTCCTGCCGCAGGTGCAACCGGATGAACGCGCCGACCTGGAAGTCGTGCTGCGGGCTCACAAGGAGCTGATCGCTCTCAGCGAGGAGAACCGCGCGGTCTTCGCCGACGCGGTGCGGCTGCTGGAGTCGGAACTGGCGCCGTCCAGCGGTCCGATCGCGATCGGTAACCAGGCTCTGCCTCCGGCCGCAACCAAGGGCTAGTGGGGTGAGTCAGGAATAGTGTGGAGAATTCGCTGCGCGAATCTCCACTAGCTAG
>CAZMLI010000179.1:0-9080 GCA_964566865.1 uncultured Planctomycetota bacterium
GACTGTCGATCGGGGGCGAGCACGAAGGCGCTGGCGGTGAAGTGCCCCGGTCTGTAAAGCGCCCGCGAGAACGGATCGGCCGGCGCGTCACAGAGTGCCAGCATCTGCTCGCGGAAGTCATCTTCAGTCTCGTCCGCGGGTCTGTGCGCGGCCAGCAGACCGCGCAGATGCGCACGTCGATCTATCATTGCGGCGAATTGTCTCGGGTGATACCGTGCGGGCGTGTGCTGCTTCCAACTGTACCACAGCGCCAGCCGACCGCGCCCTCGCGGTCACTGAGATGACCTGCAACGAGCTGCGCGTGATGTCGGGCGAGGCGCGAGGGCAGGCGCTGACCCTTGTGGGCGGTTCGCGCTTCGTCGTCGGACGCGCCAAAGAATGCGATCTGGTCCTCGACGACAAGGCACTTTCTCGCAGCCACTTCGCCATCCAGCTCGACTCGCAGGGCTGCACGATCGAGGACCTGAGCAGTTTCAACGGCACCTTCGTCAATGGTCGACGGCTGCGCGCCACCCAGCCCCTGTGCCATCTCGACCTGATCTCGGTCGGGCGACATCAGCTGGCCTACCTGGAAACGGCCGACCTCGAAGCAACCGAGGTGATCGAGGACGATGCGCCACGCTGCGAATCCTGTGGATCGCTGCTGGATGTCAGCCTGGAGCTGGCCCTGGGACTGGTCGACCTGGCGCAGACGATCTGTGCGCTCTGTCGCCAGCTCGGGCAGCACGAGCTGCCTCAGCCGCTGGCCCAGACGACGATCGCGAGCCAGCAGCTAGGTCGTTTCACCCTGCATGGCTCGCTGGGCAGCGGCGCCAGCGGCATGGTGTTCAAGGCCTGGGACACGGAGCAGGAGCGCTGGCTGGCGCTCAAGTTGCTGGTGCCGAGGGAAGTCAGCTCGATGCTGATCCAGCGATTTCTCGAAGAGGCGCGCATCATCGCTTCGCTGGACCATCCGGGAATCGTGCGCTGTTACGATCTGGGCCGGGTCGAACAGCTACTGTTCATCGCGCTGGAGTATCTTGGCGGCGTCGACCTGGAGGCCTGGATCCAGCGTGAAGGTCCGCCGACGATCCGGCAGGCGCTCGACTGGGGCGTCGCGCTCTGTGAGGCGATCCAGTACGCCCATGACCGTGGCGTGATCCACCGGGATCTGAAGCCGGCCAATATTCTGATCGATCCGGACGGACAGCTCAGGATCATCGATTTCGGCCTGAGCCGGGCCTTCGACCACTCCGGTCTACGGATGACGCAGAGCTGCAATTTCCTCGGCACGCCGCATTACATGTCGCCGGAACAGATCGACAACGTCAAGCAGGTCGACCACCGCACCGATCTGTATGCCCTCGGCGTGATTCTCTACCGGCTGCTGACGGGCGCCAATCCGTTCCGCACCGACCATGGCGATCTGATGGCCTTGTTCCAGGCCAAGCTGGACTGCGAGTCCCGCCCGATCGACGATCTTCGCTCGGACCTGCCCGCTGGCCTGGCGCAGACCATCACGCGCGCGATGGCGCCGGCCGCGCGAGACCGCTTTCAGTCAGCGGCTGCGCTCGGTTCGGCACTCCAGGGGGCTTGCGACCAGCTGACGCTGGGTTAAGATGGCGGCCATGGAGCATGTCACTGAAGCGCAGCTGTATCCGCTGTTCTACGCGCTGGTCCGGCACAAGGCGGGCGAGAAGCGCATCTCCAAGCTCCAGCTCGATCCGGAGCTCGGGCGCTGCGTGAACGGCTTGCCCGTCGAGAGATACGCCACGATGCCCGCCGAGGGGGACACGCTCACCTCCCAAGAGGTGCGAGACATCGTCAAGCATGCGGAGTCCTGCAACGAGTGCGCCATCCTGGTGCTCGAGGACGGCGCCGCGGCCAAGCGCCGGAGGACCGAGGCGGAGCTGGCGAAGGAGAAAATGGCGCGCAAGTCCCGCGATCGCAAGATGGTGATCAAGTTCTTCATCTCGCTGACCTACGGCATTGGCTGTGTCATCGGCGCCAACCTGGCGAGCACCAAGTACCAGCTGATCATGCTGGCCGAGCGGGCCAAGGAAGGCACCACCTTCAAGCCGCTCTATGATCCCTCCGGCGGCGTACACCCGCTGCAGATCCTCTTCGTGGTGCTGATCTTCATCGCCGCCTGGGGCCTGGCCGAGTGCTGGCACATCGCCAATGCGCTCTGGATCGATTTCGACAAGTTCAAGGGCGCGGTGCCCGTGATCGGCAAGGCCTGGCAGGCCAAGAGCCGGGCCAAGCGCGAGCAGTTCCAGCAGGCCGAACGCGACCGCGAACAGCGGTAGATCAGCAGAGGGAGGGCGAGGCTTCCGCCGAGCCGCTGCACAAGGCCTATCGCAGCCTCGGCTCGGCGGGAGCCTCGCCCTCCCTTTGTTGATCTACTCCTAGAGGGCTGCTCGCAATGCCTCGGGTTCGGTGATTGGAAGCGCGCAGACCTGCTCCTGGCAGTAGTAGGCCGATGCGACCGCGGGCGTCCGTCCGGCCAGCAGCGGCACGGCCTCGACCAGCGCGTCATGTTCCGCGGCCGTGGGATCGGCGACCAGCACGATCAGTCCCGGATAGTAATATTCGCGGGCCACCTTGGCGAGCGGCGCCGTCTGATCCGACGGACCGCAGATCACGAGCTCGCGCTGTTGTGCGTGCTGTGTCTGCAGTGCGCCGATCAAGCCGGCGTGCGCGCGTGGTACCTGCGCCATCGAATCGCCCAGGCCGGAGATCACACCGTCGGCCAGCGCTTGCCAGCGGCTCTCGCCGGTCAAGCGGGACATGCGCTGGAGCGCGCGCACGGCCATGGTATTGCCGCTGGGGTACGGATTGTCTTGCGCATGGCGCGTGCGCACGAGCAGATCCGGATCGTCTTCGGCGAAGAAGAAGGCGCCCGTCTGGCTGTCGCTGAAGAGGGCGATCATTCGTTCTAGCGTCCGACGAGCCTCTGTCAGCCAACCGAGGTCGAGCGTGGCGCAGAACAGCTCGAGCAGGCCGTCGGCATAGGCCGCGTAGTCGGCCTGAAACGCGCGGGTATGATGCGCGCCGCCGCGATAGACGCGGTGCAGGCGATCCTCGTGCCACATCGTCTGGCGAATGAAGTTCGCGGCACCGGCCGCCGCTTCGAGGTAACGCGGCTGCGCCAGCACCACCCCGCAATGCGCGAGGGCCCCGATCATCAGTCCGTTCCATTCGACCAGCACCTTGTCGTCCAGTCCGGGCCAGATGCGCGCGTCACGAATCGTCTTGAGCTTGGCCCGCGAGTCGGCCAGTTGTTCGCGGATGCCTGGTTGCTCGGTCTCCCAATCATCCAGGCGACAAGCCAGATTGAGGATGTTCTGATCCTCGAAGTTGCCGCCCTCGCTGACATCGTAGACCCGCATGAAGCTCTCGGCCGCATCGCCGAGGGTGGCGCGGATCTCGGTGGGACCCCAGACGAAGAACTTGCCCTCGACGCCCTCGGAGTCGGCGTCCTGTGCGCTGTAGAAGCCACCGTCAGGGTCGGTCATCTCGCGCAGCACATAATCCAGCGTGCCCTCGACCGTCTCGCGAAAGAGCGAGTCGCCGGTCAACTGCCAGGCCGTCAAGTAGATCCGGGCCAGGCAGGCGTTGTCGTAGAGCATCTTCTCGAAGTGTGGCACGAGCCACTCGGCATCCACGCTGTAACGCGAAAACCCGCCCCCGAGCTGGTCGTAGATCCCCCCGAGCGCCATCTGCTCGAGCGTCAGCCGCACCTGTTCGAGCAGTGGCAGGTTGGCTTCTTGCGCGTGCTCGCCCAGCATGACCGCCATGCCCTGATGATCGGGGAACTTGGGCGGGCCAGCAAATCCGCCGTGCCGCGCGTCGAAATTGGCGGTCAGACTCTGGACCAGCCCCTCGATCGGGCCCCGGTCGACCACCCCCCCGCCCGCGGCGGCGCGGTCCATGGTGCGCAAGACGTTGGCGAGCTGTCCAGCCTGCTTGACCACGTCCTCGCGCTGAGCCTTCCAGGCATGTGCGAGTTGCTGCAGGATTTGCAGGAAGCCGGGCCGCCCATAACGCGCGTCGGGTGGATAGTAGGTCCCGGCAAAGAACGGCTCGAGCTCCGGGGTCAGGAAGACCGACATCGGCCAACCGCCATGGCCTGACATCGCCTGGGTCGCGGCCATGTAGATCTCGTCCAGATCGGGCCGCTCTTCCCGGTCGAGCTTGATGTTGATGAAATGTTCATTCATCATCTGGGCCACGACCTCGTTCTCGAACGACTCGTGAGCCATCACGTGGCACCAATGACAGGCGCTGTAGCCGATCGAGAGGAAGATCGGGCGCTGCTCGTCGCGTGCTCGCTGCAGCGCCTCGTCACCCCAGGGATACCAGTCGACGGGGTTGTCGGCATGCTGCAGCAGATACGGACTCAGCGAGTTGGCCAGGCGATTGGCAGCCATCAGGCGTCACACTCCGAACCCGCATCGGTGGTGATCTGCGAACGCAAGCTCTCCGCATGCGCCAGCCAGGCGTCACGCAGCTCGGGCGACAGATCGTGGGTCTCGAACGCCTCTCGCAGCAGTTGCATCCGGCGTTCGAACTGGCCGCCAAAGATCCGGTGGCGGGCATGCACCTCGTCCAGCGGCTGGCCAGTATATTCGGGCTGCGCCACGCCCAGCACGGGCGAGATCAACTCATATTCCAGGCGGATCAGTCGTTCCTTGTCCGCTTTCTTGAAGAAGAAGCCGATCATGATGTCGTCGAACACGGCGTCGTAGAAACTGCGGATGATGGCTCGCAAGCGTGCTTCAGTCAAGGGCAACCTGCACCTCCCCAGCTTCGACTCGTACGGGGTGGGTGTCGATCCTGACACCCGGCACGGACGGACAGGCGCCGCTGGTCACATCGAAGACCCAGCCGTGAAGCGGGCAGGTGACGCGCGGGCCGACCAGCTCGCCTTCGACCAGCGGTCCGTAGGCATGCGGGCAGTCATTGTCGATCGCGTGAAACTGGCCGTCGATGTTGTACAGCGCGAGCTGCTTGCCGGAGATCTCCACCAGTTGCCGCTCTCCGGGAGCCAGGTCGCTGGCTCGGGCGACGGTCACGAACTTCATCAGGTCTGCATCTTCGCTCCGTCCGGCGCCCAGGTCAACTCGGCAAGCAACACTTCTTGTACTTACACCCGCTATCGCAGGGGCACGGGGCGTTTCGCCCGACACGCCGGCCGTGCGGGCGAAATACCGAACGCACCAGCCCTGCTAGCCGCGAGCGCATGTCCTGCCTGAAGATCTTCGCCAGCATCTCGTACAACCGCGGGTGCTTGCGCTGCATTACCCCGGGCGCCTCGAAGAAGTATTCGCTGGTGACGGCGAAGAACTCCGCCTCGTTGGTCAGCGCGTAGGTGTCTATGTCGGACCGGCCCGAGCGAATTTTTTCCATCTCCTCGCGCATCAGCGCCAGCCAGGGCTCGATCCCGGCTCGCCCGAGTCCGAGCGCGGGCAGGCCGTCGATCACCCCGTCCGCCTTGTCCACCAGATGAGCAAATTCATGAATGCCGACATTGCGCTTGTCGGTCGCCTTGTCGAAGCCGTGAATCAGGTCCGGCTTGGAGAGGATCATCACCCGATCCAGCGCGCCGTTGCCCACCATGCCGATCGCGGCCCCATCGGCGTTGCGCCCCATCTTGAACTGGTCGTCGAAGGCGGTCGGGTAGATCAGGATCTCGCCGATCGCGTCCCATTGCCAGCCCGGAAAACCAAAGATCGGAATGATCGCGCTGGCGGCTGCCAGCAGGCGGCAGGTGTCGTCGACCTCGGTCTGGATCCCGGTGATGCGGGTCTCGTCGAGGAAGATCAGCAGTGACTCGCGAAAACGAACACGCTCCGGCTCCGGCAGGGCGCGATAGAAGGCCACCCTGGCTTGCAGGATCGTCTCGTAGGCTGGCGGGAAGCTGCGCTGCCGGATCAGCGCGCGACGGCGCTCCTTGCGCATGATCCACTGCCGCAGCAGACACCCGCCGAGCAGCAGACCCAACAGCCATGACCAGATCTCGACCTGCGACATGCGCCCATGGTAAATGGATCAACGGAATTGACGCAACCCCATCCAGGATCTATTGTTCTTCCGATGCGACGCACTGCTTTGTTCTTCGCTGCTTACCTCGCGCTGACCGCTCCGGCCAGCGCGCAGCAAGATCCGCTCGGACGCATCGAGCAGCTCGAGTCGAATCAGCGCAAGCTGCAGACGCAGATCGAGCAGATCAAGCGGGAGTTGCAGCAGGCTCGCATCGAACGCAAGGTCCAGGCGGAGCAGAGCAAGCGGCTCACTCTGGACCTGAAGTTCCGCAGCGGCTTCCACCTGCGCAGCCCCGACAACCAGTTTCACTTTCAGGTCGGCGGGCACCTGCAGACCGGTGGACTGTTCAGCCTCGACGACGACGACCCGCTGACCGATACCTTTCGCGTCCGCCGGGCGTTCATCCGCACCAACGGACACATGTTCCGCTACTACCACTGGATGGTGCTGGTCGACTTCAGCCGCGGCAAGGCGACGCTCGAGGATGCCTGGATCGACGTCCGCTTCTGGGACCAGGCCAAGTTGATGTTCGGCCAGTTCTACCGGCCGTTCAGCCAGGAAGTGCTGACCGACAACAAGTACATCAAGCTGGTCGAACGCTCGATGGTCTCGAACTTCATCCCGTTGCTGTATGACGTCGGCGCGATGCTCTACGGGCGGCTGTTCGACCGGCGACTGCGTTATTACCTGGCGATCCAGAACGGCGCCGGCGGCAACCGGCTCGACGAGAACGATGGCAAGGACGTGATCTCACGCCTGGTCTTGGTGCCCTGGGCCAATACGCGCAACTTCTGGTTGCGCGGCCTGCGCCTCGGCGCCGCGGTGAGCTACGGCGACCAGGGACCGGTTCGCGCGGGTGGTCTGGCGGCCGGACCACGCACCGCCGTCGGCACGCGGATCTACACCTACCGCCCGGACACCATCCGCCAAGGCGAGCGGGTTCGCTGGAACATCCAGGGCGCCTGGAACGTCGGGCCGTTCGGCCTGCGCGGCGAGCTGATGCAACTGAAAGAGGACGTGCGCCGCGCCGGCCTGCGCGAGAACGTGACCCACACCGGCTGGTACGTGACCGGGGCTTACTTCCTCACCGGCGAGCGCATGGGTTTCGGCCGCGTGCGCCCCAAGCATGCGTTCGATCCGCACGACGGTAAAGATGGCCTCGGCGCATGGGAGCTCGTGGCCCGCGTCGGACAGATCCAGACCGAAGCCGGCTCGCGGCGTTTCGTCACGGGCAGCCTCGGCGCGACCCAGCTGATGGCCGGCCTCAACTGGTACCCCAACAGCATGGTTCGCCTGAGCCTGAACTACCAGCACGCGATCTTCCGCAGCCCGGTCGACGGCACCGGCAGCGAGGACTCGCTGATGCTGCGGCTGCAGATTGAATACTAGCGATCAGAAGAGCTTGATCAGGCGCCAGAGCAGTACGCCGCGCGTACTGGTTGCTGCGAGCCACTTCCCGTTCGGGCTGAATTGAAGCGAACCGAGACCGAGATCACTCGCATGAGGTGGAAGAGGGAGGCTTCGCAGCCAACGACCTGTTTTTGCAGACCGGAGCACGACCCGCTCCTGCTCTCCGGTCGCGACGCACTGCCCGTCCGGGCTGAAGGCCAGACTGTAAGTTTCATCGTGGGTGAGTTGTCGCTGGCCTGAGTCCATCCCGTAGAGATAAACGCCTGTATGCGTCGCGACCCCCAGGCGGCCATCCGGTCTGAACTGCAAGTCGTAAGCGGTAATGGACACCTGACGGACTACGCGTTTGCTGTTCACTTCCAGAATGACGAGGTTCGAATCGGCGCTCACGGCCAACATGCGTCCGTCGGGACTGAAGGCCAGCGCGCCAGGACCATCACTGGGAACGGTCCAGACAACCTGACCATTGTGGGTATTGACCAGTACGGCCTGCTTATCCTCTCCATAGGCCATCAGGGTTCCGTCGCGACTGAATGCAACCGGGGCCCACCAGTTCCGCTCATGGCCCATGCCCCGGATCAGCTGCCCCGTTCGCGTATCCCACAACTGGATCTTGCCGCCAGCGGAGAGCAGCTTGGCGTCCATGCCCCAGGCGAGATGCAACCTGAGCTCAGTACCCAGATTCAAACGTTGCCGCCCCGTTCGATAGTCCCAGAGCTGGATTCCGGTGTAGGTGGCCACCGCCAGTTCACTCCCGTCTGGGCTGAACGCTAGCTCACGGCAAGCCTGGAATGCCACCACACCGGCGTGATCCAGCAACAGGTACCGGGGTACGAGCATCAAGATGACCATGAACAGCAAGGCAGAATAGATTGCGATGCGCCGGATCCGACCGGGCAAAGCAGAGAGGCTCAACAACGCGATCGGGGTCAGTACGATTGCAGACAGCAGGTACCAGGGTTCCCCCCAGAGCAGGTGGCCCACCCATAAGATAACCAGTGGGGCCAAGGTGCAGGCCACTCGGAGAGGCTTACGCTTCAGCAAGAATGCCGCGAGCAGAATGGGCAGCAAATAGATCGCGGCGACGAACCTGGCGGCAGCTAGCGCATCGAGCAGGACAATTCCAGCCAGCAACCAGGCCCCGCCGACCCCCAGCACGAACAGCGGCAGATCTCGCTTGTCTACCGCCTGCTCCGAGTGGGGTTCCTCGCGGGTTTGCATGGTGGCAGTGCAGCTAGACGATTCGCTGACCCAGCGCGCTGGTGATCATGTGGACCGCGACGTCGGCGGTCTGGTTCTGGATATCGCGCACCGGGTTGAGCTCGACCACGTCCATCGCGAGCATCTTCTCCGAGGCGGCGACCATCTCCATGAACAGGTGGGTCTCGCGGTAGGACATCCCGCCGCGCACCGGCGTGCCGACGCCGGGGGCGATTTCGGGGTCCATCCCATCCAGATCGAAGGAGAGGTAGAAGCCGCCGGTGCCGGCGGTGACGAACTCCAATGCCTGTTCGGTCACCTCCGCCATGCCCAGCCTGTCGATGTCCGGCATGGTGAAGTAACGAATGCCGGACTCGCGCACGCGCTGCTTCTCCCGCGGGTCGATGTCGCGCGCGCCGACCAGGACGACCTGTTCGGGCGAG
>CAZMLI010000180.1:0-6379 GCA_964566865.1 uncultured Planctomycetota bacterium
CTAGTGACAGCCGCAGGAGAAGCGACCGCCGCTCTTGGCGCAGACGCCCGCGGCCATCTTGCTGAAGGCGAGTGAACCGACGGGGCTGCCGGTCTCGCGATAGACTGCGCCGGGGCAGAGCGCGACCGTCGGAAACTCTTCGTCCGTGTAGTAGGGCTTGAAGTCGCCGATCGTCAGCTTGCGTAGATGGGAGAGGAACGGTGCGGTGTGCCAGATCTCGCGAATCGTCTGCTCGCGCACGTTGCCCACGCTGCGCTTGATGTTGACGCAGGGAAAGATGTCGCCGAAGGGAGAGATGACCAGGTAGTCGCGCGCCAGTGTGCAGGGCGGCTTGCTCTCGTCGTGCTCTTGCGGTCGAATCGGCGGGCAATAGTCGGAGCGGATGTACTGCTCGAACTGCTCGGGCGTCAACTGACTCTCGAGCGGGCGGGCGTTGCGATCGTCGGCGTGGACCATGTGGGGCGAGAAGCTGATCTTCGCACCCCAGCGATCGCGCGTCAGCGCAGCCATCTGGTCCATCTCGTCGAAGTTCTCGCGCATCAGCGGCGCCTTGAGCTGGATCGGCACGCCACGGTCCACCAGTCGATCGATGCCGGCACAGGTCTTCTCGAAGTAGATCTCGTGCCCGGCGATCGCGCGATAACCTCCGGCACCGCCGCCACCGTACAGGCTGACCTCGACGCGCAGCGGATTCAGCGCTGCCAGCTTGTCGGCGATCGAGTCGTCGATGTAGGACGCGTTGGTGAAGATGCGCACTGCGAAGCGGCGATCGCGGGCGTGGGCCGCGAGCGTGAAGAAGTCGCGTCGGCAAAGCACCTCGCCGCCGGTGAAGGTCAGGACCAGGCAACCATCGTCGGCGAGCTGGTCGATGACTGCGATCCACTCCGCGGTGCTCAACTCCCGCTCACGATCTCCATGGTTGGAGAGATCGGTGTGCACATAGCAGTGGGGGCACTTGAAGTTGCAGCGGTAGGTCAGCTCGAGCACCGCCCGCAGGTAGTGGTTGGACTGCTTGCAGCTGCGGAACAGCTGATTCAGCGGAGCCAGCTCCTCGGCTGTCAGCGGGGTGTAGTCGGCCGCGTTCATCTCAGCTGAAGTTGGAGGCCCCGCAGGTGCCATCCGGATCGGTCGCGTTGAAGGCCGTCACTCCGGAGCCGCTCTTGTTGCTCTCGTCGCAGGTGCAGGCGGTGGCAAACGCCTCGATGCGCTTCTCGAACTTGATCGACGGAGGCTCGTAAGGCTTGCGCGCCTTGGCGGGTTCAGACTTGTCGGGTTGGGTCATCGGTCATGTCTCCCTTGCTTGCTAACAGCCGCCACATCCGTCGGAGAGGTGGCTCGCCGAGTTGCGCAGCGAGTGGGTCAATTGATGCCAGCTAGAGGCGCCAACAGGGTTTCCGGTGTCGCGAAATACGGTGCCCGGACAGATGACGGTCTGGGCGAATTGTTCCTTGGTGTAGTAAGGCTCGTAGTCGCGCAACGTCAGGTTGCGCAGGTGATCGAGGAATGGCGAGTCGTGCCAGATCTCGCGAATCGGCCGCTCGCGCACGTTGCCCACGCTGCGCTTGACGCTGACGCAGGGGAAGATGTCGCCAAACGGCGAGACGACGAGATAGTCCTTGGCCACATTGCAGGGCGGCGCGTCGAGATTGACGCGGTTGATCGTCGGGGCCGGTCCGTTATGGCTTTCGAAGTAGCGCGAGAGTTGCTCGGCATTCAGACCGTGGCCGACGGGTGTGGTGTCGCGGTCGTCCCGCGGCAGCATCTGCAGGGAGATCCGGATTCGCTTGCCCCAGCGCGCCTGCGTCAGCTCGGCGAATCGATCCATGTCGGCCACGTTTTGCTGCATCAGCGGGGCCTTGAGCACCACTCGTATCCCGCGATCGAGCAGGCGGTCGACGCCGGCGCATGATTTCTCGAGGTAGATCTCGTGCCCGGCCACCGCCCGGTAGGTTTCGGGGGTGGCGCCGTAGAGCGTGACCTCGACCTGGATCGGCTGGATCTCGGCCAGCAGATCCGCCCGCTTGTCGTCGATGTAGGAGGCGTTGGTGAAGATCCGGATGACGAAGCGCCGCTTGCGCGCGTGGGTCGCGATCTCACGGAAATCGTTGCGGCAGAAGATCTCTCCACCGGTGAAGGTGATCACCAGGCAGCCGTCATCCGCCAGCTGGTCGATCACATCGCGCCACTCGTCGGTCGTCAGCTCCTGATCGCGGGAACCGTGGTTGGAGTGGGCCGTATGAACGAAGCAATGGGGGCACTTGAAGTTGCAGCGGTAGGTCAGCTCCAGCACCGCGCGCACGTACTGGTGCTGGTTTGTCTTGGTCAACATCAGCTCCGCCAGCGGCTGGTAGTCGGCAGCGTTCATCCGCATCCTCGTTTGCGGTCATGCGCGGCCTGCATGACCTGGCCGATGCGAAAGGAGTTGCTGGAGGCGCTGAGATGTTCGATCCGGCCCGATTCGGTCAGGTTGAGTCCGGCGCAGAGCTGGGTCAGGCGGGAGGTGCCCGCCGGCAGCTCGAAGTCTGCCCGGCGCAGGCCGCGCAGGCGCTCGAGCAGTTCGTTTGCGCCGTTCCAGATCTCAGCCAGCGGCTGTTCGGTCACCTGACCCAGCGAGCGGCGAACCTGCAGGCAGGGCAGCACCTCACCGAACGGCGAGATGACCGCGAAGGTATTGCCGGACATGCAGGCACGCGCGTCCGGTTCGTCAGGCTGGATCTGGGTCCGAGTATGTCGCAGTAGAAATGCTTCGAGGTCTGCCGGTGACAGTTGATGGGCCAGCGGCGACAGGTCCCCGTCGTCTTTTGGGGTCATTTCGGGAGTGAAGCTGATGCGGATCTTGCGCCGTCGAGCAAACTCCAGCAAGGCATCCACCTCGTGCACGAGCTGCCGCATCAGCGGCGCCTTGAGCGTCAACCGAATGCCGCGGTCGAGCAGCAGGTCGACCGCGCGCTGCACGCGCGCCAGGCTGTTGGGTCGTT
Source organism: uncultured Planctomycetota bacterium (assembly GCA_964566865.1). Lineage (GTDB taxonomy): Bacteria > Planctomycetota > JACQVV01 > JACQVV01 > CAZANL01 > CAZMLI01. The sequence goes on from CAZMLI010000180.1 coordinate 2,979, forward strand.
GCGTCACGGCCTGATTGACCCGCTCGCTGGCCCCGTAGAGGCTGAGCTCGACGGACCAGATGTTGAGCGCCGCGAGGCGATCGGCCCAGGCCTCGTCAATGAAATAGCCATTGGTGAACAGCATCACATTGAAGCGCCGGGCCCGCGCGTGGCGCAGAATCGACTCCAGGTCGGGACGCAAGAAGGGCTCGCCGCCGGTGAGGACCAGCTCGAGGCAGCCGAGGTCGGCCAGCTGGTCGATCACAGCGTGCCATTGAGTGGTGTTCAGTTCGCGCCCGGGCGCGTCATGAATGCAATAACAGTGGACGCAGCGAAAGTTGCAGCGATAGGTCAGCTGCAGGTGAGCCAGCATCAGTTGGTGCGCGCCCGCCGCGCGCTTGCGCAGGACGCGCAGGTAGTCAGGCTGTGGACCTTCGGGCACGCATTATCTCCAGTTGCTCATCCCTAGAGAGTGTAACGAGCTACATGCGCGGAGTCACGCGCCCTTCTTCCGTTTCTGCGGTAGGAAACACTCGAGCAGACCGTGGTCGCGTGGACTCAGTCGTTCGTAGATCTCCCGCGCTTCGGTCTCGATCTCCTGCTCTCGATCTTCGGGTACGAGATTGAAACGGTCGAGGTCGCGATGGTGAATGTGCAGCAGTTCGTGGATCAGGCTGATGATCTGTTCGTGGCGCGGGATGCCGCGCTTGATCCAGATCTCGCTGCGGTCGGGACAGAGTAGTCCATACTGGGGACAGTTTTTTAGCACGACCTCATGCGTACGCAGGCCACGCATCCAGCGCGGCAAACGAGTCGGTTTCATGCTGGGGTCCGGTGTAGGGGTAGGTTGGCGCAAGTTAGGCAAATTATACGTCGTGTAGGTGATGGGCTCAAGCGATTAGTCGCAATCTGCAGTGCGCACGAGCCCAGCGGTCCTGTTCTCAAGAGTATGACGCCACTCCGATACCCACCAGCCACATCCGGTATTTCTCCCACAGGAGCTTGGCTAAGTCGTTCGGAACTTGTGGCAGTCCTGAAAGTTAAGGGTGATAATCAGGACTAGATGAAGAAAGTGAAACCAGATCCTCAGCAGAGCAGCGACGGCTGGCTCAAACGCTGGAATACACGTCGGCTCGAGAAGAAAAAGGCGCACACGCCACCCGAGACCTTCGGGCTGCTGATCAAGGAGAACCTCGAGGCGTTCGTCTTCGCCGTGGTGCTGGTCGTGATCGTTCGCCACTTCGCGCTGACGCCGTTTCGCATTCCGAGTTCCTCGATGGAGCCGACGCTGCTCGGAAACGAGAACCACAACGATCGGCTGTTCGTCAATCGGTGGATTTACAACGTGACGCCGATCAAGCGCTGGGACGTCGTGGTCTTTCTATATCCGCTCAACCAGGAGAAGCACTTCATCAAGCGCCTGGTCGGGATGGGGGGGGAGCAGATCGCGATCGCCGACGGCGACATCTACATCAATGGCAAGATCGTGCGCAAGACGGCGCGCGCCCAGCGTTCGCTCTGGCTGAAGGTCAACCGTGTCGAGTCGCTGGCGGGGTTTTACGCCTGGAACCCCAATCTCAAGACCACCACTTTTGACGAGAGCGCCCAGTCGGTTCGAATGACTGCGTCGGGCAAGGCGATGAGCTGGTTTCGCTTCGGCGGCAGCCCCCACATCCGTGACGGTCACGAACTCGGTGACGGCGTGGGGCCGCGGGACTTCAACGTATTGAAGTACTTTCGCGCCGGCGACAGCACACCTCAGACGAAGGGTGACTCGGTCAACGGCTACCTGGTTGGCGACGTCCGGCTGTCCTGCCAGATCACCGCCTCCGCGAAGACCCGGCGCGTGACGCTCGAGATCATCTCGGGCGACCAGATCTACCGGATGCTTGTACCGGTGGTGGGCGAGGGCGCGACGGACGAGCTCGAATATTTGAGCGGACCGGAGGGACGGCAGAAGAAGGTCCTCGTCGGTGACTTCGCGCTGCAGGCCGGCAAGTCGCACGAGCTGGTGTTCTGGCATCTCGACGGGCGCGTGGGCATCGAACTCGACGGCAAGCGCAAGACCTTCGACGATCCAGCGATCGAGCTGGCCGAGGTGCGCTTCAAGACCGACCGCGCCGAGGTTGCCGTGGGCCTCGACAGCGGTGAGGTCCTGCTCGAAGAGCTGGCGCTCGATCGCGACGTCTATTACACCAATACCGGAATCCTCGCGCGCGTCCCGTCCAAACCGCCGGAGACCTTCGACATCCCCGAGGGTTACTATTTCGTGATGGGCGACAACAGTCCCAACTCGAGCGATAGTCGGGCCTGGACCATCGAGCGGATCACGCTCAATGACGGTCGGGTGATCAACCGGGAATACACGCCCGGAGGCGATCGTGAGTGGACGTCACGACGCATGGGGGACTCCAAGCATATTCTCTATCGCGACGAGTATGGCGCGATCCAGAAGGTGCTCGAGTCCGACATCAAATCGAGGTTTCTCTACGGCCCTTCCCAGAATACTCCGCTGACCGAAGATGGGCCTCGGCGGAAGGGCATTGCGCCGGAATATCAGAGCGTGCGCCGGGATCTGATCATCGGTCGAGCCTTCTTCATCTTCTGGCCCCCCTTCCGCATTTCCTTCATCAAGTAGTCGCAGAGTCACTATGCAGCTTCTCGAAATGGTCGAACTGGTCAAGTCATACGCTAAACGCCGCGTGGTGGACAAGGTGTCGGTCACCGTCGGCCCCTCGGAGATCGTCGGGCTGCTCGGGCCCAACGGCGCGGGCAAGACCACCAGCTTTCGCATGGCGGTCGGCATGGTCCGTCCCGAGCAGGGCGAGGTCCTGTTCGAGGGCCAGAAGGTGACCCGGATGCCGATGTACAAGCGGGCGCGGCTGGGTCTGGGTTACCTCTCGCAGGAGCCCTCGATCTTCCACCGCCTGTCGGTCAAGGACAACGTCCTGGCGATCCTCGAGTTGATTCCGGGTCTCAAGCGGCCGGAGCGGATGAAGCGACTGGATGCATTGCTCGAGGAGCTGGGGCTGGGGCACGTCACCAACTCGATGGCCCAGGTGTTATCGGGGGGCGAGAAGCGCCGGCTGGAAATCGCGCGCGCGCTGGCGCGGCGGCCCAAGGTGATGATGCTCGACGAGCCGTTCAGCGGCATCGACCCGATCGCCGTCGGCGAGATCCAGGACATCATCACCAGTCTGCGCGACAACCACAAGCTGGGCATCCTGCTGACGGACCACAACGTGCGCGAGACGCTGGCGATCACCAACCGCTCCTACGTACTCAAGGACGGCAAGGTGGTCAAGCACGGCAGCCCCGAGGATCTGGTCAACGACCCGATGGTGCGTCAAGTGTACCTGGGCGACAACTTCAAGATGTGAGGGCCGAGTGATGCGTGCTGTTCTTGCTGCCCACTGCGTCCT
>CAZMLI010000180.1:6479-8978 GCA_964566865.1 uncultured Planctomycetota bacterium
CGCACCGCGCCCGCCGGCAAGGCCGGTTTTCGTTTCGCCTTGCTGGGAGACAGTGGTCGAGGCAGTCGCGCGCAGCTGATGATCGGCAAGGCGATCCTCGCGGCCAAGCCGGACCTGGTGATCCACGGTGGGGACCTGGTCTATAGTAAGGGGGCGGACAAGGACTACGACGCGCACTTCTTTCGCCCGTACCGCGAGCTGATCGCCTCGGTGCCGTTCTACCCCTGCCTGGGCAATCATGATTACGGCACCCGTCAGGGCCAGCCCTATCTCGACAACCTGGTCTTGCCGAACAACAACCCGAAAAAGCACGAGCGGTTCTACTCGTTTGTCCACGGCGACAGTGGGTTCATCTGCCTGGACTCGAATCAGTTCGGCCTGGACTTCACGCTCAGCGGGCAGCGCAAGTGGCTGGCGCAGCAGCTGAAGCAGAAGCGCTGGAGTGGCTGGACCTTCGCCTTCTTTCACCATCCGCTATACAGCGCCAAGCGCAGCCGGATCGCAGGCGCGCGCGCGCGACGCAAGAAGATCGCACCGATTCTCGAACGGGGCAAGGTGGACCTGGTGCTCGCCGGCCACGACCACTACTATCACCGCACGCATCCGGTGAGCGTGACCAAGAACTGGACGCTGATCGAGATCATTTCCGGAGCGGGGGGCGCGGGCCTCTACAGCGGTAAGCCGCAGAACTACACGGCCAAATTCAAGTCCGCCTATCACTACGTGCTGGTCGAGGTGGAGAGCAACTCGACCCTGCGCATCGAGGCGCGACAAGTCGATATCACGACAGGCAAGGAAACCGTCATCGAAACGGTCAAGCTGACCCGCACGAAGAACGGGACCCGCGTCTGGTAAGAGCAGGAGCCACACACCGATGAGCACGACAGCGACGTTGCCTGACCGCAGCGATGTGAGCCCGGCGGACAGCTGGGACCTGACGAGTCTGTACGCCGACGAGACCGCCTGGCAGGCCGACTTCAGCGCACTCGAGGGCAAGATACCCGAGCTCGCCGCGTACCAGGGCCTGCTGGGAAAATCGGCCGAGAGCCTGGCCGGCTTCCTGGCGCTGGACATCGAGGCTGATCGGCTGCTGGGCAAGCTGCGCAATTACGCCGGGCGCAAGAGCGACGAGGACACGGCCAACAGCCATCACAAGGGATTGTCCGACCGGGTCACGACCTTGATGGTGCAGCTGCAGGAGGCGACCAGTTTCTTGCGTCCCGAGCTGATGGCGATCCCGGACGCGACGATGCAGGCCAACCTGCGCGGGGAGGCGCTGGCGCCCTATCGCTTCTTGCTGGCGCAGGTGTTGCGTTACAAGCCGCACACGCTGACGCAACCCGAGGAGCGGATTCTGGCGATGACCGCCGAGCTGGCGCAGGCGCCGTACGACGCGTTTGGCCAGCTGAACAACGCCGACTTGAAGTTCGGCTCGATCGCCGACGAGAACGGCGAGCAGGTCGAGGTGACACATGGGGGCTACCTGTCGTTTCTGAGCCGGCGAGACCGCGGCGTGCGCCGGTCGTTTTTCGAGACCTACTACCAGGGATTCGAGGATCACAAGCACACGCTGACCGCCACGCTGTCGGCGGGAATCAAGCGCGACGTGTTCTACTCGCGGGTCCGGGGCTACGAGAGCGCGCGGCGCGCGGCGTTGTTCGAGAACAACGTACCGGACGCGGTCTACGACAATCTGATCGGGGCGGTACACGAGAACCTGGATGTGCTGTATCGCTACTACGAGCTCCGGCGGCGCACGCTCGGACTGGACGAGATTCACTTTTACGACATCTTCGTGCCGATCGTCTCCGAGGTCGAATGCGACTACGACTACGAGGCGGGTGTGGAGCTGATCGATGCTGCGCTTCAGCCGCTCGGCAGCGCATACACCGAGACGCTGAAAGCCGGACTGCTCTCCGGCTGGGTCGACCGCTACGAAAATCGCGGCAAGCGATCCGGCGCCTACTCCGCCGGCTGCTATGACAGCGAGCCGTTCATCCTGATGAACTACCGGTCGGACACTCTCGACAGCGTCTACACGCTGGCCCATGAAGCCGGACACTCGATGCACACCTTCCGGGCGAATTCGCATCAGCCGCCGCAGTATGCCGACTACAGCATCTTCGTCGCCGAGGTGGCCTCGACCTTCAACGAGGAGCTGGTCACCGCCCACCTGCTGGCGACCAACGACGATCCGCGCTTCCGCGCCTACATCATCAATCGCGCCATCGACGACATGCGCGGGACGCTGTTCAGGCAGACGATGTTCGCCGAGTTCGAGCAGCGGATTCATGCCAAGAGCGAGGCCAATGAACCGCTGACGCTGGACGTGATGACCGGCGAGTATCATCAGATTCTCGAGCGCTACTACGGGCCGCAGTTCACCCTCGACCCGCAGCTGGACCTGGAGTGTCTGCGCATCCCGCACTTCTACTACAACTACTACGTCTTCCAGTACGCGACCGGTATCTCGGCGGCGATCGCATTGTCGCGCAAGGT
>CAZMLI010000181.1:0-6201 GCA_964566865.1 uncultured Planctomycetota bacterium
TTGCCATGAGCTTAGCATGGCATGACGGCTGTCACGATTCGCCTGACCTAATACACTAGCCAACTGAGCTAATCGACCGCGGTGGCCCAATATAGTAAGGCGCGATTGCTTGTCAAGTGTATCCGATTCGCCGGTGGCCCTAAAGGGCTGTTGGCGGGGGGTATGTGGGTTTGGTAGGGTGTCGCTGCAGGGTGGAATTGGAATGGTGGTCCGCTAGCGGAGGGGAACCATGTCTGGCGCACGGGCAATGCGAACGTTTGGGGGCATCATGCTCATGACCTCGGGCGCTCTGGCTCTGGGCTCTGTCGTCCAGCTTTTTGTCGTCCCCCTACAGGCCAAGAAGCGGGGCAAGGATCCGCGAATCTGGTTTGTCTTTACGCTGCTCTAGCTTTTCTTCAACACCCTGTTCGTGATCTACGGGTCGGTCGCTGTACGGATAATGTTACCTCTGGCTCTAACGGGCATCGCGCGTGACCTGGCCGCCTCGACCGCCGCGTTTGCGGCCTACGTGGGCTTCCTGTATCTGCCATCCATCGCGCTGTTCTGGTCCCCATCCGGGCCAGGAATTCGAGACCTGCGATCCCGACTCAGGCGAGCAGCCAGCCGCCGGGCTGCATCCGGGCAACCACTGGAGCCGCCTCCCGAGCGATGAAGCCGCCAACGTGGCGCTTCCGGCTCGCCCTACTTTGAGTGACGCGCCTCCAGCTTGGCCAGGGAGCTGACCAGATCGGAGAGCACGAGGGGGAACTCGGCATAGGAGCAGACGCCGGTCGGCAGGCCAACGCGCTGCTTGACCGAGTCGTCGACGGGGATGCCGCCGCGAGGCAGGACGAACAGCCAGTCCTTCTCGCCCCAGTTCTTGCCCTCGGCGGCCTGCTTGAGATCCTTGGGGCTCTCCATTGAAACGATCGCCGTCACGCCGGACTCGAGCTGCTCGAGTTCCTGCAGTTCTTCCAGCCGCACGGGCTGCGCGCCGAGCCGGCGTACGACCAGTTCGAGCGGACTGATCTGGGGCTGATCTTCCTGGTAGATGTAGATCGAGGGCTGATCCTGGCTGACATGGCCCGGCCAGTCGATCTGAACCTCGAAGAACTCGAGGATCTTGTTGACCTCGTCGATCACCCGCGAGAGAAAGTCGTTGGTCAGCAGATCCGCGATGCTCAGGCCACGGGTCAGGCTCCTCGGCGCCTGGTGCAGGACCACCTCGGCCTTGTCGCCCAGGCCCAGCCCCGTGACGGTCCAGCGCGCCAGCCAGACGGCGGTCCGCAACATCCTGTCCGGAATCGTCAGCTCGCTGGTGCTCTTGTCCGCCTGCTGGCCGCCGAGGATGTTGATCAGGTTCCCGGGAAACCGCCAGCGGTTGAGTATGAACGCGCCGACCTGTGCATGGGTGATGCCCATCACGCGCTGCTCCGCAAGACCGAGCGGCAAGAGCTCTTGCTGCGCCAGGCAGATTGATTTTTCCAGCCGCAGCGGCATGTGTTCGTCCAGCACCATGCAGCCGAAGTCGGCCAGCAGCCCGATGATGAACGCTTCTTCGACCTTCGGCACCCCGAAGTGGCTAGCGAACTCGCGGGCGAACACGGCGGTGGCCAGGCTCGCCTTCCAGAACTCCTCGCGATCGAAGCCGACCTGCTTGGATTCCCGACCGGTCAGGTTCATCAAGGACAGGGCCATGACGATGCCGCGCACATTGTCGAAACCGATCCTGGTGATCGCGTCCCGCACGCGGGTGATCTTGTTGACCGCCGCATAATGACTCGAATTGGCCCGCTTGAGCACGATTGCGGCGATGTTGGCATCGCCCTGGACAACCCGCTCCAGCTCGTTGGCGCCACTGCCCTCGTCGCTGGTGATCGCCATCACCCGATGCACGACATGAGGCACCGCCTGCAGGGATTCGATCCGTCTGAGCTGGGCGAGCACCTCCTTTCCGTCCGGCACATCTCGCAGCAGATCGATCACCGCCTCCGCGGTCGGCACCAGCAGGCCGCCGTCATTACCGGCCACGTTGCAGGCGTCGCGAATCTGACCCAGCAGCGTGGTCAGCGCAAACGGCCGTACGATGACCCGCGTCACGCCGGCCTTGGCCGCCTGCATCACCTTCTCGCGAGTCATGACGCGCGAGATCATGATCACCCCCGTCTGCGGCAGTCGCTGGTGGATCGCCGCAGCACCGGCATAGGCGGACTGCATGTTGTCCTCGATCAAGACCACATGCGGGGGCGCGCTCAGGATTAGCTTGAGGCCCTGGTCAACCCGGTTGTATGTCTGAAATTCGACCTGGAAGCGTGAAAGCCCCTGCTGGATCACTATGCCCAACCGCTTGCTCAGGCTGATGATTGCAACGCGCAGGGTCTCCTTGTCGGACAATTTGCCCGAATCGCCAGTATCCTGGTTGATGACCTCGATCATCTATTCATTCCCGAGCAAGAATCACGCCGGGCTCCTGCGGAGCGGCCATAACGACACAAGGCACATCTAAAGCAGCACTTACGGAGCACGTCCGGCGACGAGACTTAGGGATTCTCGGCCAAGAACGAGGCCAAACTATGGCGTTAGATCCATAACCGAGGCGGCCCTCAGCCCGATGTCCCACCCAGCCGTATCATCTTTGAAAGTACGGTATAGGTATGGGTCCGGAGACAAGCGCGATGAAGACGATCTGGTTAGGCCTGGGAGCGATGCTGCTGGTATTGAACGGTCCGCTCACGGAAGCGAGAACAGGAGAATTTCAGGAGTACCTGCTGGCAGCGACGGTCAAGGCGAAGGTGACGGCCTATTGCCCCTGCCGCATCTGCTGCGGCAAGTACGCGAATGGAAAAACGGCCACCGGTCGGGATGCTAGAGGCCGTGGAGCTGCGGTGGATCCGCGAGTGCTGCCATACGGGAGCATCTTGCGGATCCCCCGCGCCGGTTATGTCGAGGCGGACGACACCGGCGGCGCGATGCGGCAGAGCTGGAGTAAGCAGCGGATCGTACACATCGATCTGCGCATGAGAACCCACGCAGAGGCGCGCAAATGGGGTGTTCGCTGGGTCAAGGTCGCGGTCTACTTACCCCAGAGAGGACGATCCCGAACGGTCCGCCAGAAACAGCGTCAGAAACAGCAGCGCAAGAAGAAGTAATATCCGCTACTTGTGCCGACGCCCTTTCAGGTCAGATTGCGTCTTGATGTCCTTCAGTTCCTTGTCGTAGAAGGCCTGAAGCGTACTGTCCCGCTCCTTGTACCGATCCGGACGAGTGTCGTCCGGGTCGGGCGCGGGCGCATCGCCGAGACTGATCACGTTCAGGTCGGCGGTCGCATCCATCTCGCCGGCCAGCTCGAGCATGCTGTCCTCCCAGTCCGGCTCGCCAATGCCATCTTCGGCAGAGTTGAGGTCGCCGCCCACCTTGTTCAAGATCTCCAGTCTGCGCGACTGACGATCGAAGGTCTGCGGTAGGAACTCCTTGAGCTGATAGTCGGTCAACCAGCCCTTCTGATGACACAGATCCCGCAGGGAGTCATAGCCGGCATTCATCGCGCGGTTCAGCTGGTGCTGCAGCGCCCCGCCCAGATCCTTCAGCGAAACCAGCCGTAGCCGGCAGAGGAAACAGGCCAGCTCGAAGTCTTGCTTGAGCCGCGGCGTCTCGGGGATCTTCTTGCGAAAGACCGCCTCGGCCTTGCCCTTGAGCTGAATCAGCCGCTGCTGATCGACCAGGCCCATCTCGGAGATCACTCGCAGCAACGTCGGTCTCGGAATGCGGCTCTTACGCGTGATCTTGGCATCCTTGATCTGCGCCTCGTTGGCCAGCTTTCCCTTGAGCAGCAGTTTCTCGACGATCTTGTCGACCACCCGCGCCGGCGGGTTGGGCAGCAACTCCTCGCCGAACCCCGCGCTGCCATGATGGATCGAGACCGACTCCATGCAGTGCTTGCAGATGAAGGTGCCGGTCCAGGAGTCCTTCTCCAGACTGCTCCGCTTGAGACACTTGTAACAGGTGGCGACAACCTTCTCGGCGCTGGTGGCCAGCCGGCGGATCTGTTCCGCTGTGACGAACTTCTGGTCCACGAGCAACTGAAACGGATTGACCTCCTCACCACCCTCCGCCCGCCGGCTCACCGTCAGCTTGATCTGCTCGTACCGATCCTTGGTGATCAGTCGCTGATCCACCATCTGGTTCAGCAGCATCTCTTCCATTTCATTCATCTCTACAACCACCTCAAGCGATAGATTCGAATATCCGTTCGAGCAACAGGTCGGCGACCGCGGTGACCGGCATCGTCTCGCACGAGATCGGCCGGTCCGAGATCAACAACGGGCCCTGTTCCGGCGAGCTCGGCAACCGTCCATGAGAGCCCTTGACCAGCCCCGCGTCCAGCGAAATCAGGTCGAAGACGGAGCGGAAACCAGCCATCTTTTTCAGCAGCCGCCAGGCTATCGCCGCCCGCGGGAACGCGAGGCGGGGGTCCAGGAACAGCTCCACGGGGTCGTAGCCCGGTTTGTTGTGAATATCGACGGTTCGGGCGAAGTCGGGCGCTCTCCGGTCGTCGAGCCAGTAGTAGTAGGTGAACCACTGCCCAGGCCCGGCCAGCGCCACCAGCTCTCCAGAGCGGGCATGATCCAGCCCCAGCGCGGCCTGGGCCTGCCGGTCGTGGAGCTCGATGCCGTCGAGTTGCGCGCGTACCAGCGGGATGTCCTGCGCATCTCGCACATACACATGCGCGAGCTGATGGTCGGCCACCGCGAAGGCGCGGCTGGCCCCGGCATCCAGCAGTTCGCCGCCGGCAGTCTCGGTCACCGCCAGCAGGCCGGCCTCGCGCAAGATGCGGTTGATGTGAATCGGCTCCTGCACCGCCTCGATACCATACTCGGAGAGCACGATCACGCCAGCGCCCTGGGCGCGGCAATGCGCGGCGAGATCCCCCGCAACGCGGTCGATCGCAGCCACGTCCTGAGCAATCTGCGGATCGTCGGGCCCCAGCCGCTGCAGGTTGTAATCCAGATGCGGCAGATAAACCAGCAGCAGCTCCGGACGGTGTCGGTCGAAAACCAGTCTCGACGCATCGGCGATCCACTGGCTGGAGCGGATGTCGGCCGTTGGCCCCCAGAAGTTGAACAGCGGAAAGCGGCCGAGCTCCCGGTCGAACAGCTCCCGCAGGCTCGCCGGGTGGCTGTAGATGTCTGGGATCTTGCGCCCGTCGGCCAGATATGCCGGTCGCGGTGTGACCGAAAAGTCCGCGCTGGCATACATATTGTGCCACCAGAACATCTTGGCGCAGCGAAACGAAGGATCCCGCTCCCGGGCGCGATCCCAGACCATCGGCCCGCTGACGAGGTGATTGCTCTGGCGCCAGAGCCAGACCTGCGCCAGGTCCCGGTAGTACCAGCCGTTGCCCACGATGCCATGCTCGCGCGGCAAGCTGCCGGTGAGCATCGAGGCTTGTACCGAACAGGTCACGGCCGGCAGGACCGGTTCGAGCGTCGCCACTCCGCCCAGGGCGGCGAGCGCGGACAGCCTCGGCGCCTGCGCCAGCAACTGCGGCGTCAGGCCAACGACATTGAGTACGACGAGTGAGTTCACGATGCTTTCGGCGAATGGTTGAAACAGCAATCTACCGGTGCCATAATAGTAATAATATCCAGATGACAGACGAAAACGACTATTCCAACGCGCTCGAAATCGTCAATCGCTACTATCAGGCGATCGTCGAGCGGATGGCGCACGAGATCTGTGAGCGAGAGGACTCGATCATGGACGGCGGGTTCGGCTGGATGGAGATCGAGGATCGCTACGCGAACAAGTTCTTCAACATCAGCCAGATCTACTGCAACCTGAAGAAGTTCTCGGACGCCGATCCGGACGATGAAGAAGCGATCCCGACCCCGATCATGCCCGGCGTCGACGCCAGCCACTTGCAGGTCGACGAGCGCAACTGCGCGACCGAGGATGTGCGCGAAACGATCGCCACCTGGCTCGAGGAGAACACCGAGGTCAAGCTCTGGAACCTGCGGGTGATTCCCGAAGAGAACGGGAACAGCAACTGCCTGTTCCTGTTCACGATCTAGCAGCCTCTCCTCCCCAAGGGGAGGGCGAGGCTCCCGCCGAGCCGAGGCCGCAAACGAGGTTCCTCGACTCCCTGATCAAACGCGCGAGTAGACCCTTTCCGGCGCTTCGCGCCGCGGCTCGCCGGGAGGCTCGCCCTCCCTTTGATTGGCC
>CAZMLI010000181.1:6301-8977 GCA_964566865.1 uncultured Planctomycetota bacterium
TTCCGGCGCTTCGCGCCGCGGCTCGCCGGGAGGCTCGCCCTCCCTTTGATTGGCGAGGCTCAGGCGCCTTGCGCCACGCGCTGCAGGAGAAAGTGCAGGATCTCCTTTTTTCGCGCGGCGACGTAGATCTCGCGCGCTGCCTTGGTCTTGAACTTGCGCCGGTTGCTGACCCACTCCTTGTTGCGACGCGCCAACGAATTCAGCCGTTGTTCGCCGTAATAGAAGACCGATATCAGGCTCTTGGCCCGAAACGGCAGCGTCATCTTGGGCTTGTCGCTTTCGTAAATCCGCGCCGCCACCGACTGGTCTTCGGCGAGCAGCTCGTGACAGGCGCGCAACGGATCGTAGTTCCAGTTCATCTTGTTCCTCAGTGGATCTTGACCCGCCCGTCGGTCTGCTCGTAACGCAGACCGTGTTGTTCGGCGAAACGGCTCAGGATCGATTCGATCGGTTCGGAGATCCCCCGGGGCGCCGGCAAGCGCTCCGTCAATCGTGCCTGGGCCTGTTCACCGACCAGCTCTAGCTTGATTCGCCACGTCCGACGCAGGTAAGCCTTCATCCCGTCGACGGTCCAGCTCTTCAGCTCCCGGACCGCCACGTTACGTGCGAGCGCCAGCGCGACTGCAGCCTTGATATTCGTAGTCTTGGTGCCCTGCAAGTGCAAACCGAGCGCGGCCATCGTCGAGACTCGCGGATCCGAGTCCCGGTACAGCTCGACCAGGCGCTTGTTGGCCCGTCCCGCACGGCCGAGCGCCAGGATCGCCTCGAGCCGGACATCGCCCGCGCCGGTTCCGGCCAGCCGCGACACATCGGCCCAGTAGAAATCGGTCTTCAACCGATTCAGACTGCGCAGCATGGCGATCTGCTGGCTCGACGTGCCCTTCAACAGGTTGCCCAGTTCGCGCTGGATATCCGGCATGTCCGCCAGGTGTTGCGCGGGCCAGTAGATCTCGTCAGCCGATCGCGCGGCCCGAAGCCGTTCCAGCATGAAGGCACGCAGTTCCTCGCGCTTCGCCGGCAGGCGGTCCGCCGCGTTTCCCAGCCCCTTCAGCGCCAGCCCACGGATGTGGGCGCTGCTGTCATTCAGCGCCAGGCTCTGCAGTGTGGGCAGCCAGTACTCGTGTCGATCGAGCACCAACCCGAGCAACTGGTAGCGGAACAGTGCCGATTCACCCGAGTTGAGCATGCCATCGATCGAGGTGCGGGCAACGGGCTTGTTGTTGGCCAGCAAGACCTGGGCCGCGAGCAGGCGACGCTCGACCTGCGTCTCGGAGCGCAACTTCATGTCGAAGTAGGCGATCACCTGCGCCGACCCACCCACGCCAATCGCCCGGGCCAGGCCGTCGGCCGCCTCCACATCGTCGAGCGCGAACAGCAACGCGCTCAGTCCGGCCGGATCGCGCTGAAGCTTGATCTGCACCAGCCCCGCGAGGGTGACCAGCTTGCCCGGTGTTGCCTGACCCAGCATCAACGCGCGGGACAACCGCGCCGCTTCGCGGTCGTTCCAGGCAACCAGCGCCCTGAGCGCCAGCAGCCGCACGTCCAGCGCACCGTCGAGCTGGCTCACCAGCTGGCGCAGCCGCTGGGCGCCCGTGCCGGCCGGCATACGCGAGAGGACCGCGGTGGCGGCCAGCCGTCGTTGGTCGTCATCCAGCGCGGCGACCAGTCGCGACCGCGCGGCCTCGAGCAGCCGACGCCCGGCAGGCCCGAGCGCAATCGGCCCCAGTTGTGCCGCGACCGGGCGGCTGCGCAGCCGCGCCGCGAGACGGTCGAGGTCGTTCTCGAACGAGCTGCCAGCGGTCGCCGGGCCAGGCCGAGGCCGCTTCTGCACGACGCCCTCCGGCTGGCTCGGCTTGCGGTCTGGACTCACCGGTCGCAGCCGGGTATCCACGACCGGCGACACGCCGAGCAGGCTGCTGCGAAACCCGCCAATGTCGGCCACCCCCACGAACAGTCCTCCGGCGAGTAGCAGCCCGAGCAGCATCACCGGCCGCTGGCTCGGGCGTTTCATCCGCGAGGATTCCGAGCGCGCCTCGATCTCGTTGCGGTAGCTCATCGCGGTGGTCTGAGGCCCGATCCGTCGCAGTACTTCCTGCCGTCGATCCGCCGAGGCCGGCAACGGTTTGAAGGCGGCCATCGCCCTGAGCAACTGCTGGGTTTCGCGAATGCGCTCCCGGCAAGCTGTGCAGTCCCGCAGATGCTGCTGCAGTTGATTGTGCTGGATGCTCGGCAGCTCGCGCAGCAACATCTCGACCTGATGTTGCTCGACGGTCTGACAGTTCGGCGCCATCAGAGCAGCGCCTCTGACAAGCGCGCCAGGCCGACCTCCACCTCGTAACGCGCCTGCGTCGGCGTCGTCTCCAGCAGGGCGGCCAGCTCGGAGTAGCTGAACTTGTGGAACAGCTTGAGGACCACCGCCTCGCGACGCTCGAGGCTCAGGCTGCGCAGGGCGGCATAGGCCTGCGCCTCAGACTCGTCGGCGGCCGGAAAAGTATATTCGAGATCCACGGTCCGGACCTCGGAGAGCCATGTCCGCAGCGCCTGCCGGGCGAGACCGAAGATCTCCAGCTTGTGGTTCTCACCGGCAGTGCCCACCATCACCTGACGCACCACCTCGATCATCACCTGTTCGAACAGCTGCTCGGCCACAGCCGCATCGCCCGTCACACGATAGAG
>CAZMLI010000182.1:0-8458 GCA_964566865.1 uncultured Planctomycetota bacterium
CACCTCGCATTATTCGACGTATTCCTGACTCACCCCACTAGCCCGGACTATTCATGAGCAGCGCCAAGGCGATTTACCGCAGCTGGCTCTCGCTCGAGGGTCTGGCCTGGCTCGCGCTGGTCAGCGGCTCGCTGTTGCTGCTGGCCCTGCCGGAGCAGAAACTGGCGCTGCTGCCGGCCTGCGCTCTGGCGGCGGTGATGCTGCTGGCCCACTACCCCGCCGCCGGCCTGTACCTGATCGTCGCGTTGATCCCGTTCTGGGGCTTCCGCCAGATCTCCTCGTCCATGCCGCAACTGCAGATCCACTGGCTGATCGCGCTGGTGCTGATCCTGGTACTGGCGCTCCAGCGAACGGTGCGGCGGGAGTTGCCGCAGACGCTGCGCGCCAACATCTGGGGACCGTTCGCGCTGTTCTTCGCAGTCAGCCTGTTCGCCGCCCTGCTCTCGCCCTATCGCGCGACCGCGATGCTCAACCTGCTGCGCCTCGGCCTGGCCAGCGCCTTCATCGCACTACTGCTGACGCTGGTCAACGCGCGCGGCTTGAAGCAGACCCTGCCGGCGGTGCTGATCCTGAGCGTGTCGCTCAGCGCGCTGCTGGCGGTGCTGGGCTATTTCTTCGACTTTCAACTGTTCACGGCCAGCATCGGCGGCTGGACGCGAGGCACCGGCGGCGCGCGCGGACCGGTCAACCTCGCCTTCACCATCCTCGCGGTCCTGCCGCTGCTCGGCTACTGGCTGTATTTCGAACGCACCCCGCAGAAGCGTCTCGCCGCGGTCGGTTTGATCGGCATCAACCTGCTGGCCCTGGTCACCACCTTCTCGCGCGGCGGGTTCCTGATCCTGATCCTGCTCTGCGCCGGCATGCTGCTCGAGTTCCTGCCGCTGTTCCGTCTCTCTCAGTTGATGCTGCTGATCGGCGTGACGATCCTCTTCCTGGCCGTCTCTTTCCCGCTGGTACCCGACAGCTACTGGGACCGAATGGTCGGCATGGGGACGACTCGAGACCGGTCGAAGCAGCGGCGGTTCTCCTACCTGATGGTGGGCGCCAAGGCGATCCAGCGACGTCCGCTGCTGGGCAACGGCCCCGGCACGTTCCGTCAGATCTACGCCCAGTCGCCCCAATCGCGAAAGTACGCCCGCCGTGACCGCGATCGCTTCCGCTATGCGCACAATACCTACCTGGAGGTGCTGGTCGGCACGGGCATCACTGGCCTCGCGGCCTACCTGCTGCTGCTGGGGATCGGGCTGAACAACTTCCGCAAGGCGCGACGAATCCACCAGAGGCGTGGCCAGAGTCACCAGGTCGCGTTGATCGGCGCGTACCGGCTGAGCTTCCTCTCGGTGCTGGCATACGGCCTGCTCAAGAGCGGCGTCGACAACAAGCTGCTGCTGCTCGGACTCGCGGTCTCCGTGCTGGCCCTCCGGTTTGCCGATCAGGAATGAGACTGGCCTATCTGGTCACAAAATACCCGGTCCTGACCGAGACCTTCGTCGTCGACGAGCTCACGGCCGTCGCCGAACAGGGTCACGAGATCCAGCTCTTCCCGCTGCGGCGGATGCACCCGCAGTTGCGACACCCGGAACCGGACACCTTGCGCGTGCGCTACACGCCGCTGATCTCCTGGCGCTTCGCCCGAGCCCATCTGCACTACCTGCTGCACAGCCCCCGGACCTACCTGGGCTGCCTGCTGACCCTGCTGCGCGCAAACTTCGGCAGCCGCCGCTACTTGCTCGGTGCGCTGGCCTACTTCCCCAAGGGCGTTTACCTGGCGCGCATCTTCCAGGCCGAGCGGATCGAGCACATCCACGCGCACTTCGCCAGCCATCCGGCGGCGATCGCCTACCTGATCGCTGGCCTGACCGGGATCCCCTATAGCTTCACCGCCCACGGCTCGGATCTGCACCGCGACCAGCACATGCTGCGCGAGAAGGTCGCGCGCGCCCGCTTCGTCGTGACGGTCAGCCACTACAACCGCGAGAAGATCCTGACCCACGCCCCGCCGGCGGCCGCCGATCGAATTCACGTGGTCCGCTGCGGGATCGATACCCAACGGGTTCATCAGCGGCTGGCCGCCACTCGCAGCGCGCTGTTCCGCCTGCTCTGCATCGGCACGCTGCACGAGGTCAAGGGACAGCGGGTGCTGCTCGAGGCCTGCCGCCAGCTGATCGAGCGCGGGCTGCCCGTCGCCTGCCACCTGATCGGAGAGGGGCCGGATCGCGCCGAGCTGGCCGAACTGGTCTGCGGGCCAGTCGAATTTCACGGCGCCTGCACGCGGAGCGAAGTGCTCGACTACCTGTGCCATTGCGATGTGCTCGTGGCGCCCAGCGTGCCGACAGCCGATGGCCGACGGGAAGGCATTCCGGTGGCGCTGATGGAGGCGATGGCCGTGGGCGTGCCCGTCGTCGCCAGCGACCTCTCCGGCATTCCCGAGCTGGTGGTGCACGAGCACAGCGGCCTGCTGACTCCGCCGGGAGACGCCGCCGAGCTGGCCATCACGCTCGATCGCCTGTACCACGACCCGGCGCTGCGCAGCCGGCTGGTCCAGAATGCGCGCGAGACGATCGAGCGCGACTTCTCGCTGCACGGCAGCGCCCGCACGCTCTCCCGACTGTTCAGCGAAGGCGTGGGTCCGTGACCCTGCTGCTGCTGTTATTCTATGGAGCCGTGCTGTCGATCCTTCACGCCTACCTGCTGTTCCCGCTGATCGTACTGCTGCGCGGGGCGTTGTGGCCTCGCCCCTGGCAGCCGGCCCCGATCGAGCCGGAGATCAGCCTGATCGTCGCCTGTCACAACGAGGCGGCGGCGATCGGCGACCGGATCCAGAATCTGCGTGACTGCGACTACCCGCCCGACAAGCTGCAGCTGATCGTCGTCTCGGATGGCTCCGACGACGGCACAGAGCGCATCGCCGAGGCGACCGGCGTGACCTGCCTGGCGCTGCCGCGCGTCGGCAAGGCAGGCGCGCTGAACGCGGGCGTGGCCGCCGCGACGGGTGAGATCCTGGTCTTCTCCGACGCCAACAGCATCTTCGAGCCCGACGCGCTGCGCAAGCTGGTGCGTCATTTCGCCGACCCCTCGATCGGTGGCGTCGCGGGTGACTTACGCTACGCCGAGGGACCGGCCTCTGGAGAGCGCAGCTACTGGAGTCTCGATCGGCTGCTCAAGTCCGCCGAGAGCCGCGCGGGCAACGTGATCTCCGCCACCGGATCGATCTACGCGATCCGCCGGAGCACCTTCGTCGACGTGCCGGGCGGGGTGACCGACGACTTCGTCACCTCGACCCGCGTGATCGCACAGGGTCTGCGGCTGGTCTTCGATCCCGAGGCGATCGCGCTCGAGCCACCCGCGAGCACGGCCCCGGCAGAGTTTCGCCGAAAGTACCGCGTGATCACCCGCGGATTGTACGGCGTCTGGGTCATGCGCGAGCTGCTCAACCCCCTGCGCCACGGATTCTATGCCTTTGCGCTGTTCTCGCACAAGCTGCTTCGACGCGTCGTCGCGCTGCCGCTGCTGCTGCTGTTGCCGGTCAGCTTCGCGCTCTGGAACGCGGGTCCGGTCTATCAACTGACCGCCCTGGCACAGACCGCGCTCTATGGCGCGGCACTGATCGGCCTGCTGCTCGGTCGCAGCCGACTCGCTCGTCTGCCACTGTTCTCCTTCCCGCTATTTTTCTGCATGGTCAACACCGCCGCACTGGTGGCCATCTACAACCTGTTGCGCGGACACCGGATCAGTCGCTGGGCGCCCGAACGCGGATGAGACCGATCGGCCTGATCCTGGCTGCGCTACTGCTGCTGGCCTGCGACGACGCGCCATCGAAAAAACCCGCGCAGGCCGCGGCGCTCGAGCCGACGCTGGCGCTGCGTCCCGGCATCTGGACCAGCAAGGCCGAGCTGACGCCCCTGCCGCTGAAGGGCGCGGCCTGGATCCGCTTGCTGCGCGAAGCGGATCAACCCGCCGTCAGCCCGAACGTCGCCGACCAGACCGAACGGACGAACGTACGCGTCGCGGCCAAGGCGCTGGTCTACGCCAGGACCGGCATCCAGCGCTACCGACAGGAGGTCATCGCGGCCTGCAAGGCGGTCATCGGCACACAGGCCGGGGGCCGCACCCTCGCGCTGGGCTGGAAGGTCGCGGCATACGTGATCGCCGCCGATCTGGTGGGCCTGCCAAAAGCAGTCGACGGCCCGTTCCGCCAATGGCTCGGAGAGCTGCTCTCACTACGCCTGCAAGGTCGGACCCTGCGCTCGACCCATGAGCGGCGGCCCAACAACTGGGGCACTGGCGCCGGCGCGAGCCGGGCGGCGATCGCGGTTTACCTGGCCGATCGCAAGGAACTCGCCCGCACCGCCGCCGTCTTCAAGGGCTGGCTCGGCGATCGTCAGGCCTACGCCGGCTTCAAGTTTCGCAACCTCGGCTGGCAAGCCGATCCGCAACGTCCCGTCGGAATCAATCCCGTCGGCAGCAAGAAGCAGGGGCGCTCGATCGACGGCGTATTGCCAGACGACATGCGCCGCGGGGGAAAATTTCGCTGGCCGCCACCCCGGGAGAACTACGTTTACACCGCGCTTCAAGGAGCCCTGGTTCAGGCGACCATCCTGCATCGCGCCGGTTACGACGTCTGGAACTGGCAGGACAAGGCGCTGCTGCGCGCCTATCGCTGGCTGCACGAGCAGGCCCACTTCCCCGCCCAGGGCGATGACGTCTGGCTCTCACATCTGATCAACAAGCAGTACGGCACGCGCTTTCCAGCGAAGGTCCCGGCCCGTCCCGGCAAGTTGATGGGCTGGACCGACTGGACCCACCGATGAGCGAAGCGCCTCAGTCACTACCGAGCAGCATCCTCAAGTACGCCTCGAGCACGATGTACCGCCAGCTGCTCGGCATCATCAACGCCCTGATCAAACCGCTGTTCCTGACGCCCGCGCTCTATGGGCTGTGGCACCTGCTGAACCTGATTCCGCAATATGCAGCCAGTGCCCATCTCGGCGCGCGCTCTGCCATGCGCTATCAGATCCCGTTTTTCCAGGCCTCCGGCGAGACCGACAGGATCAAACCGATCGAGGCCACGGTCTACAGAGGCACCCTGGGGATCAACCTGATAATCGGGGCGGCAGTGATCGCGTTCGCGCTGCTGGGAGAGTTCAGCGGGCCAGTGCGCCTGGGTCTGATCACGATGGGCCTGCTGGTTCCGCTCAGCGCCTACCGCATCTTCTACATCGGCCTGCTGCGCGCGCACCAGGAGTTCGGCCTGATCACGCGCGCCAACTATCTCAAGGCGACCGTCGCGGTCCTGCTCGGCGCAACGTTGCTCTACCACTTCGGGATCGAAGGACTGTTCCTCTCGACGCTGCTGACCAGCCTGGCCGTTGTGCTCTTCCTCCGGCGCCAGCGGCCGCTCGGGATCGAAGGCGGGTTCAGCGCCAGCCTCTACCTCGGGCTGGTTCGCCAGGGCTTTCCGATTCTCTGCCTGACCCTGGCGGACGTCTTGATCCGGACCTCCGACCGACTGATCGTCAGTCATTTCCTGGACAACGAACAGCTCGGCTTCTATGGCATCGCGATCGGCGCAAGCACCTTCGCGATGCAACTGCCTGGCGCCTCCCGCGAGGTGATCGAGCCGCGCTTGATGCAGTCGATGGGTGCCGATGAGTCGCCCAACGAGCTGACACAACACCTCTCGACGCCGCTGCTCTTCTCGACCTTCCTGATGCCGTGGATCTGCGCCGGCATGGCGTTCGGCCTGCCGCTGCTGGTCCCGCTACTGCTGCCGCCCTACGCCCCCGGCATCGTTCCGGCCCAGATCCTCCTGGTCGGCTGCTACTACCTCTCGCTGGCTTACCTGTTGCGCGGCGTGATCATCGCTCACCACTGGCAGTTCGCCGGCGCCGGCCTGATGTTGCTGGGCCTGGCGGCCAACATCGGCCTGAGCATCGCCCTGATCAAGGCCGGCTGGGGCATGCATGGCGTGGCGCTCGGCACCAGCCTCTCGTTCATCCTGTTGTTCGCCCTGCTCTACGGCTTGATCCTGCTGCACGCGCGGCAGCTGGCTTATGCCTGGGGCCGCGATGCGCTGATCCTCTCGATGACCCTGCCGCTCGGCGCCGCGATCGCGTTGCCTGCTTACTACGGCCCCCGAATGATCGAGAGCGGCCCGCTGCTCGCAGTGGCCAGCCTGGGCCTGTTCACGCTGGTCTGGTCGATCTGCTGGATGCTGGGTCGTCGGCTGCATCCGGTGCTGGGCGAGAAGTCACTCCGCCAGTGGCTGCGCGGCGCCAGAGGCGCACGGGCTACTCTTCGGGATCAGGAATCAGACCGGCCTTGATCCAGGGACGGTAGTACTTGTAGTGGTACGGATTGCCGTACCAACCCCGCCCGCGCCAGAGAAAACGCGCCAGTTGATCGGTCAGTTTCTTGACCATCTCGGGGTGCTGCCGTGTCAGCGAACGGCGCTCGGCCGGATCGGCCTTCAGGTCGTAGAGCTGCCAGTAGTTTCGTGCGCGGTGATAGTGCAGCTTCCAGCGCTGCTGGTAGATCAGCGAGTAGGCGTCCTCGAAGGCGACCAGCGAGACGATCGTATCCCGGTCGATCACCGGGTCGCTGCCATCGATCAAGGGCATCAAGCTGATGCCGTGGAAGCGGTTCTTGACCCCGCCGATGATGCTGTTGATCAGCGTGGGCGCGATGTCGATCGAGCTGGTCTGCTGCGTCACGCTGCCGGGTCGGCAGCCGGGCATCTTGATCAGCAGCGGAATGCGGATCTGCTCCTCGTAGGCCTGGAACCCGCCATAGAAGCCATGATCCTCCAGACCCGTGCCGTGGTCGGCGGTGACCAGGATGATCGCGTCTCGATACAGCCCCAGCTGCTTCAGCCCCTTGATGAAGCGACCGAAGGCCCGGTCGGTGTGATGCATGCTGTTGTCGTACTGGTGCCCCTGGGTCTCGCCCCATCTGGGCGAGTCGTCGTGGTTCCTCCAGGGCATGTGGGTCGAGTAGGAGTGTAGGTACATCAGAAAGGGCGCGAGCGGCTTGCCGCCCTCGACCAGGCGACCGAGGGTCTCGAGCGCCTCGGTCACTTTCTTCTGTTCGCGATAAGCCTCCAGCTTGTGATAGCGCGCCTTTCCCCTGTCCGCCGGGGCCAGGTGCCGATCGAAGGCCTCGATCGAGATCCCGTTGTAATCGGAGCCGGTGACGTTGAGATAGAAGTCTCGATAGCCGAGGTCCAGCAGCTCCTTGACGAAGAACGGTCGGACCTGGCTCATCTCCAGCATGAAGCGCGATGAGTAACTGCCGCTAAACAGGTGGCGCAGCCCGACCGTGGTGGCCGTGCCCGCGCTGTAGTGATTGCGAAAGATCGTCGCATCCTGCGCGAAGCGGGCCAGATGGGGCGTCGTATCGCGGGCGTAGCCATACGCGCTCTGGCGGTCCGCGCGCGCAGCGTCGGCCAGCCAGACAAAGATCAGCGGCCGCTTGCGCGGATTCTGCTCATGACGCGCCAGCACCGGCAACGTCGCATGCTTGGGACCATAGAAGACGAACGACCCGCCCGGGTCGCTGAAGCCCAGCTCGTTCTCCGGCAGCAGGTTATAGACCACCCGCGTATGGATGTTGTTGATCCGCGCATACTGGTTGGCAACCATGCGCACCTCGGGCGTCTGAATCCCCTCTCGAATGGCCCAGGCGCTGACGCTCACAGCCACCAGCACCAGCCCCAGCTGCAGCCGGATACCCGGCGCGAGACGGCCGCGCAGCAACGAGAGCAGTTGCACGTTGAACAGGAAGACGACGAAGATCAGGATGATCGCGTACATGTTCTCGGCGTGGTTGCTGTAGTCGCGCAGATCGGGATACAGCACCTGGACGAACAGCAGCACCGTGCCGATCAGTCCCGCGCCAGCCAGGCAACGCAGCGCCACCCCGCGCAGGCCGAACAGCCGGTGCCCCAGGTGGACCAGCGGCGTCACCGGCACCAGGCAATAGGCCAGCACCAGCTGGAACACCGAGTCGGTCAGCTCGCGCGGCGGTTCGAGCCGGGTCAGCAGCCGCAGGTTGCTCAGCAACAAGGCGAAGAACAGGTAGCCGATCGCGACCCCCACGCCGACCGTATAGACCTCGAACTGCAGTTTCTCGATCTCACCGGAGAAGATCTCGAAGGTATTGTAGCTGATCGGCCCGCCGGCGGTGGCCGCCATCATCAGCAGCAGGACCCCGAGGGCGAGCCAGCGATCCAGCCGAGCGCAGAGCCAGACCAGCGTCGCCGTCAGCAGCAGCCAGACCAGCAGGTGCAGACTGGCCTGCGTGCCATAGAACACCGAGGCCGCGCTGAAAAAGATCATGCTCTGGCGATAGTCCGCGGCATCGAAGAAGGCTCGGTACTTCGAGGTGAACAGCAGCAGCTCGATCAGCGAGATGGCCACCGAGCTGAAGGCGGAGATCAACAGCGTCCCGAGCAACAGCT
>CAZMLI010000182.1:8479-8959 GCA_964566865.1 uncultured Planctomycetota bacterium
GCCAGCCTCCGGGCTCTGGCCCAGCGCCGTCAGCGACTGCAACGCGGGATCGTCCGCCGCGACGGCACGCTCGTAGGCCACGTCGAGGACCCAGGCTCCGACCGCCGCGAACAGAAAGCAGATCGGCGCCCAGTAGCTCGCAATCAGCCCACCGCCGACCAGCAGCGCCGGCAAGCGCCAGACTCGGCAGGCCAGATGGCGCCAGAGCAGCAGGCAGGCAGCCAGCGCCAGCGCCGCCAGTGCACTTCCATCGAGCCACGACAGTCGCGCAAAGAGCGCGGCGCCCGCGGCAAACTCCTCGCCGACGATGGCGCCGACATCCCTGGCATGGACCGCCGCTCTCGCGAAGAACAGCGTCAGGCCCCCGATCACCACCAGCAACCGGAAGGGCGTATTGAGCAAGGGCGGAAATCGTCGCTGCGGTTCTTTCACCGCGGTCAGGGTATCTGTAGCCGGACCCAAGTCAACCCGATATCATGC
>CAZMLI010000183.1:0-8897 GCA_964566865.1 uncultured Planctomycetota bacterium
GGCGCTGGTGGAGGGGCCGCAGGCCGTCAGGCGGCTGCGCAGCCAGTACCGGCAGATGATTCCGACGGTCGTCGAGCGCTTCTCTACCGCGGTGATTCACATCACCGTCAAGCGCGAGACCTGGGTCAAGGGGCGCACCTACACGCGGCGCGGAAACGGCAGCGGGTTCATCATTGCAGATGGATTTGCCATCACTAATTACCATGTGGTCGGCAGCGTCAAGGAGGTGACCTGTCGGCTCTACAACGGCGAGGAGGTCGAGGCCAAGGTGTACGGCAGCGATCCAGCCTCCGATATCGCCTTGCTGCGCCTCGAACTCGGGGGCGTGCCTGGGGCAGACAAGATCAAGCCGGCCGTATTCGGGCGCTCCGGCCTGCTAAAGCCAGGCGAACTGGTCATCGCCCTCGGCAGTCCGAAGAGCCTCGACCGGACGATCTCGCTGGGAATCGTCTCGAATGCGCGGCGCTACCAGGATGGCCTGCCGCTGTCCAGTCCGTGGGTCGTGACCGGGCAGTTCAATACCTGGATCCAGACCGACAGCGCGATCAACCCAGGCAACTCGGGGGGCCCGCTGATCGACCTCTCGGGCAAGGTCGTCGGCGTGGTCACGCGCAAGATCCTCGGCGCGGACAACATTGGCTTCGCCGTTCCGATCGACCATGTCAAGCAGGTCGTGCGTCTGCTGCGGAAGAACAAGGTTGTGCATCGCACGACGATCGGCGTGTTCATCTTGCCTTACAATCCGCTCGAGTCCAAGCAGCCCGCCGGCGTCAGGGTGGCCGATGTCGTGCCGCGCTCTCCCGCCGATCTGGCCGGCCTGAAGAGCGGGGATGTGCTGACCCGCTTCAACGGCAAGCCGATCGCGGCGCGCTTCAAGTACCAGCTGCCGGCAGCCAGAGTGCAACTGGCGAGCGCCCCGCGGCGGCCGATCAAGCTGGGGGTGATACGTGAGAGCAAGCCGCTCGCTCTGGTGGTCACGCCCCGCTCGCGCAAGCTGGCCGACGATCGTATCCTCTACATCGCGCGGTTAGGGCTCTACGCAATTGAGATAACGCCGGAACTGGTGCGCACGCAAGCGCTGCATTGCAAGGCGGGCATCTGGATCTGCGGGATCCAGCGGGGCAAACCGTTCTCCCGTCATGGCATTCGCCGGGGGGATGTGCTGCTGGGTCTGGATAACCAGAAGACGACCACGATGGCGGTCTTCTGGAAGAAGTACCGCATGCTGCTGCACAAGCGGAAGACGCCGCTCGCGTTCAGGGTGCAGCGCGCCAATGGTGCGACGCGGGTGGTCAAGCTGCGCATCGGCTACGCCAAGTAACCGATGACCGAGTTGCCGTTCGTCAAGATGCACGGGCTGGGAAACGACTATGTCTTCATCGACCTGTTCCGTGAGACCGTTCTGGATGCACCGGCGCTGGCCCGTCGGATCAGCGATCGCCACACCGGTGTCGGCGGCGACGGCCTGATCCTGATCGCACCCTCCGAGGTCGGGCACGCCCGGATGATCATGTACAACGCCGATGGCAGCCGGGCCGAGATGTGCGGCAATGGCCTGCGTTGCGTGGCGCGCTACGTGCATGACGCGGGCATCGCGACCGGCGACGTGCTGCAACTCGAGACCGACTCGGGCTTGCTCGAGGTTGCGCTGACGATCGAGGACGGCAGCGTGACGGCGGCGACCGTCGATCTGGGAAAGCCACGCCTGGCGCCGGCCGAGATACCGTTGATCTCGGAGGGGACCGAGCCCGTTATCGACCGTGCGTTGTCAGTCGGCGGCCAGACACTACAGGTCAGCTGCGTCTCGATGGGCAATCCTCACTGCATCACCTTCGTCGACAGCGTCGAGCGCGCGCCGGTGACCGAACTCGGTCCGCTGATCGAGCACCACGACTGGTTTCCGAATCGGACCAACGTCGAGTTCGTCGAACTGGTCGCAGCCAAC
The DNA here is from genome assembly GCA_964566865.1 of uncultured Planctomycetota bacterium. Classification (GTDB taxonomy): domain Bacteria; phylum Planctomycetota; class JACQVV01; order JACQVV01; family CAZANL01; genus CAZMLI01. Next base: position 1,946 of record CAZMLI010000183.1, read on the forward strand.
CACCTGCGCCAGCGCACCTGGGAGCGGGGTTCGGGGGAGACCCAGGCCTGCGGGACCGGCGCCGCGGCGGTCTGTGTGGCGGCACACCTGTGCGGACTGACGGGGCGGCAGGTCACGATCGATCTTCTGGGCGGACGGCTGTTGCTCGAGTGGCGGGAGTCAGACGACCACGTCTTGAAGACCGGGCCCGCAGTCGAGTCATATCGCGGTAGCTTTCCGCTCTAAGATGATCTACGTCGGGACCGCGGGCTGGTCCTATCAGGACTGGAAAGGCACCGTCTACCCGAAGCCGGCAGGCGCCGGGTTCCACGGTCTGACCTACCTCAGTGGCTTTCTGGATTGCATGGAGGTCAACAGCACCTTCTACCGGATTCCCGAAGCCAAGAGCTGCGCCTCGTGGGTCGCGCGAGTTGTGGACAGGCCGGAATTCTGCTTCACCGCCAAGCTGTGGCAGGGGTTCACGCATCAGGACGAATCTTCGCCCGAATTCTTCGAGGCCTATCGTGAAGGGTTGGCGCCGATCCAGCAGGCCGGCCGGCTGGCCGCGGTGCTGGTGCAGTTCCCCTGGTCCTTCACAGATACACCGCAGGCGCGGACGCGGCTCGAGCTACTGGCGCGGTCGCTCGAGGGCTTCGCGCTGGTGCTGGAGGTGCGTCATCGATCCTGGCTGGCCCCGGATGCGGTGCAGCTGATCGAGTCGCTCGGTTACAACTTCTGCAACATCGACCAGCCCGCTTCGGCGCAGGGGATCTACCCGACGGCGCTGGTCACCGGCCCGCTGGGTTACGTGCGGCTGCATGGCCGGTCCGAAACCTGGTTCGACCGGCAGGCCGGCCGCGACAGCAAGTACGATTATCTCTATCAACCCTGGGAGCTCGAGAAGTGGATCCGTCGGATCGAACAGATCCGCGCGCGCGCCGGACGCACGATCGTGATCACCAATAATCACTTCCGCGGTCAGGCCGTCGCCAACGCGATTCAGTTGCGGCAGATGCTGGGTCTGCCGGCGACTCCGATTCCCGAGCTGATTCAAACCACTTTCCCCTTTCTGTTATAATCCTGGGCGATGGACCCCAAGGACGAACCGACCCTCTTCATGGCCGGGCGTCGCGGGCGTTCCGAGAGCGGCTTCCACGAAGAGCAGTTCTTGGCGCAGGCGCCAGCACCGGTAGCGTTTCCGTTTTCGAGGATCTCGAACGAGCGCAGCCCCGTCCAAAAACTGCAGCACCTGCACATCGCATACAGCAACCTGCTCCGGTTCGTGGTGGTCCTTGCGCTCGCCGCACGCCTGGAAGACGAGGTGGGTGCCGACGAGGCCGCTCGGGAGCTCGTGCATCTCGGCCAGGGAAGTCTCGAGGGATGGGTTGCCGCGCTCGGTCGGCTGGTTGCGGGACTGCCGGACGATGCGCTGGGCGAGGCACTGCGGCTGTTCTACCAGACGCTGGAAGTCGAGCGAACGATTCGCATTCGCGAGATCGTCAACATGCGGGCGGTCGAGAGCGAGGTCGGTCAGCTCACCAATCTGGCCCGGTTTCACAAGAGCCAGCCGGCCAATCTGGCGGATGTCGACGAGGCCAGCCTCGAGCAGGGGATGCGCTACGCACTGCGCATGTTCCGCGAGATCGCGGAGCCGGCCGTCGAGCTGTTTTCCTTTCGTCTGGTGCAGCTGACCAGCCCGGAGGGGGATCAGCCGGCGGAGATGCGGGAGCTGGTGGGCGCCCGCGAGACCTTCCCGCCGCTGGGGCGAGAGGTCCCGGAAGGGGTCATCGCGGACCGGGTCTATGTCGAGCGTCCGGACCGGGGGCCGCTCGACTTGCATCCGTTCGCCGTGTTCCAGCAGTGTTACGAATGCTACCGGGAGAATCCGCATGGAGACAGCCGCGAGATCTTTCTCTATCAAGGCCACTCGGGGCGCCGCGTCTACTATCAAGGCACACGTCATCGCATCGCGACGCAGGAGCTGGTGGCGGCCTTCCAGAGTCGGATAAGCGAAGGCCGGCCGGTCGAACCGGCGAGTATCGACCTTGCGTCGGATGTTCAGCAACTGCTGGATGGGCTTGCCGAGAAGGCCGTCAGCCGTGCGCGCGAGGCGGGGCGCTACGTGCCGGAGCGGTATGTGCCACGCAAGGCGGCGGAGCATCGCGTCTTGCGGCACCTCAGCCATGGCGACCGACCGATGCTGCTGATCGTCGGCGAGTGTGGCCAGGGTAAGTCGGCGTTGCTCGATCGCATGGCCGAGAGGTTGCCGCAGCAGGGCCACCTGGTCCTGCCACTCGACCTGCTGGGTGTGGTCTCTGACACCGATGCGGGCCGCGCGATCGACCGGCAACTCGGTCAGCCGATCGACAAGCTGCTCGCGCTCGGCGAGGGGATTCTCGGGCCACAGAAGCGGCTGGTGCTGCTGGTCGACCATCTCGACCGCAGCGCCTCGCCCGAGCTGTTCGAGTCGTTCGTCACGCTGGCCGGCAACTGGGAGCGTGAGTATCCGTTCGTGCGCTGGGTGATCACCATGCGGCCGGAGTATCAGACGCTGATCGGCTCACCCGAGCACAGCGTGCTGGCACCGGTCGAGATCGATGGACTGGAAGGGTCGGTCAGGGAGCACTGCTACCGGCTGGCGCCGCTGGACCAGCAGGAACGCAACGCGTTGCACGCGCAGGCCAGCAAACAGGACCTGTTTCGAACCGGGACGCCGCTGCACCTGCTCAAGCGTTCCGTGCGGCGGATGCTCTGTAATCCGGATCTGCTCTTGCTGACCCTCGCGGGCTACCGCGCCCGGGAAATTCCGCCGGCCCTGACCGCCAACCGGCTGCTGTCGCGCTACTGGCGCAAGCGAGTCTCGACCAGCAAGCCACGAGCCGAATTCGTCAAGGCGCTGGTCCGGGCGATGTTCGAAAAGCGCACCGAGGCGGTGTCGATCGACGACCTGATCGACGCCGGAGAAGAGGCGCTGACCCAGGAGGTGCTCTCCAGCGGGCAATCCGCGCTGATCGATGGATTGTGCCGCGACGGCGTACTCGTTCGTCACAGCAGCGGCGAGGGACTGTTCAGCGAGGCGTTCTATTCGTTCGGGCATCCACATCTGCTGGGTTACCTGCTCGCGGACCAACTGTCGGTCGACGATCGGCCGCCGGATGCGCAGGCGATGGCCGAGCTGTCGCGGGAGTCGGTGGGGCGCAACCTGTCCGCCGAGCTGCTGTTCTTCCTGATCTCGCGCCAGGCCGAGGCGCGCGAGTACGCCTGGATCGAAGCGCTGGTCCGCGACGGCGGGCCGGTGATGCGGCCGATCCTGCTGCGCCAGCTGGTGCAGGAGGAGATCCACCTGCGTCGCCGGGCGCCGGACGCGGGCGATGGACTGGGCCCGCTGGCCACCCGCCTCTGCGCGCTCGAAACGGGGGCGCTGGCCGTGCTCGACCTGGCGGACGCCACCTATCGATCGGGCAACCACGATCGGGCGCGGATTCTGTTGACCCAGCTGCAGGAGAGCCCGGGTGTGGGCGAGGCCCGGCTGGCCTATCTGCTCGGTCGTGTGGCGTTACAACAAGGCGAACACAAGCTGGCCCTCAAGCAGTTCAAGAAGGCCGAGAAGCGCCAGAAGGACGCGCGTCCCGAGGATGACTTCCGGCTGGTCACGGCGCAGGCCGAGGTCATGCTGGCCAGCGAGCAGGCGGTCAAGGCCGAGGGCCTGGTGCGCAAGCTGTTCGACCGCTTGCAGGTGGCAGAGGCGCGGGAGTTGCTGGTGCCCTGTCGGCTGCTGCTCGCTCGCTGCGTGGCTGCCGGAGAGAACGCCGCGGAGGCGGCGGCCTTGTTCGAGCGGGCGCTCGAGACAGCGGTGCAGGCCAACGACGCCATGCTGGTGCGTCAGATCCGCGATGCGATGGCGACCCATCTGGTCGCGACGGGTGATCCTGCCGCTGCGCAGCGACAGCTGCAGCGGTTGCTCGATGAGGTCGGGACCTACGGCGATGGCCTGGATGAGACGCGGCTGCTGGTGAGGCTGGCCAGGCTGGAGCCCGCCGGGTCCGAGGCGCGCCGCGAGCGCTTGCAGAAAGCCTTGTCGACTGCCTTTCTGCTCGGTCCCTCGATGACCCTGGCGGAAGTCGCGCTGGCGCTCGGCGAGGCGGAGCAGCAGTCCGATCGGCTGCCCCAGGCGCTGGACTGTTTCCAGCAGGCGAGCGAGGTGGGCCGGTTGTTCGAGGACGAGCTGTTTCTGGCCCGCGCCCTCAACCGGCTCGGTGGCGCCCAGCAGTCACGCGGCGACTTTCAAGCGGCGCTCGATCACTACTCGAAGAGCCTCGAGATCAGCAAGCGGCTGAAGGACCAGCCCGGGCTCGCTTCCTGCTACCACGCCATCGGCTTGATCTTCCGTTCGCTGGGCGACGGCCAGAAGGCGCTCGACTATTACGCCAAGAGCGCGGAGGTCAAGAAACGGCTGTCCGACGAGCTGGGGCAGGCGGCCAGCTGGGCGCAGATGGCCGTGCTGCTGGCAGCCCGCGGCGACGACGCCGAGGCGTCGCGCGTGCTCAAGGCCGCCAGGGAGATCTTCGAAGCACAGGATGATCAGCGGGGCGTGGCCACCTGTCTCTGGAGCGAGGGCCTGATCGAGCAGGAGCGAGGCGATAACGAAACCGCGCGGGCTCGCTACGAGGCGGCGCAGAAGATCCAGGAAGCAGCGGCAGACCGCGGCGGCCTCGCCGCGACCTACAACCAGATCGCGTTGATTCACAAGGCCCGCGGCGACGAACTCGCCGCGCTCAAGCTGTTCCAGCAAGCCGCGGAGATTCAGCAGGCGCGGGGCGATCGGCGCGGATTGTCGGCCTGCTACAACAACATCGGCGTGATCCATGACGCCCGCGGCGACTTCGACAAGGCGCTCGAGTTTTACGAGATGGATCTGGAGATAACCCAGGAGCTGGAGGATCTGCCGGGCACGGCGACCAGCTACAACAACCTGGCGATCCTGCATTACAACCAGCGGAACTACGTGCGCGCGCTGTACTACCTCGAGAAGAGCCACGACGTGTACAAGCAGATCGGCGACAAGGAAGCGGTCGAGGCGATGCAGGACAAGATCGCGCGGGTCAAGGCGAAGATGTAATTGCGCGCTGGGCTCGGCGCTTCGCGCCGCGGCTCGGCAGAGCCTCGCCCTCCCCCTGGTGGGCGCGGCCTGCCGAAGATGCTGATTATCCGCGGAAGACGCGGGCGTAACGGTAGTAGATTTCCAGTGAGAGGGTATTGATCGCGGTGGCGTAGACACGGCCGCCGGCGAAGCCCCAGGCGCCGATCGGATCCCAGCTGCCGGCCTCGTCACCGCTCTGTCGCTGGTGGTTGACCAGTGCGGCCTTCATGTGCTTGTTCCACTGGCGCCAGTAGTCGCCGCCCATCTGGAACATCGCGAGGGTCGCGTAGTACCAGTAGTAGAAATCGATCTGGTTCAGCTTGCCGCCGCCGCCGGCGTCCCAGACGGGCACCATCTGCGCCATCGCGGAGGCGCCGCCGCGCAGCCTGGGGTCGTTCTTGGAGCGACCGAAGAAGACGCGGCACATGGTGGCCAGTGCGGTGGGGGTGTGGTTGGCCGCGTGGCTGTTGGCGGTGTTGACGCCGAGCCCCGGGGCGAGAAAGCGCGAGCTGGTCGGGCCCTGGTAACCGCGCGGCGGTCGCGTGCGATAGCCGGTGATGTAGTAGGTGTCGTCGGTGATCGATTCGACGTAGGTCTCGGCCGACTTGAATGACTGCTCGATACCGGGGACCTGCAGCTCCGCGACCTTGGCGCTCTTGAGCGCCATCACAGCCCAGCCGGTGACCGAGATGTCGTTATCGCCGTCCTTCTCGTGGTAACGCCAGCCCATGCCGGGGTTCTGCGCTCGCACCAACCAGTTGATCGCCTTCTGCGCGGCGCTCTTGATCAGCGGGCTCTTGGTCATGCCGTAGGCCTCGGCCAGCGCCAGCGCGCAGATCGCGTGGTTGTACATGTAGTGGCCGCGCCTGCCGCCGATCAAGCCGTCGGAGGCCTGGACCTTGATCAGGTAGCGCAGCGCCTTCTTGACGGTCTCCTTGAAGCGGCCATGTTGGTGGGTGTTGCCGGCGCCGAGGTAGGCCAGCGTCGCCAGTCCGGTCAGCCCCGGGTCGACCCAGCCCAGCTTGGCCACGCCACTGCAGGTGTTGCCCTTGCACTGCGCCTGAAAGCCGTCCCCGTCCCAGCGCCCACTGGGGCTCTGGTGCCGCTTAAGCCAGAGCAGTCCCAATAGTGTCGCCTTCATGGTGCCCCGGTCGCCGCCGCCGTTGACGATCTTCTTGTAGCGTCCGCCGGGGCCGCGTCCATACGGGCCGCCGGCGCTTGCGCCCAGGCCGAGCGCTTCGTTGTTGAAGCGCTGGTCCAGGCTCGAGTCATACTGCGTGTCCTTGCCCTTGGCCGTCTCGGTCGGCATATCGTCTGCGCTCTCGTTATGCTCGGCCGGCGGCTCGTCCGACTCGACCGCGTCCTTGACCACGGGCTGCTCCGGATCCTTGACGGTGCTCGGGTCGAGCGGCTTTTCCTCCTCCAGCGGCTCTTCGGGAGCAGGCTCGATTCCAAGTACGAACTTGATCGGCGGGATCTTGCGCGGGCCCTTGCAATCGATCATCGGCAGGATGACGAGGATCAGGAACATGTGCAGGGAAAGGGAAGTCGCCCACCAGGGCGTGCGCGCCAGTTGTTCGTTGAGGAAGCTGTCCCCGGCCGATTCGCCGTCGTCGTAGTAATCGTCGGCGTACTGATCGTCGTCGTACGTACTGCCTGAACCGTTGCGAGCCATCTGTTGCTCCAGCGTGCGAGAGCGAGGCCGGGCTTGCTTGACGGTTGTTACGTCAGCGCGATGGGCTTGGTTCAATCAAAGCGTGACGATCTAAACTCCGACGGGCTCCGTCTCGGGCAGCGCCTCCAGAATCCGCTCCAGAATCTGATCCGCCTGGA
>CAZMLI010000184.1:0-8854 GCA_964566865.1 uncultured Planctomycetota bacterium
AAATGACTTCGGCGGATCACTCTCCAACTCAGCTCCTCCAGATTGTCAAAATCACTAAAACCACTTTACCAAATCGCGCACCGGCAATGCACGAACAAAATTAGAAAGGTTTTATCGGCGGTTCAAAGTCGGTCTGGCGAGAGCACTTTCCAGGGCGGCGTCGCCGGTTCGCCGATGTCGACAACCTGGCCCAGCGCGTCGACGAGCAGCGCGAGAGGCGCGTCTGAATCGCGGCGTTCGAGCAATAACAGGCTGCGTGGCATGCCGGTTTTTTTCGGCAACCCCAGACGTTGCCGCAGGTCGACGACCGGCACTTCGGGCGGCAGTTCCTTCGCGCGACTTTCGGGAAGGATCTGCCGGATGTCACTCAGCGCCAGCACGAAGGGTGTGTTCCAGATCGTGATCACCAGTCCCGGGCCAGTCGACGACAGGCCGCCGTGGCCGATGCGCGCCCGCAGCTCGATCAGGCCCAGTGAAAGTTCGCGCAGCGTGTCCGCCAGTTCGGGGTCGCGCGCGATGGTTTCGGCTGAGAGCTGGTGGAGACCCTGGCCGATGCGCTGGAGGGTCTGGGCGCCGCTCATGACGAGTGAATGGTCCACATGAAACCGAAGCCGATCACGCGGGCGGTCAGGGTCAGCACGCCGACGACCAGGTGCGCCTTGCAGGCGGCGGGACTGGCCGTGCCCTTGAGCCGTCGATAGCCGAGGATCGTCACGGGCAGATAGAGCGCGGCGGCCACCGACGAGGCGATGATATGCGTCATCTGGGGCCAGCCGAGCCTGAACGAAACAGCGGTTGCGATGGCGTCGCGCTGGAATTCCAGGAACAGCACGATCAGCAGATCGAGCGCCATCGCCGTGCACATTAGCTGGGCGTGGCGTCGGGGGTTTCGATACCGTAGCAGCAGGCCGCCGAGCATGATCAGGAAGGCCAGTGTGGCGATCGCTTTGTAAGCCGAAAACATGGTCAGGCGTTGTATGACCGGTCCAGGGCCCTGTCAAGGCGCAGGATTGGCTGAGCCCCGACATATGGTAAAATGCGCCCTCCCGAACGACTCCCGAGGAGACATCGACATATGGGCGAGGATACGTTGCAGCAAGCTGTGGAGGCGCCGACGCGCGAGGAACTGGCGCTGGCATATCGCGTTTCGGTTCGCAACCGGGCCACTGACCAGCGGATCGTGCAGCTGATCAGCCAGGGCAAGGTGAAGTTCGCGATCTGGGGCCCCGGCGAAGAAATCCACGGCAGCGCGGCGGCGCTGGCTTTCTACAAGACACTGAACCCCAAGCACTTCGGGATTGTGGGGCACTATCGTTCGGGCACGCTGTGCCACATGTGGGGCGCGCTGCAGGGCTACGAGGACTTCACCCTGGACGTGATGCGCCAGCAGCTCTCCAAGGCGACCGATACGATGTCCGGCGGCGGGCGGCAGATGGTCTACCACCTGTGCCAGATGGAGCTCGGCATCCTGCCGATCCAGAGCCCCGTCGGCATGCAGCTGGGCAAGGCGGCGGGCTATGCCAAGGGCTTCCAGGTGCAGGGCATCAACGACTCGGTGGTGGTGGTCGCGCTGGGCGACGGCACCGCGGCCGAGGGCGACATGCACGACACGATGCAGGCCGTTTCGGTCTGGAACCTGCCGGTGCTGATCCTGCTGACCGACAACGAGCTGGCCATCTCGACCAAGCCCTGTGACGGGCGCGGCATCAAGGATTACGCCTCCTACTGCAAGAGCTTTGGCGTGGCCTACTACCGCTGCAACGGCACCGACTGGGACGACTGCTACAAGACCCATTGCGAGGCCGCTGCCTACGTGCGCACCGAGCAGCGCGCGGCGATGGTTCATGTGGTCGAGATGCCGCGTTTGAACGGCCACTCCTCGGCCGGCAACTACAAGTTCGCACTGGATCAGGTCGACCCGATCCTGGGTTTCGGTCAGCGGCTGGTGGCCGACGGCATCCTGACCGAGTCGCAGATCGTCAAGCGAATCAAGGGCGAGGGCGCCGACTTCTACGCGCACCACGAGCTGGGCGAGGTGATGCAAACCGAGGACGACGAGGTGCGCGCGATCATCACCCGCGTCACCGGCGAGTCGGAGCCCGACCCGGCGTCGATCTGGCATCACATCTACAGCGAGTTCCCCGAGAACACGGAGTCCGAGCCGGGCGCAGGCACGACCAATATCACCTATGCCGCGGCGCTGCGAGCCGCACAGAAGCGCATCTTCGAGGACAACCCCCACGCGATGACCTGGGGGCAGGACCTCGGTGAGCTCGGCGGCGTGTTCCAGGCCACGGCCGGGCTGAAGAAGTTGTTTCCGCAGCGCGTCTTCGACGCGCCGCTGAACGAGCCGATGATCGTCGGCACGGCCACTGGGGCCGCGATGCACGAGGACGTGATGGTGCTGGCGGAGATCCAGTTCGGCGACTACAGCCTCAACTGCTTTCACTGGTTCGTCTATCTGGGCAACCTGCGCTGGAGTTCCGGCGGCAAGGTCAGCAGCCACGTCATCGTGCGCATGCCGACCGACCCGTTCGGCGGTGGCGCGATCTATCACAGCATGTCGCTCGACGGCTGGTACACGCCGATCCCCGGCCTGGTGATCGTGATGCCCTCGACCAGCTGGGACGCCTATGGACTGCTGCGCAGCTGTGCGAAGTTTCGCGGTCCGACGCTGTTCCTCGAGCCGAAGTGGATGTATCGCCAGACCCTGGGTCCGGCCTTCCCGGGCGAGCCGACCTCCAAGAAGGAGATCCGCGAGCTGAAGCAGAACCTGCTGCGCGGCGTGATTCCGGAATTCGAGGATATCGAGGTCCCGATCGGCAAGGGCGTGATTCGCCGCGCCGGCAGCGATCTGACGATTGTCGCCTGGGGCCGCGCGGTCTGGACCAGCCTGGCGGCGGCCACGAAGCTGGCCGAAGCAGGCATCGAGGCGGAGGTGATCGACCTGCGCACGCTGGTGCCGCCTGACATGGCGCTGATTCGCGAGAGCCTGGCCCGGACCGGGCGGCTGCTGGTCGCGCACGAGGACCGTACCTTCGGCTCCTTCGGGCGCCAGATCCAGGGTGCGGTCATCGAGGAGCACCCGGGTCTGCCGACGCGCATCATCGGCATGCAAAACGTGCCGGGCATCGCGCAGTCCTCGACGCTCGAGAACGCCACGATCCTGACCGACGATCGCATCGTCGACGCGGTGGGGGAGCTGATGGAGGTCCAGGTGGGTTCGCCCACGGTGGTCGAGACGGGCACGCCTGGCTGGAGCTGGATTGCGCAACGCTTCGACGCGGGTTAGTCAGGCGGTGGCGCGGCCGCAGCAACCATGAGCTGGCGAATGAGCTTTCATGGTGGGCACAGCGGTCAGTTCTGCCAGCACGCCCAGGGAACGCTGGAGGAGCTGGTCGTCGCCGCGATCGACCAGGGTCTGGCCGCCTTCGGCATCACCGAACACATGGCGCCGGTCAATGACTACGACCGTTACTCGGACGAGGTCGAGGCGGGCCTCACTGCGGATGCGCTACAGGCGCGCTTCAGGCAGTACGCCACCGAAACGGTGCCGGATTTGAAAGCGCGCTATGGCGACCGGATCGAGCTGTTGCTCGGCATGGAGACCGAGATCTTGCCAGTCGACCGCTACCCTGCGGTGGTGGCCTCACTGCGGCAGTCGCTGCAGCTCCAGTACATCGTCGGCTCCGTGCACCATGTCGACGGGCTGGGGTTCGACGTCAGCCCGGCAGCCTACGAGCAGGCCGCGGCGCAGCTGGGCGGGCTGGAGGCGATGTTCGTGCTCTACTATCGCGCGGTTCAGCAGATGCTCGAGGCGCTGCGGCCAGAGGTGGTGGGGCACCTCGATCTGATCCGCAAATATGCGCCGCCGGAGTTCGTGCCGGGGGCCGAGGCGCGGGCCGAAGCGCGGGCCTGCCTGGAGATCGTTGCCGACTACGGCGGCGTGCTCGATGTGAACGCGCGGGCGCTAAAAAATGGCCAGGAACCGTATCCTGGACGAGAGTTGTTGACGGACGCCCTTCGAATGGGTATTGAAGTGACCTTCGGCGACGATTCCCATGCCCCGGAAGATGTCGGGGTGGGTCTGGATCGTTGCCGCGAGATCTTGCTAGAGGTCGGATACAATCAGGTGGTGCGACTGGGGCCGACAGGCTCGAAGATTCCCGTACCACTGAACTGAAAGGACAGACACGTGGGTAAAGGCGACAGCAGGTTGACGATCAAGATCAAACGGTCCCGCACCAAGAAGAAGAAAAAGGCGCGTGACAAGCGGATTCGGGAAGAGAAGTACAAGCTGCGCACTGGCGCAGGGAAGTAGCCGCTAGCCCCGCTTGTGGGCCTGCTTCCTCTTGACGCGCCGACGGCGGTTCTCGGTCTTCAACTTCTTCTTGCGCCGACCGTTGGCGAGGATCGCCTTGCCGCCCTTGGTCTGGCGGCGCTTCAAGAAGCCGCACATCCGGGCGCGCTTGATATTGCTGTTTCTGATTCGGATCTTCATCGTTCTTCTCTAAGAAATCTGGGAGCCGCAAGTTATAAGGAGCGGCCCCCTGTTTGCAAGATTTATTTGGCCGCGCCGATCCTCGGCGCTGCCTCGAGGATCTCGGTGCTGGCCTCGCTGGCGTAGGTTTCGAAGTTGGCGTGGAACAGCCCCGCCAGTTGCTCGGCCTTCTTCTGGTAGGCCGCGGGGTCGGACCAAGTCTTTTGCGGGGAAAGGACTTCTGACGGAACGCCCTCGCAGCTGGTCGGGATCGACAGCCCGAAAAACGGCTCCGTCTCGAATTCCCCATCGTTCAGCTTGCCCTCCAGCGCGGCCGTCACCAGCGTGCGCGTGTGCGAGAGCTTCATCCGTGAACCGACGCCGTGGGGACCGCCTGTCCAGCCGGTATTGATCAACCAGACCGACGCGCGGTGGGTTTCCATCTTCTGCTTGAGCAGCTCCGCGTAGACCGTCGGGTGCCAGACCAGGAAGGGCGCGCCGAAGCAGGAGGAGAAGGTCGCCTCGGGCTCGTCGACCCCGGCCTCGGTCCCGGCGACCTTGGCGGTGTAGCCCGAGATGAAGTGATACATCGCCTGGCCGGGCGTCAGCCGGGAAATCGGCGGCAGCACGCCGAACGCATCGCAGGTCAGGAAGAGGATCGTCTTCGGGTGACCACCGAGGCAAGGGATCAAGGCGTTGTCGATGTGCTCGATCGGGTAGGCGCCGCGGGTATTCTGCGTGATGGAGGTGTCGTCATAATCGACGACGTGCGTCTGCTCGTCGTAGATCACGTTCTCGAGCACCGTGCCCCAGCGGATCGCATTCCAGATCTCAGGCTCACCTTCGGCCGAGAGCTTGATCATCTTGGCGTAGCAGCCGCCCTCGAAGTTGAAGATCCCGCCATCCCACCAGCCGTGTTCGTCGTCGCCGATCAGCTTGCGGTCCGGGTCGGCGGAGAGCGTCGTCTTGCCGGTGCCCGAGAGGCCGAAGAACAGCGCTGTCTCGCCGTCAGCGCCCATGTTGGCCGAGCAGTGCATCGGGAAATCGCCCGCCTTCGGCAGCAGGTAATTCAGCACCGTGAACAGGCCCTTCTTCATCTCGCCCGCATACTCGGTGCCGAGGATGACGAACTCCTGGCGGGCGATGTTGAGCGTCACGCTGACCTCACTGTCGACGCCCTCGACCGACTGGTCGGCCAGCTGCTGCCCGGCGTTGAGCACGACCCATTCGGGCGTGCCGAAGTCTGCCAGCTCCTCCGCCGTCGGACGGACCAGCATGTTCCACATGAACAGCGCGTGGTAGGCCCGGGCACAGACGATGCGCACCTTCTTCTTCCAGGTCGGCTCCCAGGCAATGAAGGCGTCGATCACGTACAGGTGCGGCCGGCCGCTGAGGAACGACGTCGCCAGCGCGCGGTTCTTTTCGAAGCTCTGCTCGCTCAACGGGCGGTTGATCTCGCCCCACCAGATGTCATCCTTGCTGGCCGGCTGTTCGACCAGTCGTTTGGCCTTCGGGCTGCGGCCGGTATAGGTCCCGCTCTTGGCGATCAGCGCGCCTGTGGCGGCGATCGCGGAGCCGCCTTCGGCCAGGGCCAGCTCATAGAGCTTGGCGGGCGTCGGGTTGTGATAGATCTTCTCGGCGTTGATGCCGATGTCGGCGAGAGACTTCTGGAGGCTCATAGAAACTACTCTATAAAGGTCGCGTTTAATTGAAGCTCAGGTGAGGCGCCAATCAAAACATGGCTGGCCGGCGGGTCAACGAAAACCCTCCAGCGCCAGCAGAGCGCGCTTGTAGCGCAGGCCTCCCGTGTAGCCGCCAATGCGCCCGTTGGCGCCGAGGATGCGGTGACAGGGCACGAAAATCGCGATCGGGTTGTGTCCGAGGGCCGTGCCGACAGCCCGGCTCGCGCGGGGATTTCCGATGGCCGCGGCGATCTGGCCGTAGGTCGAGGGCTGTCCGTAGGGCACCCGCAGAGTGGCGCGCCAGACTTGCTGCTGAAACGCCGTCCCGACGCTCAGGTCGAGCGGCAGGTCGAAGGCCGTCTGCCGGCCGTCGAAATAGGCTGCCAGCGCCGCGATCGCCGCGCCCGGCGGGCCGGCGTCACGCACGAATTCCTGTCCCGGCAGGGCCGTGCGTGCCTTGGCCAGCAGCCCCGACTCGGTCTTGGGGCCGAAGTCGACGGCGGTCACGTGGGTCCGGCTGGCCACGACGAGCACCGGTCCCAGCGGGCTGTCGGCCAGCAAATCGTAGGCAATCGCGCGCATTCTGCGATTTGACCATGGGCCCCAGCGGGATACAATCATTCCAGGGGATGCGATAACATGGGCGTCAAAGTTGTAGCTGGAAGCGACATACAGAAGTACGTCGAGGGCCTGATCGACGAGGCGACCCAGGTCGCCGGCAAGCGCATCGACCTGACCGTCAAGCAGATCTACATGCAGGAGGCGGCCGGCGCGCTCGACTTCGGCGGCAGCGAGTTCGAAGAGGCGCCGCGAACCGAGATCGAGACCCAGAAAGCGGATCCCGAGGACAAGCATGGCTGGTGGATCCTCGACGAGGGCCGCTACCTGCTGAGCTTCAACGAGACGGTCAAGGTGCCCTCGGGCTGCATGGGTCTGATCACGCCCCACGGACGCGCCACGATCAACGGACTGGACCACAGCGTCGTCGTGCTGGTCGAGAAGGAGGAGATGCCGGTGGTCGGCTTCTCGGTCGGCGAACGCGGCATTCGAATCAAGGAAAACGCGCGGGTCTCGACCCTGATGCTGCTCGACTGATGCGGGTACTCGGAATCGACCCCGGCACGACGGTGATGGGCTACGGCCTGATCAGACGTGACGGCTCGCGGCTCTGCCATCTGGCCTCCGGTGCGATCAAGGCCCGCGGCAAGACGCCCGCCCAGCGCCTGCATTCGCTGCACGTCGAGCTCAGCGAACGGATGGATGCGCTCGCGCCGGACACCGTCGCGGTCGAGGATGTCTTCTTCCACCGCAACGTGAAGAGCGCCATCCGGCTGGGCCAGGGGCAGGCCATCGCGCTGCTGGTGGCGGCGAGCGCCGATCTGTCGATCACCACCTACAGCCCGACCAAGGTCAAGCTGGCCACAGTCGGCAACGGGCGCGCCACCAAGGAGCAGGTTCAGGCGATGGTCTGCCGGATCCTCTCGCTCGATCCGCCGCCCACGCCGCTGGACATCACCGATGCGCTGGCGGTGGCGATCTGCCACGCGCACCGGGTTCGTCGCCGCTAGAGTCTCGTAGCTCCACTTCTCACCGGCTTGCGTGTCAGTTTGCCGTAAATCGAGTATGTGAAGGAGTTTCGATGGTGGAGAAGGTGATCCCCAAGGGCATGGAATCTCCTCGAGACACCATGCGATAAAGAATTTCTTGGTGGCTAGCAAATTGGTCTTGCAACAGCTAGGTCAGCCGGTAGATGACAGAATCTGTACCAGCCTAGAGGCATTTGAGAGGAGGGGGTTATGGAGCTAACTAGGTTCGTCGCCGAATATGCTCACGAGAGTAGCCAAATGTACTCCTTGCGGCGCGCGCTCACGCTGACACTCTTTAGCTTGGGGTTAGCATTATTGCCACAGATAGCCTACTCCGGAACAGTTACATTCGATCCCCCGAGTAATTCAGTCGGGATCAATAAGGTAGTTAAGTTCACGGTAACCGGCGGATCTGGCCTTCTCAGTGGCCCGGTAATCAGTGTTGATATGGAACTCACGAATCCATCTGGTAAAGTTGTGAAATCCAGTTTTAAGGGGAGCACTGGTCAGTTCAAGACAACGGAGTCGGGAAGGCTGGCGCTCAAATTCACTCTGCACCACCGGAGATTACAGGACGTAGAAATCGTCCGTGCACCCTACGTTGTCTTGTCAGAGTTTCGACTTCTCCTGGATGTTGACGGAAATGGGGGGCTTAATCCGAAGGGGGCACCTGCAGGAGGAGATCTGCCCGTCTATCTGCCGGGATACTCCGTAGGAAAAACCAAGGACCCACTAGAGGAGACTGAGTCGGAGATTCTGATTGTCAAGCCCCCGACTATGGACTTCACACCTGCCGGCGTTAGGGGGGTGAAGTCTAAGACTATCATCGTCCCTCAGTTTCTATTCCTAGTAGCGCAGACAACTCAAAAGGTGGGCAGCGTTAGTTTCTTCATCCTATCATCATCGCTCCCTGGGATTTGCACGAATTTTGGCGCACGACCAACTGGAGCCCCTTCCAGTTCCGAATTAGGGCTGGACTTCTACTTTCAGAATGGGCCAAGCCGGACGGCAATGTTGGGTCGGCGAGTTGACAAGAACGGTATAGTACGAGTGTTACCGAGCACCCTCTTCCAGTAGCAAGCAATCACGCTGCTCCAGGTCTTTGA
>CAZMLI010000185.1:0-8847 GCA_964566865.1 uncultured Planctomycetota bacterium
CTACCGCGCACATGTCAAGAAATGCGCCCGATTTGACCGTGCTCCTTTTCTGGGCTATCCTTCCGGCGAAATGCGGTTCAGCCGTGTTTCATCGTACTTCAAGGCCACCCAAGACCCCACACCCCATCGCAGGCCCCAGGTCTGCCCTCATTATGGAGATACAGGATGGCCGACAGTACTGAAGTACCCTTCTTCGAGATGAAAAAGAATCAACTTCTGGCGCCAGGACTGGTGCTCGTGGCGATGTTGCCCGCGCTGGTATGTCTACTGCAGACCTGGAATATGCGCGTCCGCCTGGCGGATGCGGAAACCGTTTCTCACAAGGCGCTGGTCTCGGCGCAGCACGCCAACGCGTCCAAGACCGCAGCGCTGGACGAGCTGCGCAGCTTGAAGAAGGAACTGTCACAGCAGGTGACCGTGCAGATTGCTCAGGCGGCGAAGGGCATGGAGACGCCCAAGATCGACACCTCCGATCTGGTACGGCGCTCCGAGATCCTGGGCCTGATCACGCGCAAGCAACTGACGGCCGAGGGCCAGGCCCAGCAGATGGCCGTTCGCGCGATCAAGGCCAAGCTGGCGGGTACGCTGATGGCCAGCGATATCGAGGACCTGGCGACCAAGTCATCGGTTGCAGGACTGGCCAGCAAGTCGGAACTCGACGGACTGGCACGCAAGTCCGAGCTCAGTGGGCTGGCCAAGAAGTCGGAGTTGAGAGGGCTGGCTCGGAAGTCCGCACTGAGCGGGCTGGCCAAGAAGTCGTCGCTCAAGTCGCTGGCAACCCGTCGTGAGCTGCATGTGCTGACCGGCGGGCTGATTTTCAAGATCCAGGCTTTGGAGCGCAAGCTGCAGGCCCAGATCGCCGCCAGCAGCCCGCACGGCAAGCCGAACAAGTAACGCAAGTCAATCCAGCGGGAGCGACGAGTCCCCTCTGTCGCTCCCGCCGACCCTCCCTCCTCTCGCCCGACGGACCGCGCAACCGTGGCCGTGACCGTGGCCGTGCGTTACAATGCTGGCGCCCAGATGACCCCCCAACCCCAGGAGATAGGGATGCGCTGCCTGCTGATGATTGTCGGCCTGAGCTTGACCATGCCCCTGGCCCTGGGGCAGGAGAAGGAGAAGCCAAAGTCCGAGGGTGGTGGATTCTACGGCGTGACGATCAGCACCGTCGGCAAGCTGGTGCTGGTCTCATCGGTCTTCAAGAACACGGTGGCCGAGAAGGTGGCGCGTCGGGGCGACCTGCTGCTGCAACTCGACGACAAGCCGATCCTCGGCGTTCAGAACATGATCGAGATGATCAAGAAACGACGCCCAGGCGCCCCCGCCAAGTTTCTCGTGCTGCGCGGCGACAAGCAGATCCTGATCCGGATCAAGCTCGGCAAGCGGCCAGAAAATGGGGCCAATGAAGCGCTGTCCCAGAAACTTTCGACGCTCGAACTGGAGCTGGTTGCCTACTACGGGACCAATCCTTCGGCGCAGGCCGCCTGGGGTATGGGACTCGCAGCGCACAGAAAAGAGACATTCGAGCGCGGCGCGCGCTACATGGCCTTTTGCCAGGCGCTGGCAGTGCACTCGGAGATGATCGAGGCCAAGGGGTCGGCGCGCGGCAGGCTGGCGCGGCTGGCAGCGCGTGCCGGCTTGATGCTGCGAGCGAACCGGAGCGCTGTTCGCTTGCCGGAGAACCAGGGGCAGACGACCGCGCGGCTCAAGGCTGAGCTGGCCCGCATCGACGGCTGGATCCGCAAGCTGGGTGACGGTCGTTATGCGGAGCGGCAGCGCGCCTCACAGGCGCTGGTCGGCCTGGGCGAACGCGCGCGCGACGCCTTGACCGCCGCCGCACAGTCAAGAAACCTGGAGGTGCGCTGGCGAGCCCAGCAGCTACTGGCAGGCCTGGACAAGGCGCAGGGCGAGCGGGCGCTACGGATGACTCCCGCTCTGTACCTGGCGGCTGGCGGCGAAGGCGCGGTCTGGCGACTCGACCGCAAGGCAGGCCCGGCGTTGAAGGCGGGTGTCGTCTATCGCGCGGTGTTGATCGGGGGGCCGCAGCAAGGCAAGCAGCTGACTTTCGTGGCGACCGGACCGCGGGCAATCAAACTAAAGAGCGGGGTGCTGCTGCGCAAGGGATCCGAGCTGATGTTCCTGGTGCTGGACCGCCGCACCAAAGCGGATCAGTAGCTTTGAACAGCCTCATCCAGCGACGAGAAGATGCCGAACACCTGGTCGAGCTTGGTGATCTGGACAATCTCCATCAGCCGGTCGTTGATGCCGGAGAGCTTCAGGTCGCCGCCCTTCTGGGTCAGCTGGCGCTTCAGTCCGACCAGCATTCCGATGAAATTGCTGGCGAAGGTCTGGACGCTGGAGAAATCGATGGCCAGGTTGGCGCAGTCGGAACTCTCGACCTGGTCCAGAATCTCCTGCTGGATCGCCGAAACCGTCTCGGTTTCGAAAATGTACTCGACCGTGGGACGGACGATCAGGACCTGTCCCTTCGGCTCAAATTCAACGATTTGGCTCATCGGTGCTCTCGTCAAGGTTCCAGTTCGGAACCTGACTATAGTTGGGCCAGGAGCCAGCGCCAAGCAAAATCCAGCCCCAGGCATGGACCGGTCCAGTGGCTTATCTGGAGGTGATCCGGGGGCCGCAACGCGGCCAGCGCTTTCCACTGCTCGCCGGCCGGAGCACGATCGGCCGGGACGAGTCTTGTGAGATCCCCCTGCTGGACGAGACGGCCAGCAGGCAGCACGTGCGCATCGAGCTCGACGGCGAGGCCCGGCTCGAAGACCTCGGATCGGCCAACGGGACCCTGCTCAACGGCCAGCGGATCCCCGCCGCCAGTAGCGCGGTGCTGGGCGATGGGGACCAGATCCACCTGGGACAGACCGTGCTTCGCTTCTCCAGCGCGGCGCAGCGCGACACCGTGATCCTGGGCGACGAGCGCAATCTGTCCGAGGTGATCCGCATCGATCCGGTCACGCGGCCGGGACAACAGCGTCCGGGAGAGGCCGAGTCGCACTACTTCAACCGGCTGCAGTCGCTCTGCCGCGTGGTCGATGAGGTTGCCGGGCGGGCCGGCGTCGAGGAGTTGCTGCAGGCGGCGGCGACCGCGCTCGCACGCGAGATGCCGTTCGAGCGCGGCGCGATCGAGATCCTCGGCGGCCGCACGATCGCCTTCGACGGCGCTGGCGGGCTGCTCGGGCGGCAATTCAAGCTCTCTCGCGGTCTGACCGCTTCCGTGCGCAAGGCGTCGCAGGCGACCCTCTTCAGCAGCGATCAGGACCCCGAGCTGGCCGATCGCCGCAGCATCGTCAGCGCCGGCACGACCAGTGCGATCTGCGTCCCGCTGGTCTTTCGAGATGAGCTGATCGGGCTGATCTACCTGGACCGCACGGGGCAGACCCCGTTCGAGCCGAACGATCTACGGCTGGTGCGCGATCTCGCGGGACAGATCAGTCCGGCGCTCGGCCGCGAGGTGTCTCTGGGGGCGACGCAACTCCCGGATGCGCTGATCGCGGTGGATGCGTGCGGGCTGCGGCTACTGGAGACGATCGACAAGGCCGCCCCCACCTCGGCGTCGGTCCTGCTGCTGGGTGAGACGGGCGTCGGTAAAGAACTCTACGCGCGCCGCTTGCATCAACTCAGCGATCGCGCGAGTGGACCGTTCGTGCCGCTGAACATGGCGGCCTTGCCGGAGACGCTGGTGGAATCGGAGTTGTTCGGGCACGAGGCGGGCGCCTTCACCGGCGCCGACCGCAGCAGTCCGGGAAAGTTTCGCCTGGCGCATGGCGGCACGCTGTTTCTGGACGAGATCGGCGAGCTGGCGGCCGAGATCCAGGCCAAGCTGCTGCGCGCGCTCGAGTCCCAGACATTCTATCCGGTCGGCGCTTCCGAGCCGGTCACCGTGGATGTGCGGATCGTCGCCGCGACGAATCTGGATCTGTCGCAGTCGGTTGCGGATGGTCGTTTCCGGCAGGATCTGTACTATCGGCTGGCGGTGGTGGAGATCCCGATTCCCGCGCTGCGCGAGCGACCGGCGGACATTCCGGCGCTGACGAGCCACTTCTTCAGTACCATGGCCCGGCGGCTGGGCCGTGCGCAGCCGCGCTGGGACCGATCGTTCGACGACGCGCTGGCGCGTCATGCCTGGCCCGGCAACGTGCGGGAGCTGCGCAACCTGATCGAGCGGGTGCTGGTGCTGTGCGGTTCGGGCGTCGTCAGCGCCGCGGATTTGCCGACGGGCTTCGGTCGTGAGCTCGGAGGTGCGGTCGCCGAGCTGCCGCTGATGAGCTTGAAGGAGGCCGAGCGCTGGGCGATTATCAGGGCGCTGGAGTACACCGGCGGAAAGAAGGGAGAGACGGTCAAGCTGCTGGGCACCTCCTGGCCGACTCTTAACAAGAAGATCAAGGACTACGGGATCGACCTGGCTGCAATCAAGGAAGGTGAAACCCGATGAGGCATCTGACAGGCGTATGGATCATCCTGCTGACGCTGGCTGGCGTGGCCGGCGCCAAGGAGCTCCAGTCACTCGAGATGAAACCGGCGAAGAAGTCGGTCCGGCCCGGGCAACTGTTCAACCTCAAGGTCTACGCGCACTTCACCGATGGCAGCAAGAAGAACGTCACCTTCGACGGGAAGTGGTCGGTCGACAAGACGCGGGTCCTGGACGGAGACCAGTGGGGTTTCATGAGTCTGTCGCAGGGCCAGGCGCGTGTCACCTTCCGCTACAAGGGCAAGACCGTACAGGGCCTGGTGACGGTATTGCCGGAGAAGGTCGCCCCGGCGCCATTGACACTCCATCCGTCACTCAAGCAAATCCTGCTGGGCAAGGAAGTCCGGTTCCACGGACTGTTCCAGCGGCAGGGCCGCAAACCACGCAAGGTGACCGGCGCGGGCACGTGGAAGAGTTCCGACGAGAAGGTGCTCAGCGCCGGCCCCTTCGGTGGATTCCTCGCCGTTGGAGTGGGAAAGGCCGAAGTGATTCTCAGCTTCAAGGGACGCACGGTGAAGCGCATGATCGAAGTGGTCAAGACGCTCGCGCCGAAGCTCAAGCCTGTGCCGAAGCCGAAACCAGTGCCCAAACCCAAGCCGGTGCCGAAAGCGAAACCGGTGCCCAAACCGAAGCCGGTGCCCAAACCGAAACCCGTTCCAAAGCTGAGCGGACGGCTCTCGCTCGACCGGAGTCAGGCCAGGATCCAGGTCGGCCAGACGTTGCGGCTGAGGGCCTTCGGTGGGGGGCGAGAGGTCACCGCCAAGGTCCGCTGGCTGACCTCCAGCGGCGAGGTCCTTGCGCTGAAGGGGCCGGGCCAGTTCGAGGCCCTGCAGGTCGGTCGGGTCGGTGTGCTGGCGGTGGTCGGCGACCGACATGCGATGTGCAAGGTGACGATCGTGGCGTCGAAACCGAGAGCAGTGCCGAAGTCCAAGCCTGTGCCGAAGTCCAAGCCTGTGCCGAAGCCCAAGCCTGTGCCGAAGCCCAAGCCTGTGGCGCAGCCAAAGCCGCAGACGATGCTCCTGCCGGCTGCCGGATTGACCGGCGTGGGTAAGACGATCCAGTTCCAGATGCTCGTCAAGGGCAAGCAGGTCGGGCTGGCCTACTGGCGTTCGAAGGATGCGGAGAAGCTCAAGCCGCGTGGCGGCGGCGCCTTTTTCGCGCGCAAAGCAGGCAGCGTGACGGTCGAGGGCACCTTTGGCGAGGTGACGCTGCAGGCCCGGGTCTTGATTCTCTCGCGGGACGCCTTCAAGGCGCTGGTGATCCAGAAACTGGCGCTGAGCAACCTGCCGGACGCCCTGGCGACGGGCCGGACGGTCAAGCTAAAGCTGCTCTGGGGCAAGCGTGATGTCACGGCCTATGCGGTCTGGAAACTGGACCGCTCGGGGGTGCTTCTCGATCGTGGCCAGGGGCGATTCGTGGCGCTGGCGCCGGGCCAGGTTCTGCTGACCGTGGAGATCGCTGGCAAGCAGGTCAGCGCCAAGCTCGTTGTTCGCTGAGGTCACAGCACATATAATGAGCCCGCGCCATGCGGTGCAAATGGTCCATGGCTGCCAACTATCAAGATGACTGACGAGCGCGAGACACTGTACAGCGAGATGCTGTTTGGCACCCTCGCGATGGACCAGGGGTTTCTGGCGCCGGCGCAGCTCAAGGAATGTCTAGAGATTCAGGCGCAATCCACCCAGTCCGGACGTCAGGCGCCGCTCGGCAGCATTCTCCGGCGGCGCGGTTTTCTCAGCGACGAACAGCTGGAGGTCGTGACCAAGCTGCAACGCCAGCTGCAGGAGAGCGATCCAGATGTGATCTTCGGGCGCATCGCCGTGGCCAACGAACTGGTCACGATCGAGCAGGTCGAGGAGGCGTTGATCGAGCAGAAGTCGCTCGACGAGTGCACGCCGATCGGCGAGCTACTGGTGCAGGGAGGGGTGATCACCGACCAGCAGCGCGCCGCCGTGTTGAAGGCGCAAACCCGCATTCGGCGCGACGTCGCGCTGCAGGAGCTCGAGCAGAGCACGGGGCTCGAGAAGGGGCGTTTTGGTCCGTATCGCCTGGACCGGGAAATCTCGCGCGGCGGGATGGGGATCATCTACCTGGCGGTTCATCTGAACCTGGGGCGCACCATTGCGCTGAAGACTCTCTCGCCCGAGCTCTCCAAGAAGTCGGATCTGATCAAGCGCTTCATCATCGAAGGCCGGGCCCTGGCCAGGCTGACCCATCCGAACATCGTGCAGGTCTATAATGTCGGGCGGATCAAGGGCACCTATTTCCTCGAAATGGAGTATGTCGAGGGGGAGGACATCCTGGAATACTGCGAGCGGGAGGGCACGCTGCCGCTGGACAAGGCGCTGGCGATTATCGAGCCGGTGGCCAAGGCCCTGGCCAAGGCCTGCTCCGAGGGCATCGTGCACCGGGACGTCAAACCCGAGAACATCATGCGCGCCAAGGATGGGCAGATCAAGCTGGCCGATTTCGGCATCGTCAAGGTGATGCAGCAGGAGGGCGATGACGAGGGCAAGATGAGCAGTAATACCCAGGTCGGCCAGATGATCGGCTCGCCCTACTACATCGCGCCGGAACAGGCCAAGAACGCGGCGGACATCGACTTTCGCGCCGACATCTACTCGCTGGGCGCGACCTTCTTCCGGCTGGTCACCGGACGGCTGGTCTACGAGGGGCACTCGAGCCTCGAGGTGATCGCCAAGCACCTGCATCAGCCGTTTCCCAAGCTCGAGGACCTGCCGGTCAAGCTGGACCCGCGCGTGTACCAGCTGATCCAGTACATGATGCAAAAGAACCCGGCGAACCGCCCGGAGAGCTGGGACGAGGTGTCGGAGATGCTCGGGGAGCTGGCCACCGCGGCCGGCTGTCCGAACTGTGCCAACCCGATGGGCAAGGATGATGTGATCTGCATCGAGTGCGGGTACAATCGCAAGACCGGAGTTCAGTTGATGACCCACATCGGGCAGAAGCGCCCCAAGGTGACGCGGGCGAGCGCGCGCAGCAAGTCGACCAGCAAGAAGTCGTCGACCAGCAAGAAATCGACGAGCAGCAAGACCAGCAAGTCCGTTCGCCGCCGCCGCCGTCGACGGCCACGTTGATGAGTGGATTTCGCGGGAGTGCCGATCAACTGGCTGCAGCTTTTCAAATCAGCGCGCGTTTGCGTGTGCGTATTGGCGCGCTGCTGAATGCGCAGGTCGACGTCTCCGAGGCGATCCTCGAGATGGCGCAACCGGGCACGCCGCTGGAAGCGCTGCTGCTGTGCAAAGAAGTGCTGGCGCAGGCGGCCGAGCTCAGCAGTGAGACCCTGGCGCCGTTCTCCGCAGCAGCCGGCGGCGGCCTGGCCGTGCGCCAGTCTGAAGGTTGGCGCACGATCTCGCTCGAGGAAGAGCTGCTCGCCGATGCTGGCTTCGGCAGTCAGGCCGAGCAGGCACAGCCGCTGTTGCCGGTGGCGAAGGCCTTCGAGATGCTGGCGACCGAGTACGAACAGATCGGCGACGCGCAATTGCTGCCGCCGGGTGAGACCGACAGTGTTCGGCTCACCTTGCTGACCGGCGTCGATCCGAGCGCGAAGGTCGAGGCGCTGCGCAAGCTGAGGTTCACCAACCTGCCGGTCACCGAGAAGGCCGCATTGCTGGTGCAGGCGCTCGGCGACGAGTCACCCGACGTGCGGGGCGAGGCGGCGCTGAGCCTGCCGCTGCTCGGTGTCGACCCGGAGATTGCCGAGACGATCAAGCTGCTGGCCTCGGGCAGCGAGAAGCAGCAGTTGTTCGCCGTCGACCGCCTGCTCAAGTTGACCGAGACCTGCGCGGCCGAGGGACGGATGATCGTCTTCAGCTTCATCGGCCGAGCGTTGCAGGGGGAGTTGACGCCGGCGGTGCGGCTGGCCCTGCTGGACGCGCTACAGGCGATGTGGCAAGGGGTCGAGGTGACCGAATCCGGCGTCGCAGACCTGGTGCGGATGCTCGTCGGCCTGCTGGCGGATGACCTGCAAGGGATGCAGCGCGCGGTTCGCAAGGTGGTGCAGAAGATGGGCGTCACGCAGCCCGCAGCCCTCTCCACAGCGCTGCTGGCGGAGGTCGACCGAACCGGCAAGGGGCCGCAGCGCGTGACCCTGTTGACGCTGGCGGCCGAGAGCCCGATAGCGGCCGACGCCAGGGCGCAGGTTGCCGAGAAGCTGGTGGCGGAGATCGATCGGGGCGTCGATCTGGACCCAATTTACATTCGCATGACCACCGCGCTCGGGTTGCTGGGCAAGCAGGCGCTGGAGCCGCTGATCGCCCGGCTGGGCAAGGTGAGTGACCCCGACATCGTGATTCACCTGATCCGGCTGCTGGATGGTATCTGCCGTGGGAACAAGCTCAAGG
>CAZMLI010000186.1:0-8831 GCA_964566865.1 uncultured Planctomycetota bacterium
CTGGACGCTGAAGGTCGAGTTCGGCGGATTCGCGACCATCGGCGAGAAGAAGGTCCGGTTGACCGGCACCGGCGAGGTGATCTACTTACCCGGGTTGAAGATGGTCAAGGAAGTGCGCCTCGAGGCCACCGTCACGGCCAAGGACTTCGAGCAGCCGGGTGACTCGCTGCACGGTCGCTGGAGCGTGCATCTGTTGAAGCAGCGACAGAACTAGTCCGGCTAAATTAAATAGTGGGGCCAGCAGCATTCAGCTGCCGACCCCTCGCCTCCCACAGCAATCTCGTTTTCGTTGACGTCCGCCCTCGGGCCAGAGGCTTGGCCCCTCACTACGAGCCATCAGCGCGTCGGGGAGAAAGGACTGTGGTAGTCCAGTTGGCGCGTTCTGTCAGCAGCAGGTAGCGAGGGGCGGCCATCTGATCCGTTCCGACCGCGCTCCGGCAAAAAAACAGTGCGAGCGATCGGCGCACATGCCGAGCGCTCGCACCGCGCGAACCAGGAGGGGTCAGTTGACTGTCGTGTGTCGTATCCGTGATGCCTGCCGTGATTGCAAACGGCTTGCCAGGAAGGCGTTCTTAACGTAAGAGCTCTAGGCGAAAGAGGTTACGGTAAATACGCACCCTGGCTGTAGCGAACAGTCAGGAACGTTACATTACGTCGCCGGGCCGGGCGACGTAATGTTCTATTGCGCGGCTTCGCCTTGCGAGACCAGGTCGAGGAACCGGCTGGGGGCTGCGATGTGCCCCTCGATCGCACTGGCCGCGACGACCAGCGGAGAGGCGAGGTAGACCTGTCCCGGCCCGGAGCGTCCGGGGAAGTTCCGGTTCTGGGCGCTGATCGAGACCTGGCTCTCGGTCTTGCTGACGCCGGGCCCGGCGGCGATGCAGGCGCCGCAGCTGGGGTTGATCATCTGCGCGCCGACCTTCTCGAAGATCTCCAGGTAGCCCATTTCCTTGGCGTAGGCCTTGATCTTCTGCGAGCCGAACTGCAGGAACAGGTCCACGTCGGGGTGAACTTTTCTGCCCTGCGCGAGCGCCTGGGTCAGCACCGCGGCGTACATGTCCATGTCGGCCATCTTGCCGCCGGTGCAGGAGCCACCGTAGGCGATGTCGACCTTGACGTGCGCCAGCTCCTCGAGCGGGATGCCGTTGCGCGGATCGCCTGGCGTGGCCACCATCGGGCTCAAGCTGTCGAGGTCGATCTCGATCGTCTTGGCATATTCGGCATCCGGGTCGCTGTACATGAACAGCGCCTCGACCTCTTCGACCGAGATGTGGCGCATCTGACTGATGTAGCGTGCAGTGACCGCGTCCGGTTCGATGATGCCGGTGGTGGCGCCGGCTTCGACCGCCATGTTGGTCAGCACGGCGCGCTCGTCCAGTTCGAGGGCCATCACGCCGTCGCCGCAGAAGTAGAGCACCTTGCCGATTCCACCGCCCTCGCGGATGTAATCGGTCGCCATCGCCTTCAGCAGGATGTCCTTGGCGACGACGTCCGAGCGGCGCGTGCCGCTGACGACGAAGCGCACGGTCTCGGGCACCTTGACCCGGATGTCCTTGGTGTACCAGGCATTGGCCATGTCGGTCGAGCCCACGCCGAACGAGAAGTTGGCCAGCGCGCCTCCGGTGCAGGTGTGGCTGTCGGTGCCGACGATGACCTGCCCGGGCAGCGCGATGTCCTCGAGCACCGCGTTGTGGCAAATCGCCTCCGAGCCGCCTTCTTCCCGTTCGCCGTAGAGCCGAATACCCTGCTTGGCGCTGAACGTGGCCTGGGTGATCGCCAGCCCGTTGGCCCGATCGAGCAGGCCCGCCTTGATGCGCTCCTCCGGCATCACGTCGCCGAGGAAGGTCAGGTGGTCGCGGAAGGCGTAGACCGAGCCGGGGTCGGTGACCCTGGCGTCCTCGCCGAGGTGCTGCTTGAACAACGCCTCGGCCATCGGCGTGACATACTCATGCGAGAAGCGCACGTCGGCCCGGATGAACAGCGCGTCCCCCGGCTTGACCGCTTCGATACCGAGCCTGCCTGTCTTGGCGTCAGCGATCGCGTTCTTGGCGATGATCTTCTCGACCAGGGTCATCGGGCGTTTGGGCGTGGTGATCTTCGGCGGCGTGATCTCGCCCGCCAGCCGGGCCTTGTTGTACTTGAACAGTCCGCCGGAGCGTACGATGTCGGCGGCGATCGGATCGAGACCGCGGGTGAACTCCTCCAGCGGGATCTGCTCGCCGGCCTTGATCCGGTCGAGAATCGAGAAGTCGGTGGTGGTCAGCAGGCCGATATTCTGGCAGTTCTGGCCGTAGATCTTCTCGATCGTCTTCGCCACGACCAGCTTGACGCCGGCCCACAGCTCGGAATAAGGGGCGGTCTCTCGCGAGCTGCCGCAGCCCTTGGAGAGTCCGGAGACGATGACCGAGAAGCCGCCGTCCTTGACCGCGCCCGGTTCGACGTGTTTGCCGCGTAGCGCGACATGGGTGTAGTGCCCCAGCGTCTCGTCATAGTAGAAGCAGACCCAGCCAGGGGTGATCTCGTCCGTGCTGATGTTGTCGATCAGCTTGCGCTCGGGATCGGGGGCCAGGTTGACGCCGTCGTACAGCTGCTGCTTGAGCAGTTCGGGGTCTTCGGTGAGGAAGAGGATTCGTCCGTCGAAATTCAGGGTCTCGGTCATGCACCCATTATAGGGGAAGATCGGACTTTTGGGCCATCACCAGCTGCAGCTGCCGCCCGAAGACGTTCAGTCCGGCGAGGCGGACCTGCACGGTTTCGCCAGCTTTCAGCGGTTGGTCGCAGCGGATCGGCTGCTCGGTGAGCGTCTCGTTCAAGAGGATCTGGTAGCGCTTGGGGCCCAGTTCGCCGAGTACCAGGGCATCGAAGGTCTGGCCGACCCGCTGCTCGAGGTAGCGGAGGATCCAGTGCTCGCGTCGGTCGCGCTCCAGACGGGAGATTTCGCGCGCGGCGGAGTCGGCGGCGGCGGCAATCCTGAGGATCTCGTCGGTATCGTAGGGCGGTGGGTCGCCGGCCAGGACTGCTGAGAGCTGGCGCTGTGCCGCCAGGTCCTGGTAGCGCCGCAGCGGCGAGGTGGCTTGCAGGTAGCGCGCCAGACCCAGTCCGGCGTGTGGGGCGGGCTGGGTCGACAACCGGCCGGCGGTCAACTGGCGCCGGATCGCGAAGAAGAACAGATACGGGTCGGAAAAGTCGCTGACCGGCGGCAGCGCTTCTGCTGGCGCGTCCTGCTTGCGGTAGACCACCGGGATCTGTTGCGAGAAGCAGAACTCGGCCCAGCGCGCATTGGCCAGGATCATCAGTTCGGCCACCAGCCTTCGCGCCGGCGAGTGGCCGGGCAACCGCGTCAGCACGACCTGGTCCGCCTCGATCTTGAGCGAGATCTCGGGCAACGAGAACTCGGTCGCGCCCTGCTCCCGGCGACGCGCTTGTAGCTGGGTGGCCAGGCTCGACAGTTCCGCGAACGGGCTGGCGCCGGCGACAACTTGCTGGTCCACATCGCCGTAGCACCAGTTGCGGTCGATGTGGATGCGCGTCGGATAGAACCGCTCGCTGCGCAGCTCGCCCTCGAAAGACAGCTCGAATTCAGCCGTCAGCGCCAGATGATCCTGCCCCGCCGTCAGTGCGAGTTGCCTGACGCAGTCGGGCGGCAACATCGGCCGGACGCCCTCGGGCAGATAGAGGCTGGAGCCGCGATCGAATGCGGCCTGGTCCAGCGGCGATCCGGGCAGGATGTAGCGCGAGACATGGGTGATGTGGATCCACAAGCGCAGCCCGTCGGACAGCGGTTCGAGGCTCAGCGCATCATCTGGATCCTGGGTCCAGGGCTCGTCGATCGTGACGGTGGCAAGCGCGCGCAGATCCTGCTCGTCGGTCACCGGCGCCGGCGCGTCGAGCCGCTCGGCCAGCGCCAGTTCTGCGGGGCGGAACTTCAGCGGCAGCCCGCTGGCCAGCAGCGCCAGATGTTCGTCGGGCTCGAAAATGCCGAGCGAGACGAGCGCGCGGAATGCCCCGTCCGCGGTGGCCGGCAGATGCGGCGTCGCCTCGAGCAGTCGGGTCGCGCGCTTGACCTCGGCGGTCTCGATGTCTCCGAGCGCCAGCCGACGGAGATCCGCCACGAAGCCCGCGATCGCCTCGGACGGGTCATCGCAGGCGGCGGGCTGGTTTTGCGCCGCGACCAGCAGGGCGATGAACGCCGCCTCCGCGGATTCGCGGGCCAGCTTGCGTTCGGCGGCCAGCTCGATCGCTGCGACCTCTTCACGGGGCCGCGGATTGTACAGCTCCTTGCGACGCTTGAAGTAGCGCGTGTCGGTCTCCAGCGCCAGGTGCATGGCGGCCCGCAAGATCGGCGTGGGCTTCTGGTCGGCCTGCAGCTCGCAGAGCTGGTCGAGGCTGCAGCTGGTCTGTTCCTCCTCGAGGATCTCCCAGATCAGCGGCAGGCTCAGCGTTTCGGTCTCGGCGCGCAGTTGGTCTTGCCAGCCGGAGAGCCAGGCGCTGGCCTCGTCGGCCACGGGTTTGCCGCGAAAAAGCGGTCCCAGTGAGAGGCTGATCTTGCCCGGCGCCAGGCTGATCGTCTTGCCGCCGGCCAGCACGACGTCCAGCTTCTTGCCGCGGTCGACCAGCACCACGGCAGGAACCAGGCTGCGGCCCTCCTTCACGATCACGACGCTTCCGGGTGTCATCGCTGATCAGGGGCTGGACTGATGGGACAGGCGCGCCTTCTGGCTGCGCACCATCTTGACCAGCCGCCATTGCTGGGTTTTCTCGGCAAGCTTGTCGGCTTTCTCGAGCTGGGCGATCGCGCCGCTGGTATCGCCGCGCAGTTGCAACAGTTGACTCTTGACCAGCGCCAATCTCGCGCGGGGCCAGGTCAAACCGGCGCTGTCAAGGTTCTTGCGAGCGAAGTCGAGCACCGATTTCGCGCGCTCCGGGTTGCCCACCTCCACGTAGCAATGGGCCAGCCCGATGTAGGCGCGGGCACGGCCATAGGGTGCTTTCAGCTTCTCGAAGTGCTTGAGTGCGAGGCTCAGCAGTTCATTCGATTTGCGCGGGTCGTGGATCTCGGCCTCTCCCTGATAGATCAGCGCCCAGGCCTCGTCGTAGGGACGCGAGGCTTCGATCGCGCGGCGCTTCATCGCGCGCGCGGCCTGCGCCGCGGGCTCGGCCAGCCCGGAGGCCAGCAGCAACTCGGCCTGCGTCAGCCGGACCTCGAGCTCCGCTTCCAGCGAGCTGTTCTGATAGCGTCGCGCCGCATCCAGCCGTGAGTTGGCCTCCCGCAGCGCGCCGGTCCGGCAGAGCGCTCGCGCGTGCATCACCAGCAGCCGCGGGCGGTAGATCTGTCGCAGCTGGCCTTCCGCGAGCTCGCTGAGCGACTGCTCGGCCAGCTCGCCGACCTTGTCCCAGTGGCCCAGGCGCAGCTCGAGCCGCGCCAGGATCAGCAGCGCGCCGAGTCGGTCCGCCGGCTTCAGCTGGGGTAGGGTCAGCGCCTTGTTGAGCAGCTCGCGTGTCTTCTGGTGGTTGTCGCGAATCAGGTAGAGGAAGGCGATCTCGGCGAGCAGGCGGGTGTCGACCAGCTCCGGGACATTCTCGATGCGCGCGAAATGGCTCAGCGATTCGGACGAGGCGCTGCGGGCGCCCGCCAGCGCCAGGCCGCGCTCGAACTGGCCGATCAGCGCCTGGTCGCCGCGGCCGTGCGCCGCTTGCAGCCCATCCTTGAGCATTCGCATCGCCGGGTTGGTCTGGCCCATCTGACAGTGAATGTCAGCCAGGGCGGCGCGCACTTCGAGTGAATCCGGCAGCTCGCTCTTGCGCCGCAGGCGAGGAAACAGCCCGCTGGTCTTGTGGGATGCCGGGTCTTCCAGCAGCCCCAGCGCGGCCTCGTACGATTCGCGGCTGCGCTCGAGCTGACCCTCTGTCGCGAATCCCTTGGCAGCCGTGATGCGCCAGTGGACCGCTCGCAGCGGCTCGCCCGCTTCCTCCAGATGGATCGCGAGGATGTCGGACCGCGGCGGGTCGGGGTCGTCCGATTCGTTCTCGAGGATCCGGGCGATGCGGGCGTGCAGCCCGGCGCGCTTGGACTGCGGCACGGCATCGGCAAGCATCGTGCGCAGACCCTCGCTGACGAAGCTGTAATGATCATCCTGCTTCAACAGGATTCGCTCCTTGAGCACGTCGTTGAGGATGAACCAGAGCTTGTCGGCCGGAACGCCGCCGGCCTCGACCAGCTGCGCGGCGGTCAGGCCGCAGCCGATGCGCGCCAGCACGCCGAGCACCTCGCCGTGCATCGGCGGCATGGCGCCGGCCAGCGCAGCCAGCTGGTTGTCGATGCGCGAGGGCAGCCGCAGCGCCAGCTTCTCGAGATAGGCCGGCGACCAGCTCCAGCCCTTGTCGCTGTCGACCAGCAGCTTGGCGGCGACGCTCTCGCGCACGATGTCGGCCAGGTCGCCGGGCACGCCCTGCGCGACGTAATTGACCGCTTCGCAGAGCGACTCGGGGTAACGCGCGAGCCCGAAGATCGAGGTGAACAGCGGCGCCAGTAAACCCTCCGGCATCGGGTCGAGACTGAAAGACTCGTTCGGCAGCTCCGAGAGCTGGCCGGATAGCGCCTCTGGCAGCGCGGCATTGTGCGTCAATACCAGCAGGCTCTGGTATCGCGCGACCCGCTCGAGCAGCAACTTCCAGAGTGGGTTCGCACGCTCTCCGCAGCGGTCGACGTCGTCGATCAGCAAGACCGCCTTGCCCGAGCGCAGCAGCAGCTCGAACAGGTCAGCGATCGCGTCCAGCTGTCGTTCGGGGCGCAGCTGCGTCTGGGGTTTGGTCTGCGCCAGCAACGGGATGTCATCCATCGGCCCGGTGACCTGCAGCAACCAGGATCCGTGGCGTTCCAGCAACGGTCCCAGCGCGTCCGGTTGATGCGCTTCGAGGGTGCGCAGGGCCAGCGCCGTCAGCTCGTCGAACGGGGCCTGCGGCCGCTCGCGCCGTTCCGCGCGCGCCAGCAACACGAAGCTGTCGCGCAGGTGGTTGGGCAGCTCCTGGAGGAAGCGGGTCTTGCCCAGGCCGGGCGCACCCTCGATGCAGACGACCTTCGTCTCGGACAGCACCGCCTCGTTGATCCGGGTGACCAGCCAGTCGCGCCCGAGGAAGGCGGGTGGCAGGTGCAGCCGCTCGAGTGGGTCGATCGGGTCGGCCCGCTGGGATTGCTCGGGCAACTGCTCGACCGTCATCTCCTCCAGCTCGGCGTCGTCGTCCAGTTCCTCGGCCGTGGTTGGCGTGGGTATTCGATCGATGCGACGTCCGCCGGCGGAGCTGGGCCTGGCGCTGCGCAGGACCTTCAGGCTCTCCTTGTCCGGCACCGTCAGCTTCGAGTTACAGGCGGGACAGAGCACGATCTTGCCGTCGACGTGGCCGGTCCGCAGGAAGAACACCGCACACTTCTTGCAGCTGTAGAGCACCTTGCTCTGGCGGGCCCACTGCTCGATGCGCCGGGAGGAAGGTCGGTGTTCCAGCAGCGACGGCTTGTTCGTCGCACCGGCCTTCTTCGGCTTGACTCGCTCGGTCGGGACCGGCGGTAGCGGGCCTTGATGCGTCAGCAGAATCTCTCGCAACTGGCGGGCCAGTTCGTGTGCGTCGGACGGACGGTCGGCCGGATCCCGCTGCAGCAACTGCTCGACGATTTCAACCAGCGCGCGGGGCGGCCGCGGCAGTCCCTCAGGGATGTGCTCAGCCAGTGGCGGGGGGGCCTGTGAGAGCCGGGCCTTGACGACATCGGTGCGTGTTCGGCCGGTCCAGACACGCCGGTTGGTCAGCGCTTCGAAGAGGGTGATGCCCAGGCTGTAGAGGTCGCAGGCCGGCGTCGGCTGCTTGCCCAGCAGGATCTCCGGCGGGACGTAGTGCGCCGTTCCGGCGACGTGGGTGGTCTGCTCTTCCGGTGTTTCGTCGAGCGCCTTGACCAGACCGAAGTCGAGCACCTTGGCCACCCAGTTGGGAGCCAGCAGGATGTTGGACGGCTTGACGTCCTGATGCACCAGCACGGGTGTGGCGTTGTGCGCCGCCGCCAGCCCGCGCGCTGCGCCGAACGCGACCTGGACAGCCGCGGGCCAGGGCAGCGCGCCCAGCGTGACCATCGCGTCGGCCAGCGAGGGGCCGTCGATGTGCTGCATCAGGATGTAGAACCAGTTCTCGAAGCGGTCGACATCGTAGACCTGGACCACGTTGCCGTGATCGATCGAGGCCTGCGCGCGCGCCTCGATGAAGAACTGCTCGAGCTGTCGCTGGGTGATGCCGGAGTCGATCGGCAGGACCTTGAGCGCCAGGTGTTTCTGCAGCGTGCGATGCAGCACCTTGTAGACGATGCCCATGCCGCCCTGGCCGATTTGCTCGAGGACCTTGCACTTGGCAACTTCGCGATCCAGCAGGGGATCTGACTTCTGGGGGGAGCGGCGTTCAGCCATGGAAGCCAGCATTATATGATGAATCGCCTCGGGTGTGCGGCCGCAACTGACACTCAGGCAGCAGAGGCAAGCTCCGGCTCTTGTAGCTAACTAGCACCGCATTTCCGGGCTTCCCGTCCAGTGCCGGCCGATGACCGCCAGGGAGTTGAGCGCCTGGTCCGCTACACCGCGCGCCCAGCGGTCTCGGACCAACGCCTCAGCAAGCGGCGTGATGGCAAGGTCGTGCTGCAACTGCTTCGACCGTGGGCCGACGGCACCACCCAGATCGTCTTCGACCCGCGGGAGCTGATCGAGAAGCTAGCAGCCCTGGTACCGCGACCGATGGCGAACCTCGTTCGCTACCACGGTTACCTCGCGCCCGCAGCGCCCTGGCGAGCAGAGATCGTG
>CAZMLI010000187.1:0-3618 GCA_964566865.1 uncultured Planctomycetota bacterium
CGGTATTCGCCGAGGTTGAAGTAGGCATCTCCACGATTCAACCAGCTGGGGACATGCCTTGGGTCCAGCTGGATCGCGCGGGTGAAGTCGGCGATTGCACCGTTCAGATCGCCGCTCTCGATCTGCAGCATGCCGCGGTCGTGGATCAGCGTGGCGTCATCCGGCTGCTGCCAGATCGCCTGGCTGATGTCAGCGATCGCGCCGGGAAAATCGCGCAACGCGCGCCGGACCCGGGCCCGTCCGAGCCGTGCGCGCTGGTTGCGCGGCGCCAGCGCCAGCGCGCCCGTATAGTCATCGAGCGCGCCCGCTAGTTGCTGTAGCTGGTGGCGGGCCGTTGCCCGGCCGATCAACGGCGCCGGGGCGCGCGGCGCCAGGTCGATCGCCCGGGAGTAGTCGGCGAGCGCCAGCTCGAGCTGACCCTGGCCCAGCAACAGATCGGCGCGCGCCAGGCGAGCCGCGGCCAGCTCCGGGGCGAGGAACACCGCCTGGTTGAAGTCGGCGAGCGCCTGCTGCGGATCCAGATTGCGCAGGTGCGCCCGTCCGCGCGCGACATACTGCTGTGCGCGCTCCGGCGACAGCTCGATCAATCGGCTGTGGTCGGCGAGCGCATCGCGGATGCGTCCCTGCTGCAGACGCAGGGCGGCGCGTTGCTGGAGGTCGGCCAGGTCGCGCGGGTCTGTTGGCCTGACTGGGTTGCGGTCGACCGGCGCTTCGGTTGGTCCGGTCGGGGGTTGGCGCTTGATCGGGTCCCGCTGTCTCGACGCCCTTTGGTGATCGCCAGCACCAGCCTTGGCCTCGAGTCGGGCGGGCACCGGTGACAGCGGACCAGGCTCTGCGGAGCGTAAACCTCGCTGCTGCTGCTGGCCCCAGAGGCCCACGATCAACAACAGGACGGCCGTCACCACGACCCGGCGACGGGCGCTCGCGCGTGCTGCCTTGACCGGCGCCCCGCAGCGCCAGCGGGTCAGCTCCTCGGCCATCGCAGCGGCGCTCGGATAACGCCGGCTCGGCTCCTTGCTCAGTGCCTTGAGGCAGATCAGTTCCAGCGGCCGCGGCACGTCGGCCCGCGTCCTTGGCGCGGCCGGGCGACCGCGCAGAATGGCCGGTACGACCTCCCGCTGGGTGCCCTCGAAGGGCGGGCTATCGGTCAGCATCTGGTACAGCAGTGCGCCCAGGGCCCAGACGTCGCTGCGCAGGTCGGGCGTCTGCTCGGAGATCTGCTCGGGCGACTTGTAAAGCGGGCCGTCGTGCATGCCGAAGCCGGTCAGTACAGCCCTGCGGTCCGCCGTCAGCAGCACGTTCTGCGGCTCGAGCGCGAGATGTGCGACGCCCTGCCCGTGGGCATGGCCGACCGCCTGCACGATCTGCTCGAAGTAGCGCAGCTTCTCGTCGAAGGTGAGCTCCGGCAAGGCGCTGGCCAGGGTCCGACCCTCGATCGGCACGGAGGCGATGAAGTGGGTCTCGTTCTCGATACCGACCGTGCGAATTTGCACGATGTGGGCATGGGTCAAGCGCGAGGCCTCGTGGGCGATGCGCTTGAGGCGTTCGACCTGGTCGGTACTGTCCCAGGGCTCCTTGTACAGCACCAGGACGGCCATTGGCTGGTTGTCGCGCGTATCGCGCGCCCGGTAGAGCACGCCGTACTTGCCGCGCGAGGTCTCTTCCAGCAGCAGGTATCTCCCCAGTCTACCGACCTCTCCCATATGCTGATTTTACTCCGTTTTCGGCGGTTTGCGCATTTCCTTGACGTTTCCGCGCCGCTTCTTGGAATCCAACCGCTTCCTCTTGACGGCCCGCGGCATCCTCGACTTGCGGCGCGTCTTGGGTCGTTCCAGCGCCTGCTCGATCAGCTCGCGCAACCTGCTGGCCGCCTCCTGCCGGTTGCGTAGCTGGCTGCGCGATCCCTCGCTGGCCACGACCAGCTTGCCCTCCTTGTTGATCCGATTGGCCAGCTTCTGCTGCACCAGCGCCCGCTGCGCCTCGGTCAGCGCCGTGCTGGCGGACACATCGAAGATCACCTCGACCCGGGTCGAGGTCTTGTTGACGTGCTGTCCGCCCGGCCCGCTGGCACGCGACACGCGGAATTCGAATTCTTCGTCGGGAATCACAATGGCCATCTCCCAGCTATCTAACCCAACGCCGCTGGAAATGGATCACTGTTCCTGGGCGCCGAGAGCAATTTGACAAGCGGGCGGCAAAGTTCTAGTCTATCTGCGAGGCTGCCTCCTCGAATCCCTACCCCATCCTGACGCCCAACGTCTGTCGCTACTCGAGGAGGCATCGGTGAAACAATCCACGCATTTTGAGAAGGACTGCCCGGAGGTGAAGCTGGAGATGACGGCGATGATCGACGTCGTCTTTCTGTTGCTGATCTTTTTCATGGTCACCATGAACTTCTCCAGCCGGGACGGGCTGCTCAAGCAGCGTCTGCCAGAGCGAGGCAGCCGCCCGGGCCCCCCCGACCCGGCGGAGCAGCGCTTCGAGCTGTGGATTCGGCTGGTGGAGGCGCGGCCGAAGCAGCTGATGCAACTGGATCGCCAGCGGCGATCCGCTGCGCAGGTTTTCCAGGGGCAGCCTTACCTGCGGGGCGACGCGATGTTTCGGATGCGATTCGTCATCGGTCACCAGACGCTGCTCGAAATGGTCCAGCGAACAGAGCAGGGCCAGGGTCAGCCGGTCACGACGGTCCGGCTCAGCGCGAACGGACGTTCCGTCCGCAGCCCCGCCGGCCTGGAACAGCGGCTGCGGAGGATTCTCGCGGCCTCGCCCAAGATGCTGGTCAAGATCAAGCCGGACCGGGCTGCGACTTACGAGGCGATGATCCTGGCGCTCAATACCTGCCTGCGCGCCGGTTTCAGGCGCGAGCAGATCCAGTTCGCGGGCAAGACCGGACCGAATTGATCCTCCGCCAGTTAGCTAACTGGCGGAATTCGCAGCTTCGACCAGCTTGCTGAAGGTGGCGGGATCGCTGATGGCAACGTGCGACAGCACCTTGCGGTCGATCTCGATCCCGGCCTTCTTCAGGCCGCCGACGAAGCGGCTGTAGGTCATGCCATTCGCACGGGTCGCCGCGTTGATCCGGACGATCCAGAGTCGGCGGAATTCCCGCTTCTTGCGACGGCGGTCCTTGAAGGCGGACGCCAGCATGCGCTTGTAAGATTGACGGGCGGTGCGCAGCAGCTTGCTGCGTCCGCCGAACTGTCCCTTGACGGCCTTCATCAGCCGCTTCTTGGACCTCAGGCGAGCGGCGCCTTTTCTAGCTCGCATGTGAAACTCCCATCTCTATGCAACAGGGCCGTGCGCCGGACGAACTCCGGTGGCGGCCCTTGTTTCTGAATGTGTTATTGAATCGCGTGCTTGATCTTGCGTGCGACCTTGCCGGTCACGATCGCCGACTCGCGCAGGCGCCTACGGTGCTTTGCGGTCTTGTGGGACAGCAAGTGACGCCGACCACTCTTGTGACGGCGAACCTTGCCGCCCCCGGTGATCTTCATCCGCTTTGCCAGCCCCTTGTGCCGCTTCATCTTGGGCATCTGTCAGTCACTCCGTGGAAGCCGTTGCTTCCTCACTGGTTTCTACGTCTTCCTGCGCAGCCGCTTCTGTTTCTGCTTCCGCTGT
>CAZMLI010000187.1:3718-8801 GCA_964566865.1 uncultured Planctomycetota bacterium
TTCTGCTTCCGCTGTTTCTGCTTCCGCTGGTTCTGCTTCCGCTGCTGCTGCGCCCTCGTCTGCCGGCTGCGCCTCATCGGTCCCATCCGGCACTTCATCCGTCTTGCTTGGTTCGTCGTCCACCTCGGGTGCCGCCTGCCGGCGGCTCTCCGCTTCCTTCTCCGCTTCTGCTTCTTCCGCTTCCTTCTTCCGCGTGGCATCGAGCCTGGCGATCGCGCTCTTGTCGGGCGCGAACAGCATGCCGAGCCGGTTGTGGTTCATCCGCGGTTCCATCTCGATCTTGGCCATGTCCATCAGCATCTCGGCGACGCGCGTCAGCACACCTCGTGCGCGGTCAGGGTGGGCCTTCTCGCGGCCTCTCAGCAGCATCGTCAGCTGCACCTTGTGACCCTTGCGCAGGAACTTCCGAGCCCGGATGATCTTGACCTCGATGTCATGTTTGCCCGTCTTGGGCCTGACCCGGATCTCCTTGATGTCCAGACGCACCGTCTTCTTGCTCTTCTTCTTCTCATCGTACAGGTGCTTGCCGTAATCCATGATCCGACAAACTGGAGGTGTCGCGTTGGGTGAAACTTCCACCAGGTCGAGGTCGGCTTCAAGCGCCAGCTGCAACCCCTCCTCCGGACTCATCGTCCCCAACTGCTCGCCATCGTCGCCGATGACGAAAACCTCGCGGCACCGGATCTTGGCGTTGACCCGCATTCCGGTGTCCTGTTTCTTTTGATGATGCCGTTGTCTGGCGATGTTCTCTATTCCTCCAGTGTTTCAGTTTCGCTCGCGACAGAGGATCGGCAGGAAATTTCCTCCCCGATCCGTGCGATGAATGCATCCAGCAAGCAAGTTCCCTTATCTCCTGCCTTGCGTTCCCGCAGAGCAACGACCCCATCCGCTTCTTCTCGTTTGCCGACGACCATCATGTACGGCACCTTTGCCAGGGTCGCCTCACGAATCTTGAAGCCGATCTTTTCGTTGCGGAGATCCACCTCGCTGCGTATGCCAGCGGCCTTCAAGGTCTTGTCGATTTGCTGAGCGTAAGCACCCTGCGCATCGGTTATCGGCAAAACCCGAACTTGCTGCGGCGCCAGCCAGGTGGGGAAAGCGCCCGCGTAATGCTCGATGAGAATACCAAAAAATCGCTCGATCGAACCAAAAATCGCCCGATGGATCATCACCGGGACGTGATGCGCCCCATCCGAGCCCACATAACTGCAGTTCAGCGCGCTCTCTCCGGGCATGAAGAAGTCGCACTGAATCGTGCCGCACTGCCAGGATCGCTCCAGGCTGTCGGTCACATGAAAGTCTATTTTCGGGCCGTAGAACGCCCCATCGCCCTCGTTGACGGTGTAGGGCAGGCCGCTGCGCTCGAGCGCGTTGTGCAACGCAGTCGTCGCCGTGGCCCAGATTTCCTCCGAGCCGATGGACTTCTCCGGGCGGGTCGATAACTCGATCCGATAGGTGAAGTCGAAGGTGCGATACAGCGTGTCGACCAGCGCCATGGTCTCGAGCACCTGGTCCTCGATCTGCTCGGGCAGACAGAAGATGTGCGCGTCGTCCTGGGTGAAGGCGCGGGTGCGAAACAGGCCGTGTACCACACCGGTCATCTCCTGCCGGTGGCAGAGTCCGTACTCGGCCAGCTTCAGCGGCAGGTCGCGATAGCTGTGCAGCTCGCTGTTATAGACCAGGCAACAACCGGGACAGTTCATCGGCTTGACGGCGATGCTCTTGTCGTCGATCTCCAGGAAGTACATGTTCTCCTTGTAGTTGTCGTAGTGCCCGCTGCGGCGCCACAACTCGTCGGAGAGCATCAGTGGTGTGCGTATTTCCTGATAACCCAGCCCCTCTTGCAGCTCGCGGCTGTAATCGAACAGGCCGTTGATCACGCGCATTCCGTTGGGCAGATAGAACGGCTGCGCCGGGGCTTCTTCGCGAAAGACGAACAGCTTGAGCTGCGGCCCGATGCGCCGGTGATCCCGCTTCTTGGCCTCTTCCAGCAGCGCCAGGTGTTTCTTCAGCGCCTTCTTCGAATAGAACGCGGTGCCGTAGATCCGTTGCAACTGCGGGCCGTCGGAGTTGCCGCGCCAGTAAGCGCCGGCCACCGACTTGAGCTTGAACGCCTTGAGCTGACCGGTCTGCTCGAGGTGGCCGCCGAGGCACAGGTCCTCGAAGTCGCCATGTCGGTAAAAGGAGATCTCCTGCCCGCGCGCGATCAGGTCCTCGAGCGCCTCGAGCTTGAGCGTCTCGCCGCGGTCGCGCAACCGTTGCCGCGCCTCGTCCGGCGCGAGCACCTCGCGCTCGAAGGGAAGTTTTTCCGCGACGATCTCCGCCATCTTGGCCTCGATCGCCACGAGGTCTTCGGGCGAGAACGGATGATCGATCTGGAAGTCGTAGTAGAAGCCGTTGTCGATCGGCGGACCGAACGCCAGGTGGGCTTGCGGAAACAACCGGGTCACCGCGTCGGCCATGACGTGCGCGCAACTGTGCCGGATGAAGTAGAGACTCTCGGCCTCCATCTTCTCGGTGACGAGCTTCAGCGACACCTCACCGGAGAGCAGGCGCGAAAGTTCGACGTACTGGTCGCCGCCGTTGTCGAGATGACCGCAGAGGATGCCCCCGACAGCGGCGCGCGCCAGTCCGGGGCCGATCGAGAGGGCCACCTGCTTGACGGTTTGCTGTTGCTCGTACTCCCTGACGGAGCCATCGGGTAGCGTGACCTTGAGCATGGATAGCTATTCAGTAACCGGTTCTGGGGGAAAAGTTCGGGCGAGCCCGAGGAACGCGGAATTTTAGAGCTGTCTTCCACGACTGTCAATCTTTCTGGAAATACGCAATAATGGCTGCGGATGGCCAGACCAGATGACCCCACACAGCCGATAGATAGACCAGCAGCAGCGCCGCCCGGTCAGTTGCTCCAGGAAACACTGATCGACCGGGCCCTGGGGTTGGCCCACGAGATCGGCCCGCTGACAGGCCGCGAGAGGACCGAGGCACTCGCAGCCCTGCAGGCGAGGGAGCCTGAGCTCGTGCGGCTGGTGATGATGCAGCTCCAGCTTCAGGCCGACGAAGCACCCTCGAGTGAGACTGTGCCGCCGATGCTCGCGGGAAACGCAAAGCGCCTGGGTCGCTACGAGATCACGGGCAAGCTGGGCGCCGGGGGCATGGGCGAGGTACTGGCGGTCACCGATCAGGAGCTTGGCCGCACGATCGCGGCCAAGGTGATCCTCGGCGAGGCCGCCCCCTGGGCGCGGGCCAGATTTGTCCAGGAGGCCCAGCTGACGGGCCAGCTCGAACACCCCAACATCATCCCGGTCCACGAGCTGGGCCTGACGCCCGACGAACGCGTCTACTTCACGATGAAGCGTGTCGAGGGCCAGGATCTGGCCGACCTGTTGACCGATGGGGAAGCCGAGGAGCTGAAGATCATCAAGCTGCTGCAGATCTTCCTCAAGGTCTGTCATGCGATCAGCTTCGCCCACAGCAAGCAGGTGATCCACCGCGACCTCAAGCCAGCCAACATCATGGTCGGGCGCTTTGGCGAGGTGCAGGTGATGGACTGGGGGCTGGCCAAGCTGATCGGCAACCAGGACGAGGATCAAACGGATCGCGCGCGGCCGCCCTCGTCCGGCAAGTATGAGGCGCCCGATCTCACGCTCGAGGGCACGGTCGCCGGCACGCCGGCCTACATGCCGCCGGAGCAGGCCAAGGGTCAGATCGCACAGCTGGACGAGCGGGCGGACATCTATTCGCTGGGCGCGATCCTCTACGAAATGCTGACCCTCTCGCCGCCGTACCAGGCGGACACCGCACGGGAGCTGCTGGAGCAGGTGATCGAAGGCCAGTTGACTCCGCCGAGCCAGCGCGCCGTGGAGCGCGACGTGCCCTGGGAGCTCGAGGCGGTGGTGCACAAGGCGATGGCCAATCTCCGCGAAGATCGCTACGCCAGCGTCGTGGAGTTGACCGACGACATCGAAGCCTATCTCGAGGGCCGGCTGCTGACGGCGGCGCGCTACTCGCTGGGACAGCAGCTGATCAAGTGGGGCGGCCGGCACCGGCTGCTGGTCGGGGTCGCCTCCGCGGTGATCGTGGCTGGCGTGGTGGCGTTCGGCGGGATCTGGCACCAGCTGCAGAAGGCGAAAACGGCGGAGCGCAAGGCGGAAACCGCCGCAAGGGCAGCCGGGGAGGCGGCCGAGAAGGCGAAAATCAGCGCGGCCCAGGCGGATTTGAGCGCACTCGATGCGCTGCAAACGCTGGGCGACATGAAGGGGCTGGCCGACGCGACGCGCGTACGCAAGTACGAGGAACAGGCCGAGAAGCTCTGGCCCCCCCATCCACATCGACTCCCCGAGATGGACGCGTGGCTCGAACTCGCGAACGAGCTGTCCATGCGCCTCGGGCGACACGCGCTGATGCTCGCGACTCTGCGCAATGAAAGAGGACGGCCTCTCAAAGGCGGCGGCTGGGACTTCAAAAATACCGAGGATAAGTGGTTTCACAACCTGCTGGCCGATCTGGTGAAGCGTCTGAAGACGTTCAAGAAAACGTCGACGAAAAGCGTGGAGGAGCGGCGGACGTTTGCTGCGACGATCCGCAAGCGCAGCCTCGAGGACCAAGCAGAGGCATGGAAGCGCGCGATCAAGGCCATCGCGCAGAGCCAGAAATACAATGGCCTGCGGCTGAAACCACAGCTCGGCCTGGTGCCACTCGGCCCCGACCCCGCCACCGGTTTCTGGGAGTTTCTCCATCTACAGACAGGTAAGGCACCCGTGCGGGCCAGCAACAACTGGAAGATCGCACCGGAAACGGGGCTGGTGATGGTCCTGCTACCCGGCGGCCGCTTCACGATGGGCGCCACCAAGGCGGAGAAAAAGGTTGCCCGGAAAGACGAGAAGCCGGCGCACGAGGTCACGCTGGCGCCGTTCTTCATGTCGAAGTACGAGATGACGCAAGGGCAGTGGCTCGAGCTTGCAAAAAATAATCCGGCACTGTATTCACACGAGCGATTCAAGAAGCTCAAACATCTGACCATGAATCACCCGATCGAGAACGTGACCTGGGGAGACTGTGCTCGCATTCTGCGACGTGGCGG
>CAZMLI010000188.1:0-8780 GCA_964566865.1 uncultured Planctomycetota bacterium
TTGGTTTTTTCGCTCTGTAGGGAGGGCGAGGCTCCCGCCGAGCCGAGACCGCAATCAGTCTCAGCGTTTCCCACGCGGCTTGGGGATCGCCAGCTCGATCGCATTACGCTTGCGGTACTTCTTGGCGTAGGCCCCGCAGTGGTGGAACGTCGACTTCTTGCGCCCCAGAAAGTCCCGGTCGTGGTCCTGATCCTGCGAGACCTGTTTGCGTCGACTGGCCGGTACCGCGACGCCCCGCAGACTGCGCGGCTGCAGGTCGAGCTTGCCCGGTTTCATCACGGTCGAAGCGAACAGCTTGTCGGCCAGCGCGTAGGTCAGCAGCAGGTTCTCCTTGCCAGCGTGACCGCCCTTCTTCTCGGCGACGATCAGGTTGCCGAAGACCAGCAACTCGGCGTCTTCGGCCAGGCCCGAGATGCGGATGCCCTTTTTCGTGTGGAAGATGGTGTTGTGGTAGATCCGGATCTGTTCTGGTTTGCGTTTGAAATGGGCGGCGATGACGATCGCCGCGCCGCTGGCGCGCACGAACAGGTTGTCGTGTAGCGATAGTCGACCGGTGCCCTGGAACAGGCTCTCGTGTTCGTTCTGGTAGAACAGGTTGCCGTAGATCTGGTAGCGGTCGCGCGACCCCGGGCCGGTCTTGGGGAAGGCGCCGACTAGCAGGTTGGGGCGTGCGCCGTCCGGGCCCTTTGGGCCGTTCTTGATGAAGACGTTGTAGCGGATGATGGTGGTCGATGGACCGCTGGGCATGCCCGGAACGCTGGCGCGCGGGTTCTGTCGTTTGATCTGACAGCAGTAGCCTTTTGGGTCGCGGATCAGGTTGTATTCGATCAGGCCGCCGATGAAGGGGCTGTCGCCGTTCGAGTTGCCGAGGTACATCCCGGTGCCGGCGCCGATGATGCTATTGCGACGGATGATCCAGTTCCAGGCGGGCACCTTGGTCGAGAT
This sequence comes from uncultured Planctomycetota bacterium, assembly GCA_964566865.1. Lineage (GTDB taxonomy): Bacteria > Planctomycetota > JACQVV01 > JACQVV01 > CAZANL01 > CAZMLI01. The sequence continues at coordinate 946 of CAZMLI010000188.1, forward strand.
GCCGACGATCTGCTGTCCCGCGCCATAGCCACGGATCGTGCAGTCCTCGATGGTGATGTGATGCACGCCGCGGCTGCGGTTCTTCTGCGCCTTGATCGCGTCGATGGGCAGTCCCTTGCCGTCGAAGATCAAGCCGCGGATGACGATGTAGCTGCTGTCCGACAGCTCGAGGGTATTGCTGCCGCGCCGCCCCTCGAGCACCACGCGGCCCTGTCCCTGAATCACGATCGGCGCGCGCGCGGTCCCGTGCTGTCCTTTGAGCTTGATGCCCCGGGTGTAGGTCCCCGGTGTCATCAACAGCAGGTCGCCGGCTCGCAGCTTCGAGACCTTGCGGGCGTAGTTCTTCGGCGTGACGCGGATCACCTTCGCCGCGGCTGTGCTGGCGAACAGGCAGCCTAGCAGGACGAAGAAGCTGCTAGTAATTCGCAATGACGTAGGCCTTCCAGGCCTTGTCCAGATCCTGAAACGACCAGCCAAATGCGGTCTTCAGCGCCTCGTCCGGCTCCGACTCGGCCAGCTCGCGGCAGTACTGGCCGAGCTTCTCGGGCTGGGTCTCGAGCAGCCAGTTGGCCACGGACCAGGCAAACGCGGCGCGCTCGTCGGCGATCTCGTTGAAGTTCTTGGTCTTCAAGACGTTGACCGCCAGCGGCGCCTGGCCGAGCAGCACCAGCTCGCGCATGTAGTCCTTCCAGCGCGTATGGTCGTCCCAGTTCTTGGCGCCGAACTGCGAGACCGACTTGGACAGCGCCACGCTCCAGTGCATCTTGGTGCCCAGCACGCGCAGGCTCATCTCCCAGGAGAGGCCCTCGAGGATCCAGGGCAGCGAGCTGCCGTCGCCGATGTCGTAGACCAGCTGGTTGGCGGTCAGGTAGGCCACGCTGTCCATCATCTTCAGCTTCGCCGAGGTACGGATCCGCTTGTAGAGGATGATCGGCGTGCCCCGGATGTAGACGAAGCTGAGCGTCTTGAGCCAGCTCTTGCGCTTGTCGTCGCCCTTGTCCCACTTGTCGATGAAGGCCTTGAACTGCTTGTTCTTGGCCATGTAATAGAGCACGACGACCTTCTTGCGCACCGACTCCTTGGGGCTGAGCAGCGCGTGGAAGGTCTTGAAGGTGGTCTCGCCGATCTGGATCATCCGCGCCAGGTCGGTGTCCTTGAACGGCCCGCCGATGAACATCTTGTTCGACTTGCGCTTCTTCAAGCTTGCGCCGATGGCCTTCTCGTACTTGAGGTCCTTCTCCAGCTTCCAGCCTTCCTTGGCCTCGTCGAGCATCTTCTTCTGCGCGGTGCGGATCCAGAGGTTCTTGACCCGGGTCCAGCCCAGCGCCTTGCGCGTCGCCCTGTCGTTGGGCGCGTAGCCCAGCAGCCGGTTGAGGTACTGCCGCTGGGCGGTCGCCTGCCCCAGCTTCTTGGCCTCCTTGGCCAGCTTGCTGAAGGTCTTCGCGCCCTTCTTGCGCAGGCCGCGCATGCCCTTGTCGAGCGCCTTCTCGGCCGCCTCGCGCTGCTTGCCCTTGACCTTGTCGGCCCGCGACGGCGCCTGGGTCTGGACCCAGGCACCCTCCTTCTTCTTGAAGCCCAGCGAACGGCGCGCCGACTTGTCTTCGGGAGCGAGCGTGATGGCCTCCATGTAGTGCCGGTAGGAGGCGCGCATCAGGCCCTGGGACTTGGCCCACTTGGCGACGCCGCGATGGGACGAGGCCAGGGACTTGAATAGCTTGCCTTCCAGCTTGGCCAGCTTGTCGGCATTCTCGTCTGCGGCCAGCGGCAGCGCGCTGGCCAGCAGCAGCAGGATCGGGAGCAGGTGCTTCATCAGTTGAACCTCTCAGTGCACGGGCATGTGGCCCTTGATTTCCTCGGTGTCGCGGTCGACGAAAACCCACAGCGTGGGCAGGTTGTCCTGGGTCACCGGCAGGATGTGATAGACCCAGAGCGTGTGGATCTGATCGTGCCAGAGACGGGCGCGCGGCGTCATCTCATCCTCCAGCCCCTGCCAGTAGTTGACCCACTTGGAGTTGAGTGAGTTTTTCAAGACCTCGACCTCGTCGCGATCGTAACCCAGTTTCTCGACGTAGTTGAGTACGCGCGGCTGGATCCAGTCCTGCTGCTCGGCGATCGTGTTCTTGTTGGCGCAGCCGCCCAGCAGGCCGAGCGCGAGCAGCATCACGCAGTAGGTGAGTCGCCTCATGTTGTCGTGTCTCCCTCTTTCCCCATCGGAATGCCGATCACGCGGGCGCTGAACACCACCTCGCCGTCGACCAGCCCTTGTGTATCGAAAATGGCCTGCCGTGCACGTATCCGGTCCACCTTGCCGACGATCACCAGTCGGTCGCCAGGCGAAACCGTGCCGCGGAAGCGAACCTTGTCCAGTCCGCCGAAGGCGACGAACATGTCGCGGATCTCCGGCAGCCGGGTCTTGTAATAGAAGGTCGAGAGCTGCGCGGCGGCCTCGCACATCAGCACGCCCGGGAACAGCGGACGGCCGGGAATGTGGCCGCGAACCCAGAACTCGGATTCGTCCACATCCTTGACGCCGACGATCACCTGCGCCTGGTCGTCGATGTGCACGATGCGAGTCAGTTGCTCGAACTCGAAGCGCTGGGGGTTGATCGCCCGCAATTCCTCGAGCGGCACCGCCTCGGCCTCCAGGTCGATCCCGCTGATGTCGTAAATGGGTTTGGGTGGCATCTCTACTCCGCTAACCCGACCAGTTCCAGTGCGGCCTGCGCCACCAGGGCAGCGGCCATCCGACTGCGGAAGCTGGCCGACCCGCGCAGGTCGTCGATCGGAGAGATCTCCTCGGCGACCGTCGCTGCCGCGGCGCGGATCCGCGTGGCATCGAGGCCCGCGTTCGCCAGCGCCGCTTCCGTCTTCGGCGCGCGGATCACGATCGGACCCACGCAGCCCAGCGCCAGCCGAACATCGTCCAGTCCTGCGTCGCTGACCCTTGCGCGCAGCGCGACGTTGACCAGCGCGATCGCTTGCGCGTCGCGCGGGCCGTGCTTGAAGAATCGGTCGGCCGTTCCCGCGGATTTGCGCGGGATGCTGATGCGCGTCAGCAGCTCTCCGGGTTCGAGCACGGTGCGGCGCACGCCGAGGAAGAACTCGCCGATCGGCACCTCGCGGCTGCTGCCGACCTTGCGCAAGGTGAGCAGGGCGTCGGTGACCAGCAGCGGCGGGATCAGGTCGCCGGCCGGACTGGCGTTGGCCAGATTGCCGCCGATCGTGCCCAGGTTGCGAATCTGCACCGAGCCGACCTGGCGCGCCGCCTCGTGCAGCACCGGCGCTTGCGCCGCGACGTCGGGGTCTGCGAGCAGCTCGCTGTAGGTCGTGCCCGCACCGATCTGCAGCCCGTCGTCATCCAGCGTGATCCCGCGCAGTTCGTCGACGCGCGAGAGGTCGAGCAGGCGGCAGGCCGGCAGATGGCCGTCGCGTAACATCAGCATCAGATCGGTGCCGCCGGCGATCACGCGGATCTGCTCCGGGGCTTGCGCGAACAGCGCGAGCGCTTCCTCGAGTCCGCCCGGGCGGCAGTAGCTGTAGGCCGCGGTTGCGGAGGTCATGCGCTTTGCGCCTCGATCGCCGCCGCGGCACGCACCGCGTCGATGATCTTGGTGTAGCCGGTGCAGCGGCAGAAGTTTCCGGCCAGCGCGACGCGGATCTGCTCGTCGGTCGGACTGTTGTCGCGGTCGAGCAGCGCGCGCGCCGAGAGGATCATCCCGGGGATGCAGTAGCCGCACTGGACAGCACCATGTTCGATGAACATCTCCTGCACCGGGTCGAGCACGCCATCGGTTGCCAGGCCCTCGATCGTCGTCACCTCGGCGCCCTCGGCGCTGGCCGCGAGCACGATGCAACTGGTGACCGGCTTGCCATCGAGCAGGACGGTGCAGGCTCCACACTCGCCCTCGCCGCAGCCTTCCTTGGCCCCGCGCAGTTCGAGCTGTTCGCGCAGTGCCCAGAGCAGGGTTCGCTGCGGCTCGGTCTCGAAGGATCGCGCGCGGCCGTTGACGGTCAGCTTGACCTGGATCATTCGGTCTGCTCCAGTCGGTCGCAGAGCCGCTCGGGTGTCATCGGCAGCAGGTCGATGCGCCGGCCGGTCGCGTTGTACAGCGCGTTGGCGATGGCCGCCGCGGTCGGGATGATCGCGGGTTCGCCGATCGACTTGACCCCGTACGGACCGTGCGGCGCGCCGCCCTCGAGCAGGATCGTGCGAACCTCCGGCGTCTCCATGATCGAGGGCAGGATGTAGGTCGAAAAGTTGGCGGTCAGGATCCGGCCCTCGCCGTCCTCGACCAGATCCTCGCAGAGCGCGTAGCCCATGCCCTGCGCGATGCCACCCTCGACCTGCCCCTCGATGCCGGCCGGGTAGATCGCGCGGCCGACGTCGTGTGCGGCAGTCACGCGGATCACCCGGGTGCGCCCGGTCAGCGTATCGACCTCGACCTCCGCGATCTGCGTCGCATAGGCATACTGGAAGTAACAGCTGCCCGCACCCGTCTCGTCGTCGTAGGTCGACTTCGGCGCAGCGTACCAGCCGCAGGAGGACATGCGCAGGTTTTGCATGTAGGCCTCGCCGCAGAGCGCCTCCCAGCTGATCGAGCGTTCGTCCGCGAACACCTCGCCGTCGCCGAACCGAACCTGCGCCGGGTCGACCTCGAGCAGCTCGGCCGCCAGCGGGCGGAACTCGTCGATCAACTGGCGAGCGGCATCCAGAATCGCGTTGCCGCTCATGATCGTCGCCCGGCTGGCCACCGTCGGGCCGCTGTCGGGCACGATCGAGGTGTCGACCTCGTGCATCCGCACGTGTGCCGGCGTGATGCCGAGCGCCTCGGCCGCGATGACCGAGAGGGTGGTGATGGCGCCCTGGCCGATCTCGGTGTGGCCGCAGGCGAAGGTCACCGAGCCGTCGCGGAAGATCATCAGCGAGACGCCAGATCCGTCGAGGTGCCAGCCCTTGGCGCCGAGTGAGTTGCCGTAGTGGATCGCCGCCATGCCGATGCCGCGGCGATAGCGGCCCGTGTCCTGTCCCGGGGCGCGCCACTTCTCGCGCCAGTTGCAGCCGTCGAGCGCGGCCTCGATCACCGGCTCGAGACAGGCGCAGTCGGAGATCTCGTGCTGGCTCAGCGTCTGCTGCCCCGGACGAATGATGTTCTGCAGCCGCAGCTCCGCCGGGTCGCGGCCGAGCTCCGCGGCGAGCAGGTCGAGCGTCGTCTCGATCGCCACGCAGGCCTGCGGTGCGCCGAAGCCGCGAAAGGCGCCCGAGGGCGCGCGGTTGGTATAGATCCCATAGGTGTCGACACGGGCGTGGGGGATCACGTACGGACCGCCTGCATGCACCGCTGCGCGCCAGAGCACCACCGGTGAGAGCGTGGCGTAGGCGCCGCAGTCGCCGACGATCTCGGCCTCCAGCGCGGTCAAGGTCCCGTCGGCGCGGGCGCCCAGCTTGTAGTGCAGCCTGACCGGATGGCGCTTGCTGGTCCAGCGCACGTCGTCCTCGCGGCGCAGCAACAGCTTGACCGGCCGGCCGGTCGCGTGCGCCAGCAGGATCGCACGGGTGTAGAACTCGCTGGGCGTGTCCTCCTTGCCGCCGAAGCCGCCGCCGGTGGGAGACTGGATCACGCTGATCTTCGACATCGGCAGGCCGAGCACCCCGGCGATCGCCGCCTGGATGTAGTACGGGCACTGCATCGAACCCTGCAGCTTGTAGCCGCCGTCGGTCGTGGGCGAGGCCAGGCAGGCGATCGGCTCCAGATATAGATGTTCCTGCGCCCTCAGCTCGACCGAGTGGCGCACCACCACGTCCGCCTCGGCGAAGCCCTGGTCGAGATCGCCCTTGCGAACCTTGAGGTGGATCGGCACGTTGCCCGCTTCGTGCAGCAGCGTCGCGCCCTCCGCGCGTGAAAGCTCGGGGTCGAGTATCGGCGGGAGGATCTCGTAGTCGACCGCGACCTGTCCGGCAGCGTGACGCGCCTGTTCGGCGGTCTCGGCGGCGACGAGCGCCACGCAGTCGCCTGCAAAGCGGGCGAAGGTCTCGGCCAGGCAGGGGTGGTCCTTGAGGATCACGCCGACCTGATTGCGGCCTGGGATGTCGGCGGCGGTCAGCACTGCGGCGACGCCCGGACAGGCCAGCGCGGCCGACCGATCGATCCCGCGGATCCTGGCATACGGGTGCGGGCTGCAGACCAGTTCAGCGTGCAGCATGTTGTGCGCGACCAGGTCGGCGGCGAACAACGTCTCCCCGGTGACCTTGCCAAGCGCGTCGGGACGGCGGACGGTCCGACCGAGCTGGGTCTGTTCCAGGCTGGTCATCACGCCATTCTATCAGGGTGCGATGGGGGTTCAACGGGTGTATACTGGCCGCCGATGAGGGCGGTTCGGCTACTGAGCGACGAGGATGTGGCGCGTTTTCCGATGACGCGGGCCATCGAGCAGATCCGCAAGGCCTTCGAGGCGCGGCATCGCGGAGCGCTCGTCGCGCCGGCCCGGCTACAGACCGAGTTTGGCGATCGTGGGGCGCTGGTCTTCACCGTCGGCGGGGAGCTGGGCGGGTCGGAGACGGCCGGCTTTCGGGTCTACGATACCTTCCACGGCGACTCGCCCGATCGCAGTCAGTTGACGGCGGTCTTCGACAGCTTGACCGGCGCACTCAAGGGGATCGTCACCGGCAGCCTGCTCGGCGCGGTCCGGACCGGGGCGATCGGCGGCCTGGCGATCGACCTGCTGGCGCGGCCTGACGCGACCCGCGTCGGGCTGATCGGCAGTGGCCTGCAGGCACGGACCCAGCTCGAGGCGGCCTGCGCGGTGCGGGCCGTGACGGCGGTGCGTATCTTCAGTCGCTCCGAAGACAATCGCAGGCGGTTCGCCGACGAGATGGGCAGCCGCCTCGGGCTCTCGGTGGAAGCGGTCGACGATGCACGGCAGGCGGTTGCCGGCTGCGACATCTTGATCTGCGCCACGACCAGCGAATCACCCGTGGTGGATGCCGACTGGCTGGAGCCGGGTATGCACGTGACCACCGTCGGCCCCAAGTTCGTCGGCCGTCACGAGACCTCGGTCGAGACGGTGCGCCTTGCCGACCGGCTGGTCACCGATTCGTTGCAGCAGGTCCACGGCTATCCGCGGCCGTTCTTCCTGACCGACATGCCCGAGATGGACCGGTTGGTCGAGCTCTCGGAGGTGCAGGGCGGCGTGGCCTGCGGGCGCGAGGCGTCGGACGATATCACGCTGTTCATCTCTGTCGGAACCGCGGGCACCGAGATCTTGCTGGCCGACGCGCTGTTGTCAGACTGCGAATGAGCCCGGCGGTGCAGGCGCGGCAAGGCATGATCGCGACCAGCCAGACGCTGGCTTCGCAGATCGGCCTGTCGATTCTGCAGGACGGGGGCAACGCCGCCGACGCCGCAGTCGCCGCGGCCGCCGCCTTGAATGTCACCGAGCCCTGTTCCACCGGCATTGGCGGCGATATGTTCGCGCTGTTTTATGATGCCCGGACCCGTCGCGTCAGCGCGCTCAACGGATCGGGCCGGGCCCCAGCAGCGCTGACGCGGGAGCGAGCCGCCAGCGACTGGTCGGCGCGTCATGCCCTGACCGTCACGGTGCCCGGCGCTTGCGCGGGCTGGTGCGACTTGCTGTCGCGTCACGGGACGTTGCCCATCGGCCGGTTGCTCGAGCCCGCCATCGAGCTGGCGGAACAGGGCTTTCCGGTTGCCGAAGGGACCGCCGCAGCCTGGGCGCGTTCGACCGCACTGCTCTGCCTCGAGCTGCTGATGCCGGATGGCCGGCCACCGCGAGCCGGCGAGCGGTTTCGCAATCCCGGACTGGCCCGCACGCTGCGC
>CAZMLI010000189.1:0-8774 GCA_964566865.1 uncultured Planctomycetota bacterium
TCCCACGAGGCTGGCGCTGGGGGAGGCAAGCTGCTGCAAGTCGTCAAGCGGCCCGTCAAATGAGCGCGCGCCGGGTCGAGACCAAATCCAGAGGAGGCGTCGGTGATGAGGATGGTTCTGCTCATGGCTGAATCTCCTCTTGCTCGCTCCGGTCTTCGAGATGCACCTTCTTCGCTGCCAGGCAGAGATCGATCGGCGGCGCCGCAGGCGGCCTCCTGCTCTTCCTGCCTTCCTGCATTCCTGAGCGGCAGTTGAATCTCTCAGCTTGCGACAGGGGGCTTCCCTGCTACATCAGCCCAGCGGTTGCTTCTTCGGCGTGCCTGGACGGCGCGGATATTCCTCCGGCGTGTGCGCGATCTTGCGCACCTCGGCCAGGAAACGATCGTGACTCTCGTCGGGCAGACGATAGCTGCGCAGCGCCAGCAGCTGGCCCCCGAGCATCGCGATCGCGGGCAGCGCCTCGAACTGCGCGGCGTCGTCGCTGCCCAGATAGTAGAAGGCGGAGCCGCCCGGTGCGACCAGCGGCAGGGTCAACTCCAGCGCGGCGGCGGGGCGGGCCAGTCCCCGACAGACCGACGCACGGTAGCGTTCGCGGTGTGCCGGATCCTGGCCAATGATCTCGGCGCGCTCGCGCAGGACCTGCACGCCCGTCAGGCCCAGCGCCTCGGCCGTCTCCTGCAGAAAGGCGGCCTTCTTGCCGACCGACTCGATCAGGGTCACGGCGCGGTCGGGGTCGACGATCGCCAGCACCAATCCGGGCAGGCCCGCGCCGCTGCCGACGTCGGCGATCGGGCCTTCGAGCGCGGCCAGCTCGAGCGCGTCGCAGAGGTGGCGCGCGGTCCAGCGATCCGGCGGGTCGCCAATCAGATTCATCCGGGCCGACGCGGCCTCGAGCAGTTCGAGGTAACGGGCGAGACGGTCCTGCACATCCTGCGGAAGATGATCAAGCATCCGATTATTATCAGGATAGAATCCCTCCATGTCTCCGGATAATCCGCTGAGAGATGGGGTGCCTGAAACTTGCTTCAACGGCAAGGTCTTCCGCATCACCCGCGAACCGATCCGTTATGCGGACGGACGTCGCTCGACCTACGAGGTGGTGCGCCACCTCGGCGCGGTGGCGATCCTGCCGATCCTGCTCGACCCGCTACGGGTGGTGCTGATCCACCAGTACCGGCATCCGGTCGGTGAGCGGATCTGGGAGATCCCGGCAGGCACGCTCGACGTCGACGGAGAATCGCCCGAGGATTGCGCGCGCCGTGAGCTGATCGAGGAGACCGGTTATCAGGCGGATCAGTGGCTGCGCATTGCGGATTTTTTTACCGCCCCCGGTTTCTGCGACGAGCAGATCGCCCTGTTCGCCGCCTGGCGTCTCGCACCGGTGCCCGAGTCTCCGGAGCCGGACGAGGTGCTTTCGGTGCATCCGCTGCCCTGGGATGAGATATTACGGATGTTGCAGGATGGCGAGATTTGCGATGGCAAGACACTGATCGGTCTGCGCTGGCTGCAACAGGCAGTGCAGGCCGGCGAAATTCGATAAGATAGATTGAGCAATCCATGACCGAACACGAACACGACCACGACTGCGGCGACGACTGTGGCCATGACCATGGCGACCTCTCGGAGGCCGAACAGAACGAACAGATGGACAAGCACTTCGCGGAGGTCAGCGAGCAGCTCGATCTGCTGCTGTCCCAGGTTGTGCTGCCGGACTTCCTCGACCCGGACGATCCGTTGTTCGGGATCTTTCTGGATCAGCCCGAGCAGACCGACCAGCGCGAGGTGGTGCTCAAGCATGTCTGGGCCGAGCATCTGAGTGTCGCGGATCGCATCGGCTCGATCGAGCGGATCGACCAGTACCTGCAGAGCAATCCAGGGGAGAAGCCGACCGCGGCCGCCGAGATGGTGCGCGACGCATTGCTCGAGCCGTACACCTACATCGACACCGACTGGGTCCAGTACCGGGTCTCGACCGAGCGCTTCTTCACCGGACTCGATGCCTATATCGCGTTCTGGCGCAGTGGCGATGTGCCCGAGCCGCTGGAGGCCTTCACCATCGATCTGGAACAGGCGGGGCCTGACAGTGACGCGGCGGTGGCGGGTCTGATCGAGGCCGGACGGGCGGGCGTGCAGGCGACGCTGTTCTTTCTGGAAGCGGAATACGTCGAAATTCTGTCCGATTTCGAGGCCTTGCAGGAGAAGGGCGTCGAGCCGTTGCTGCGCGCGATCGAGGTGCTGGCCGGCGTGCCGAGCCTTGCAGCGGCGACGGTGCTCTGCGATCAACTGGCAATCATCAACCACCCGGAGGTGGAAAAGGCGCTGTTCAGCGCTCTGCTGCAGATGCCCGAGTCGGCGGCGCGCGTGGCGGGCGATTTCATTCGCTTCGAGCCGCTGCAGGCGGCGACCCGCTTCGTCTTGCACGAGTTGCTGTTCAAGGTGAAGTCGGAGGAGGCCTGCCAGCTGATGGGCGACGAATTTCGCCTGGCGTCGATCGCCGAGGATCAGCAGATGGGGGCCGATGACCTGGAGGATCTGGCCGAGATGTGGGCCGCCTGTGCGGGGCCGCGCATGCCACTGCTGGCCAGTCACCTGCTGACGCACGAGGATCTGCCGGAAGCCTGTCGACCGCACCTCCAGGGTGTGCTCGATAATGCGCAGGACGCTGAACTGGCGGCCTGGATCGAGCAGCGCGCGGCGGACGAGCTGCCGGTGCTGTTCCGCACCGAGGAGGAGGCTGGGGAGTGGGCCGAGAAGCTGGCCGAACGCTGGTCCTGCGAACCGACCGACGAGAAGATCTCGCAAGTGCTGTTCGAGACGCCGGCGCAGCCGCTGTTCTTCTTCTCGTCGTCCGAGATCGAGCCATCGCCGGGATCCAAGGAGCAGTTTCTGGAGAAGATCTGCCGCCACGAGGTGGTGGCCGAGACCAAGCGGTTCCTCGAAGAGACCGAGGAGGATATTCCGACGGACGAGGTGCAGGCCTGGCTGATGCAGAACTGGTGGCTGCGCCCGCGGGCGGAGTCGGCCTGGAAGCCACCGCTGCTGGCGATGCTCAAGGAACGGCAGAAACTGATGCCCGATCACCCGCGACTGCTCGCGCTCAAGTTCGAGCCGACGATCCATTCCCACCTGGCGACCGCCGTCCGGTTGCTGGGCAAAGGAGAAGATCTGCGGCTGATCGATGCGCACCTGTCGGTGGCCAGTGAGATGCTTCCCAGGGATGATGTTTTCCTGGCCTATGCCGGCAAGTTACGCACCGCCATGGCGAAGCAGGCGCAGGCACCCAAGCTCTGGACGCCGGGCGAGGGTGGTGGGGGGCAGGCCAAGGTCGGTCGCAACGACCCGTGCCCTTGTGGCAGCGGAAAGAAATACAAGAAGTGCTGCCTGGGACGCTGAGCTGGATCCGCATTGAACATTCCGCGCCACAACCCAGCTAGTCTGCTGTGGCGGTCGTTGTCGGCATTTCCGTTGCTGATCCCAGGCTGCCTGCTGCTGACCCTGCTCGGCGGGCTGTTCGAGGGCGCGAGCATCGCCGCGTTCCTGCCCGTGTTGCAGATCCTCTTCTCGGACCAGAGCCTGCCGGACAGCCCGCTGGCGCGCGTGGTGCACTGGCTGTTCGCGACGTTCGGTCTGTCGCTGCGGTTGAACATGGCGCTGGGCGTGGTCTTCGGGTTGTACCTGTTGCAGGCGCTGGCGCTGACGCTGGGGCAGGTGGGCAGCTTCTACATCAGCGCCGAGCAGGTGCGTCGGCTGCAAGCGCGTCTGTACGACGCCACGCTCGATGCGCGTTACCGGTTTCTGATCGAGCGGGACTCGGCCCACCTGATCAACATCCTGCGCTTCGAAGCACAGCGGGCGGGCGGTGGCATCACCGTCGCCCTGACCGTCTTCGGCGAGCTGATCGCCATCGGCGTCTACCTCTGCTGCTCGATGTTGATCGACTGGCGACTGACCGTCGGCGCGATGCTGCTGGCCGGCCTGATCCTGGTCTTGACCCGCTCCATCATCCTGCAGGGGCGGCGCCTCGGCGAGCGTGGTCGGGACGAGCGCAACGCGATCCAGTCCCATCTTTCGCAGTCGCTGGCCTCGCTGGGAACGATCAAGGGCATGGCGCGAGAGGCGACCTTTCGCACACGATTCCGGACGCTGCTGGGCGCGCTGCATCAAACGAGCCTGCGCAACAATCGCAACGGCGCGATCCTGCGCCACATCACCGAGCTGACGGTGGTCTGTCTGATCTGCCTGCTGATCTTCGTCGGCGCCCCCAGCTTCAGCAGGACGCAGGGAGCGGGGTTCATCTTGATGCTGGCGGTGCTGCATCGCACGTTCAAACGGCTGTCCGGCATTCCCGTCATCCTGCATGGCATGGAACACCTGGCGCCGAGCATCGAGATCGTCGATCACTGGCTGGCGGAGGCGCTGGACAACCGGGAGACGAGCGAGGCGACCGAGACGATTCCCCGGTTCGAGCGGCTCGTCTTGCGCGATCTGTCGTTCGCCTACCGCGACGAAGCGGTGCTGCGCGGCATCGACCTGGAGATCTCGCGCGGCGAGATGGTCGCGCTCGTCGGTCGTTCGGGCGCGGGCAAGACCACGATCGTCGGGCTGGCGCTCGGGCTGCTGCGCCAGTACGAGGGCCAGATCGAGGTCAACGGCGCGCATGAGCTGCGCGAGGTCGATCCCCAGAACTGGCGGGGTCGAGTGGGCTATGTGAGCCAGGAGGTCGAGCTGTTTGGCGCCAGCGTTGCCGATAACATCAGCTTCTTCGAGCCGCTGCCCGAGTCGGAGATCCTCGAGGCGGCCCGTCAGGCGCACTGCATCGAGTTCATCGATCGACTGCCGGAGGGGCTGCAGACGAGGATCGGTGAGCGCGGGGTGCGGCTCTCGGGAGGTCAACGCCAGCGGCTGGCCCTGGCCCGCGCGCTGGCAGCGAGTCCGGAGCTGCTGATCCTCGACGAGGCCACCAGCGAGATGGACCTGCTCTCGGAGGAGCGAATTCGGCAGGCGATCGACGGGCTGCGTGGGGAGCTGACGATCCTGGCGATCGCCCACCGGCTGTCGACGATTCGCAACGCCGACCGGATCTTCGTGCTGGCGGGCGGGCGCATCGTGCAGGCGGGCACTTACGACGAGCTGATCTCGACGCCCGGAGAATTCCGCACGCTCTATCCGCCTACGGTTTGAACAGGTAGACGGCCAGCATGCCCAGGCCGGTCAGGATCAGGCTGCCCAGCATGACCAGGCAGCCCAGCGGGGAGAGCTGGATCTGCTCGCCGGGCCTTGGCTCCGGCTGATCCCGCATCTGCGCCGAGGGCAGCAGGTCCTTGTCGACGATCACCGCCTGCGGGATCAGCACCATCGACTCGGGCGCGACGCCATCCAGCTTCTGGATCGCGGTGCCGATCGCCATGATCTCGATCAAGCCGGGTGAGAGCTCCTTGATCATCAAGCGGTTGCCGATGACCTGGTCGCAGCCGATCTTGGCCGCGTCCTTGCGCATCAGCTCCAGGCAGTTCTCGCGCGCGCTGTAGATCAGTTCGGTCAGTTGTGGCAGCTCGCCGCGGTTGATGCTGCGCAGCACTGCGGTCAGGCCGCCGACCATGCCCAGCGAGTAGACCGAGGTCGCGATCAACAAACGGCGCGGGGCATAGCCCATCGAGGCCAGGTTCCAGAGCTCCTCGCCGGAGAGTTCCGAGGTGACCACGCCCTCGGTTGCGGCCGGTCCCCTGGCCAGCGCCGGGTGGTGCGAGGCGGTCCCGGTCAGCAACAGCTCGACCGTGCCGGGGCCGTAGGGCTGGATGCTGACCTTGATGTCGACGACCGCGTTGGCGCCGACGTCGCTCGCCTCGCGCATCAGTCGCTGGACCGCCACGTGGCGGATGTCGTTGTACATTTGCGAGAACTCGACCACCTCGCCCTGTGCCAGCGTGCGCAGCGAGCCCATCACCCCGCGTCCGATGCCCATCGCGTAGGCCACGTTGCCCATGACGAACTTGATCGGCCGGTAGCCGGCGTCCAGGTGGCAGTAGAGTTCGACGCCCGATGCCGCGGTGGAGAAGAAAGTGCGCGGCTGCTGACTGTGCACCCCGCTGCCCTGGGCAATGAACTCGGTGTAGCCCGAGAGGGTCTTCAGCTCGCTGACGACTCCGGTCACACCGCTGGCGCCGTGTGCCTTGGCCTCGGCCTCGAGTTTTTCCACGGCCAGGTGGCGGCCCTCCGAGATCAGCGAGGTGACCTGCTCGATCTCGCCGCCGGAGATCGTCCGGCCGAAGGCGCTGAAGGCGCCGCCGAGCCCCAGTGAGACGACGCTGTTGCCGACGACGATCTCACCGGGAGTGAAATCCTTCAGACCCAGGCAGTAGATCTCGTTGCCGGACAAACCGGTGACGATTGGCATCAGCAGATGTTCCCTAGTGGGGTGAGTAGAAGTCGCGCACGGCGGCTGCAAGGAAGGTCAGCTGATCCTCGGTCATCTCCGGAAAAACCGGCAGGCTGAGTACCTCGTCGGCCAGCTCGCAGCTGACCGGCAGCGAAATCTCGGCAAACTCGGCATAGGCTGGCTGCAGATGCAGCGGCAGTCCGTTGTGGATTCTGGCGCCGATGTCCTGCTCCACCAGGTGTGCGTGCAGCGCGTCGCGCTGCTTCGCGAGGATGGTGTACTGATGATACACATGACGCACGTCGGGCGCGACGTAGGGCGTGGTGACCTCGTCGATGCCGGCGAGCAGGCTATCGAGGCGGGCGGCGTTGCGCCGTCGGCCCTCGGTCCAGTCCTCCAGGTGGGGCAGCTTGACGCCCAGAATAGCGCCCTGAATGCCGTCCATCCGGTCGCACCAGCCGATCTCCGCGTGCTGGTAGTGGGCGGTCCGGCCGTGGTTGCGTAGCCGACCGACCCGCTCGAGCAGCGCCGCGTCATTGCCGGTGACGATGCCGGCGTCGCCGAAGGCGCCGAGGTTCTTGCCGGGATAGAAACTGAAACAGGCCAGGTCGCCGATCGAGCCGGCACGCTGTCCCTGGAAAGTGGCGCCGTGCGCCTGCGCCGCATCCTCGATCACCCGCAGGTCGTGCTGTGCGGCGATCGCCAGCAGGCTGTCCATCTCGGCCGGCTGGCCGTAGAGGTGGACCGGCATGATCGCGCGGATCTCGCCGTCGCCGTCATGCTCGGCCAGTGCCGCGAGCACTTTTTCGGGGTCGATGTTGAACGTGCGCGGGTCGACGTCGACAAACAGCGGTCGCGCGCCCACATGCGAGATCGCCTCGGCGGTGGCGATGAACGACTTGGCGACGGTGATCACCCGGTCGCCGGGGCCGACACCGCAGGCTTGCAGCGCGAGCTTGAGCGCCGCCGTGCCCGAACCGACGCCGATGGCGCCCACGGCGTTGACGTAAGCGGCGAAAGCGGTCTCGAAATCGCGCACCTCGGGCCCCAGGATGAACTGCCGGTGGTCCAGCACGCGCTGGACCGCTGCGTCGATCTCGGGCTTCAGCTGCAGGTACTGCGCCTCCAGATCGATTGTCGGTATGTGCATCAGGTCTCCTCGAGTATCATCGCGATTCGGTCGCAGAATTCTTCCATGCCGGCGTCACTCAGACAGTGGCGATAGCGCGCCAGACCGCCCAGGCGGACGCGCTCGAGCTCGGCCGGATTGCCGAGCAGCCGGTCGAGCTGCGCGTCGAAGTCGCTCAGGTCCCACTGGTGGGCAACGTAGGTCTGGCCGTCGAGATACAGCTCGGGCCAGGTCTGCAGGTGGTCCATCGACGGTTTGAACAGCAGGGCGCCGCAGAGCAGGATCTCGAAGTCGCGCAGCGAGATCTCGCCCAGGCCGAACGGGCTGATCGCGATCCTGGACTGCCGCATCTCGGCCATGTATTTTGCCGGCGAGAGCCGGTCCGTCGAGACGCCGCGCTGGGTGACCCGATCGATCACCGCGCGCCGGTGCGCCCGGATGGTCTCGCGCGGGTGGCCGAGGCCCAGCCGGCAGCTGATGTCGTTCGATCTGGCGTCGTTGGTGCAGAAGTTGGCATGGTACTGATAGGGTCGGTCCAGCTTGTCGAGCACCGCGCCGGTCAGGTGGGTCAGCTTGTAGAATCGACGCCAGCCGTAGTCGCCCAGCCCGCTGTGCCACGAGACGCGAAGCTTGTGCAACTGGTCGGCCGGCAACGGCGCAGCGGGGTAGGGGTGCTCGTCGATTGCCCCCAGTTGCCGGTGTACGTGATCGGTGTAGATCCGTCCGCCGTAGTGTCTTTTCGTATACAGCTCGCGGTCGACCAGTAGCTGCGCCTTGTAGAAATAGTCGACGTGTGGCAGGACGGCGCCCTGGTAGATGAAGGTGCTGTCCGAAGTGTCGAACCAGATCAGCCGGATATCCGCGCGCTCGCGGAAACCGGCGAGTGCCTCGAAAATCTGGTTCTCGCGCTCCCCGAGCAGGTGCGAGAAGATCTTGCTGTTGATGAAGATCGTCTGACAGTCGAGCAGCTGGGGAGACTCGAGCGTTCGGAATGCGAGCTGGATTCCGCGGTCGAGCAAACGGCGCAGGTTGACCTTGAGCGGGTAGTTGAAAGCCCAGCTGTTGGGTGTCTTGCTGGTGGACAGCACGCTTACCCGGTGCATCAGGGTTGCTCGTCATCCGAGATCACCACGTCCTCCGCGTCCTTGATCGGCGCCTGGCCGCCAGCCATCGGCGGCGCTGCGGGAAATCCTCCCTGGATGAAGTTCACCCGTCCCTTGAACCAGCGCTTGAGCAGCGCGACGACCACAGCGCGGCTCGGTGGAAGCA
>CAZMLI010000190.1:0-3023 GCA_964566865.1 uncultured Planctomycetota bacterium
GCTGCGGCAAGGACTACACGCTCTACGCGCTGATCGACGGACACGTCGAGTTCGGCACCCGCCGGCGGGTCAACATCAAGCCGCTGGACACCGCAGCCTCGCCCGAGTAGCGGAGCCCCGTGTGCGTCGTTGCCCTCACGACAGCGCGGTGATGTGGTTGTGAACCCAACGTCCTCGGGCTGATTCAGGGCCGTGCGGAGTGCGCCGCCGCGTAGAAGGAGCCAACACCTCAAAGGGAGGGCGAGGCTCCTGCCGAGCCGCGGCGCGAAGCGCCGGAACCGCTCAGTTCGACGAATACCTGGATTGCGGCCTCGGCTCGGCGGGAGCCTCGCCCTCCCTGCTTGTGGGCGTCGAGCGAGGCGATGTGACTCGCCTTCCTGCTTTCCTTGACGGCAGTTTTTGGTGGACAGAAGTCCCGGAGTGCGCGCTACTTCGCCGGCTTCTTCACCACCGGCGCACCCGCCTTCGCCCCCTTGACTGGCTTCTCAGGGTAGATCTTCCCGGCCTTGTTCCACTTGCCGGCCGCGACCCACAGGTCGTACTTGCGGTAGAACTCGTCCTCGATCTTGGTGCGGGGGATGCCGCGTTTGATGATCACCTTCTTGGTCACGCCGTTGACCACGATCGTGCGGGTGGTGCTGCCGCCTTTGGTTCGCTGAAGCTTGAACTTGAGCCAGTTGTAACTCTTCTTGTCCTTGCCCCAGCCAGCCTTCTCGGGGAAGGTCTCGAGCAACTTCTTGGCCTGCTCGATCCACTTCAGTTCGGACTTGAAGCCCTTGGGCAGCTCGAGCGTCCCGCCGCCACCCTTGTCGGTCTTGTCGCCCGCGGTCTTGGTCTTGGTCTTGGTCTTGGTGTCGGCCGCGTCTTGCTTCGCTTTCAGCGCGCGGGCTTTCAGCGCCTTGCGCTCCTTCTCCAGCAGGGCGCGCCGCGCACGCCGACGCGATGCGCGGGCAGCCGCCCGGCGCTCGATGAGCTTGAACTCCTTCTCGTCGACGGCCTTTTCGAGCTTGTGCGATTTGACGTCGCGCCTGAGCAGGAAGACGTAGCCGTCGTTGCCCATCACGAACCAGAGCCGGATGCCGATCCTCGAGAATGGGCTGCTCGGCGCGGGCTTGTTGGCCCGCAGCGCCGCATCCTTGGCCGCCTCGTACGTGGCCCGCAGCTTGTCCAGGTCGACCGGAACGAACAGGCCCTTGCGCTGAATCTCGAACAGCTTCTTGTTGCGCACGATGCCGATCAGCTCGGATCCGTTGTGCAAGGTGACCCTGGCCCTGCGGGCGAAGAACTTCTTTTTCTGGGCGGACGCGGTCAGCGGCAGCAGGATCGCCAGGATGATCAGCAGTGGCAGCAGGCGGGTGGGACGATGCATCACCAGTCTCCTAAGTCAGGACATCTTTCCAAGGATAAGTATAGTAACATCCCTTCGCGATGTTCAAGGACGAGGTCGATATCGAGGTGTTTGCCGGCAAGGGCGGCGACGGATGCGTCAGCTTTCGGCGGGAAATTTATGTCCCGCGTGGTGGACCCGACGGGGGCGACGGCGGCGACGGCGGGGACGTGATCTTCGTCGCCGACTCGCAGATCTCGAGCCTGCTCGAGCTGGTCCGGTTGCGCAAGTTTCGAGCGGGCAACGGCCAGCAAGGGCGCGGCAACAACCAGTATGGCAAGCGCGGGGGGGACAAGCTGGTCCCCGTGCCGGTGGGCACCTTGATCCGGGACATCGACAAGGATGTGCTGCTGAAAGACCTCAAGGAGGACGGCTGGCAGGTTGCAATCTGCCGCGGCGGCCAGGGCGGGCGGGGCAACAAGACCTTCGCCAGCCCGACCAACCAGACGCCCCGCGAGTACGAGCGGGGGCAGCCGGGCGACCATCGCCGGCTGCATGTCGAGCTGAAGCTAATGGCCGACGTGGGGCTGGTCGGGCTGCCGAACGCGGGCAAGTCGACCTTTCTGTGCCAGGTCTCGCGCGCGCGACCGAAGATTGCCGCCTATCCGTTCACCACGCTCGAACCGGAGCTGGGCATCGTCGATCTATCCGACTGGCGTCGGATCGTGATCGCCGACATCCCCGGCCTGATCGAAGGGGCGCACGAGGGCGGTGGCCTGGGCGACCAGTTCTTGCGCCACATCGAGCGCTGCCGCGTGCTGCTGCATCTGGTCGATATCTCACCCGCTCCCTTTGCCTCGATGCCGGCGGCCAAGGCCTACCAGGTGATCCGTAACGAGCTGGCCTCCTTCAGTCCCAAGCTGGCGGCCAAGCCGGAGGTCGTGGCGGGCAACAAGATCGAGCTGACGGGCGCCGAGGCGGGGCTGGCGGAACTTCAGGCCTGTGTGGGCACAGATGATGTGCACCCGATTTCAGCGCTTTCGGGGAACGGGGTCCCGGGCTTGCTGGAGCGGCTCTTCGAGCTCGTTGACGCTACCGATCCAGAGTCCTATACTTAGAACATGGAACTTAAACCTTTCCTGGATGACATGGTCGGTCGCCGCGCATCCGACCTGTTCATCAAGGCCGGCAGCCGGGTGGCCATTCGCGTCGACGGTGAGGTGCAGTTCCTGACCGACGAGCTGGTCACCCAGCAGGACTGCTACGAGCTGTTGATGGTGGTCGGCGGCGCCCGCGGCGAGCGAATCGCGGAGCTGCAGGAATTCGACATGTCCTACCAGGCGCCGGGCGGCGGCCCGCGCTTTCGCTGCAACTACTTCACCCAGAAGGGCGAGACCGGCTTTGTCTTCCGGCATGTCAACGAGAAGATCCCGACCTTCAAGGAGCTCTGCCTGCCCGAAGACGGCATGCGCAAGCTGGCGATGATGCGGCGCGGCCTGGTGCTGGCGACCGGCGTTGCAGGTAGCGGAAAGTCGACCACGCTGGCGGCGATGCTGGAGTATGTCAACCAGAACGCCTATCGCCATATAGTCAGCGTCGAGGATCCGATCGAGTTTCTGTTCACCGACAAGCAATCGATCTTCAGCCAGCGCGAGATCGGCCTGGACACGGAGACCTTCGCCTCGGCGCTCAAGCA
>CAZMLI010000190.1:3123-8677 GCA_964566865.1 uncultured Planctomycetota bacterium
CTGCGCGAGGGCGCCTATTACGGGACGCAGACCTTCAACCAGTCACTCAAGCGGCTGTTCGAAGAGGAGTTGATCACGCTCGAGGATGCGCTCGACGCGGCCGACAACCCGGACGAGTTGAAGCTCGAGATCCGCGGTATCACCAAGGGTCTGCGTACGACAGACCTGGGGTTCTAGTCGATGTCGATTCGATCCATGCGAAAGCTGCTGGTGCTGGCAAACACCTGCTTCGTCTTGATCCTCTGTGCCGCCGGCGCCTGGATCGTCGCTGGCAAGCCGAAGCCGAAGGGGGACTGGCGTCCGCCGGCCTCGCCGGATCTGAAAACCAAGCTGCCGCCGATTCGGCACTTTCGGGCAACCGAGACCCTGCCCTTGCGACCGACGAAGAAGACGTTCGTGGCCCAGCCGTCGCGGGCGGTCGATCCGAACCTGGCCTTCTTGAAGGGCAAGATCCAGGTGTTGCAGGTCTTCCTCGGGCCGCCGGGCTCGGCCAACTGCAGGGTCAGCGGCCGCTCCGGGATGTACCTCTGGTTCGAGGGCAAGACCTTGCCCGTCTGGGGGCGCAAGGTCACGCTGGTCGAGGGCTCGGTGACCAGGGAGGGTGCCAAGTTCCGCATCGGGTCCGACAGCTACTTTCTCGTCAAGGGCGGCGGGGTCCGGGCGCTGGGCAGCGGAGCGGGTGGCAATGGCGAGGGGCGGCGGGTGCAACGTCCGATCAACGGTAACGGTGACGGCAAGCGCACCGCGCGCTTCACAAGTACTCAGCGGCTGAGTGAACACAAGTATCACATCTCGGGTGCCGAGCAGGACGAGGTCTACAACAAGCTGTCGACCTACCTCAGCGAAGTCGGCATCGTTCCGCACACGCGAGGCGGACGCACGATCGGCCTGCGCATCACCAGCGTGCCCATCAAGAGCTACGCTCGCAGTCGTGGTTTTCTCAAAGGCGACATCATCACGCAGGTCAACACCTTCAAGCTGGAGAGCGTGAAGCAGATCGATGGCCTCAAGAACGCGCTGCGCAATTCGTCGGCGCTGCGCGTGCACTTCATCCGCAACGGCAGGGAACTCCGCAAGGTGTTCAAGTTGCGCCGCTAACCCCGGGACATTTCCCGATGCCCTGTATCCTGGCGGCCAACGCCGGCAACACCGCGCTCAAGCTGGGTCTGTTCGACGACCGGCAACTCCTCTGGCGCAGATCGATTGCGAACGCGAAGCTCGACGCAGCGGCCGTGGCGTTACCCGAGGATGCGCCCGCGCCCGTGTTGCTGCTCTCGGGCAGCGTGCGCCCCGCGACCGAGCCCGCGCTGCAGGCACTGGCCGATGCGCTCAGCTTGCCGCTGGCCTTCGTCGATCGCGCACGGCTGCGCGTCGACAATCGGACCGAGGCGCCCGAACAGGTGGGGCTCGACCGACTGCTCAACGCGCGCGCCGCGATCGCGCGCGAGGCGCGGGCCTGGATCGTGATCGACTGCGGGACCGCCATCACCTGTGACCTGGTCAGCGCCGACGGCCGGTTCATGGGCGGTGCGATCGCACCGGGCGCTGGCCTGTCGGCGAGGGCGCTGCACGAAGGCGCGGCCTTGTTGCCCGAGGTGGGGCTGCGCTGCATCGACGGGGCGCTCGGACGCAATACCGACGACGCGCTGACGGCGGGGCTGTACTGGGGCTTCCGTGGCCTGGTCGGACGCCTGGCCGCGCGCGTGGCCGAGGCCTCGAGCGCCCCGACACGCGTATTGATCACCGGCGGCGATGGCGCCTTACTCGGCGAGGAGTTCATGCCCGATGCGCTCTACGTCCGCGATCTGACGCTGGAAGGGATCGCCGCCTACCACGAAGACGCATGACCCGCGGCTGTTGCTACACGCGATTGACCGCCCCCGGCGAGGGTGGCATCGGCAAGCTGCTGATCTGGGGCGACGAGCCGCTGGGGCTGGTGGCCCCGCTGTTCCATGGCCAGCGCGCGCTGGATCAACCGGGGCTGTATCACGGCCAGTTGATGCGAGCGGAAGAACTGCTCGACGAGGTGCTGCTGGAATTGCCCGAGGACCCGCCGCCGCAGGTGTCGCTCTCGGCGCACGGTGGAGAGCTGTCGCTGTTGCGAATCGAGTCGGCCTTGCGCGAGCTGGGTCTGCAGGCCGCCGAGTACCCGGTCTATCTGCGCTGGGCGGCGAAGCATGGTGGGCTGGATCGGCCGCGAGCCGAGGCGCGGCTGGCGTTGCAGGGGGCGCGAACCGAGCGGGCGCTGGAGGTCGCACTGGCCCAGGAGGCCGGTGCTTTCTCCGTCGCGCTCCAGCAAATTCTGGAAGGCGCCGAGGTGGCCGAACGCGTTGCCGAACTCTGGCGTGCGGTGCCCTTCGGCCGCGCGCTCTTTGCCCCCTCGCGGCTGGCGCTGGTGGGTCCGACCAACGTGGGCAAGAGCCGACTGTTCAACCGGCTGGCCGGGGATGCGCTGGCCCTGGTCGACGCCGCGCCTGACACGACGCGCGACGGCATGTCGACCTGGCTCGATCTCGAGGGCCTGCCGCTGGAGTTGTTCGATAGCCCGCCGGGCCGGCTGCCCGATGTCGATCGCTGGATCGTGATCTGTTCTCCCGAACATGCGACACCGATGGACGGGAGCGGGATCCTGGTCTGGAACAAGTGCGACCTCGCGGACCCGCCCGAGACGCTCCCGCAGGCCATCGCAATCTCGGCCGAGCGGGGTACGGGCATCGAGACCCTGACCGGTCGGCTCGTCGCCGAGCTGCGCACGCAACTGGATGCACCGGCAGACCGACCCGTGCCGGTCTGCGCCGAGCAGTGGGCGCTGTGCGCCGAGCTCCGGCAACGGGTTGAAAGCGGGGCTGCCGATTCTATGCTGGCCTCTTCCATCGAAGCCTACTACGAGTGGTGAACCTGATGTCGAGCAGAGTTCTGGCAATCATCTGGCTGGGTCTGTGGGCTGCAGCCTGCAGTAGTAATCGCGCGGCCTACGAGCAGGAGCACGCGCGTGGGTTGATGGCGGTGCAGCAGTCGCAGATCGCCGAGGCCGAGACCCACTTCCGGCAGGCGCTGAAGTTCGAGGACGGGCCCGAGGCTCGACTGGACCTGGCGCGCGCCTTGCTGGTGCAGTCGGATGCCGAAGGGGCCGAGCAGCAGTTCCAGCAGTTCATTGCACTCGACGCCTCCGCGCTGTCTTACCTGCGGGTCGTCGAGGCCTACTTCCTGCTCAAATACGAGGCGCCCGCGCGGCGCTGGCTGGCGCTGGGGTTGCTGCGGCATGCAACCGAGTCGCGACTGCATGCCGCACTCGGCGAACTGGAACTGGTCGCCGAACAATATCAGTCCGCGCTCGCAGCGTTCAACAAAGGGCTGTCGCTGGCGCCGCGCAAATCGCGGGATCGTTTCCACGTGAGCATCGCGCGAACACATCTGATCCAGACCGTCCAGGCGCTCTCGAACGAACGCGAGAAGATCGGTCCGGCCGACGACTGGCGTGCGCTGCATCAGCAAATGGCGAAGCTCGCGCGAGAGGGCAAGCTGGCGATCCTGCCGGCAGTGCTTTCCCTGAAGCGCGCGTTGTACATCAATCCGGATAACCTGCAGGCGCATCTGTTGCTGGGCAGCGTGTTCCATCAACTCGGTCGGCTCGAAGAGGCAGAGCTCGAAATGGAACAGGCGGTGCGCATCGCGCCCAAGATGGCGCGGGCCTATTACGTGCTCGGGCTGTTGCGGCGCGCGCGCGGTAAGCGCGCGCTCTGCGTTGCGGCGCTTCGTCAAGCGATCGTGCTGTCGCCGATGTTGCGCGATGCGCGCAGTGCGTTGTGCGCGGTGCTGCTCGAGCAGGGCGACGGTCAGGGCGCGCTCGCGGCGCTGCTCGACGACGATATCGAAGGCGTTGTCGGCGAGTTGCGTTCGCCGACAAAGTGCATCGAGTCCTTGATTCGTGTGCTCGAAGAATCAAAGAACGGAACGCTTCGCGGGCGCGCTGCAGCGCTGCTCGCGCGTCTGTCAGGTCAGCAATTGGGTGACGATGCGGCCCGCTGGCGTAAGTGGCGAGGTGCGCGCGTCGGCGATTCCAAAAAACGACCGAGGAAGTAACACAAGCAATAATCCTCGAATCAAAAAAAATCGAAAACCAAAAACGCTTGCGCAGCAAAACGGCGTGTGCTTATTAATAATTCGACATGTGTCAACGACGCTCTCAACCCCGCATGGCAGGCGGGTTGTGGGGGCAACGGTCCTGTTTTTGATAGTCGTGGGTTGTCCCGGTTGTGCGGCGACGAGCACATTCGTCGCTTCGAGTAAGCACTCGGTGAGGCCTTCGATCAGGTTATACTCGGAAGGGAGTTATCAGGATGGCAAAGAAGAAGGACGCGATGAATAAGGCCGACCTCGTCGAGCTGATGATGAAGACGAAGCAGTTCGATACCAAAGCGCAGGCCGAGCGTTCCCTCGAGGCAGTACTCGAGGCGATCAAGAAGGGGCTCAAGAAAAACCAGAGCGTCCGCCTGATCAACTTCGGCACGTTTGAAGTTCGGAAGCGCAAGAAGCGGAAGGGGCTGAATCCTCAGACGAAGCAGCCGATGATTATTCCGGCAAGCAAGACTGTCGCCTTTCGTGTTGGGAAGCAACTCAAGGACCACATCTCCTAGAGAGCTACAACGCTTCGGAGTACTGACCGGCCCGGTGTATTCCCGAGCAGAGAAGTCTCCAGGGGTGCGGCGATCTCTAGAGCATTTCTCTAGCGAGCGTAGAGCGGGACGGCGCGAGAAAACGCTGTCCCGTTCCTTTTGTGTCTCGAATGTGACGGAGGAGCCCGCTTGCGGGTGCTACGCAGCTCGGTCATGAATCACCGGGACCGGTCAGGACCACGCGTTTCCGTGGTCCTGCCGGTACTCGACGAAGCCTCCACCATCGGACCAGCCCTTGATGCACTGCTGCTCCAGGGCGCCGACGAGGTGCTCGTTGTGGATGGCGGCAGTGCGGATGCCACGCTGGCACTGGCCCGGCCACATCGCCGAAAATTCGAACGGGCGGGCCAACAGCTTCGCTTGCTCAGCGCCCCGCGAGGGCGGGCCCGGCAACTCAACTGCGGCGCCCGGCAGGCCGCGGGCGAGATGATTCTCTTCCTGCACGCGGACACTCGGCTGCCGCCCGGCGGCGTCGAAATGGTGCGGCAAGCCTGGCGCTGCGGTGCGCAGGCCGGCTGGTTTGCCTGGTCGCTGGACGCCACCCATCCACTGGCCCGACCGACCACTTTCCTGGGGAACATCCGTACCCGGCTGTCGAGGATCGCCACCGGCGACATGGGCATCTTTGTCGCGCGCTCGCTGTTCGAAGAACTCGGGGGTTACCCCGACGTACCGCTGCTCGAAGACGTGCTGTTCACGCGGCGCATGCGGCGGCGCGCGCGGCTGATATATATTCCCACGCCGGTCGTGACGTCAGCCCGTCGCTGGGAAAGTGCGGGCTGGGTCAGGACGATTCTCTGGATGTGGTCGATCCGCTTGATTCACCTGCTCGGCGTCAGTCCGGCCTGGCTGGCGGAACACTATCCAGCCATTCGTTC
>CAZMLI010000191.1:0-2643 GCA_964566865.1 uncultured Planctomycetota bacterium
TGGGGGCGAAGCGCTGGGAGGTTCGAGAGCGCGCCGTCAAGCAGCTCTGGCAAGCCGGCCGCGCCGCCGAGCCAGACCTCGTGGCGGCGTCCCGCGGCAAGAACGCAGAGGTCAAGACCCGGGCGCTGGCGATTCTCGAGCGGTTCCGCCACGGCCTCTATCCCGACACACCGGTCGATGTGGCGCAGCTGATTCGCAGTTACCGAAAGGTGAGTCGGGGCAAGCGCTATGTCATTGCCAGGCAGCTGTTGGCCCTCGGGGAGAAGGCCCAGCTCTGGGTGACGAAGCTGGCGGCTGCCGAAGTCGCCGCGAAGCGCCGCAGCCCGCTTGCGGACATAATCGCCTCACGCCTCAGAGAGCAGACCAATCGCGCGTTGATCGGCGGCAAGAACCGCGCCCTGGCGAGGGCGCTTCAGACCCGTGCCGAGATATGGCCCCAGAAAGGCGGGCTGGCGCTAGCGTCAGATCTTAGGCAGCGGGGGCTCTTGAAGGAGCGGATCGCAACGCTGGACAAGCGAGTGAAACAGCTTGCCGGCGCCTATCCCACCCTCACACTCGTGCGCCGCCTGGGGTACTTCCGGATGGTCCAGGGTGACCTGGCCATAGCCAGACGCGCAGCCAAACGCGCAGGGGACACGGAGCTGCTCAAGGCCGTGTTGTTCAAGCAGCGAGACTGGACCGCCCTGGCTGACCTCCCGCCGAAGGACCAATCTCTGAAAGCGCTGGCGCGCCACGCTTTCTATCTACGCCTGGCCGGCCGCCACAAGCGGTATCAGCAGAGTTTGGGCCGCATTCGAGCGGAGGGTAAGGGCTGGCAGCTCACCCGTTTGCTTCTGCTTCATGGCCAGATCGAGGCTGCGATCTTGGTCTTGCGAAAGAACTCGCAGTCCCAGTACTCCTACCTCCTCGCGATTCAGCTCGCTCTGCTGGACTACCGGACAGCTCTACCGCTGGCACGCGCCATGTACAAGAAGCTCGGCAAGCGAGGGCCCTGGGCCGAGCTGGCAAGAGCCCTCTGGCGAACTGGGAACAGGAAGGAGAGCCGTCAGGTCCTGCTGACGCACCTTCGAACGCAGCTGGCCGAGAAGGCGCCGCGCTCCGTGTATGGTGCCAACGTTCTGGAGTCCGACGGCATGACACGTCGCGATGTGCTGCGGCTCGCGGCCGAAGCATTGGGATCCAAACCGACCGTGGCGCAGATGCGTGCGATGGCCGATTCCATGCACCATCCGCATGGAGAGGTGGCCGCGCTGTTCTGTCGGGTTCTGTGGGAAGGCCGCAAGAAGGCGGCGACACCTCTGAGCGTGCTGACCCGCTTGCAGGCACTGATCGACGGCACCGTTCCTGCCGGTCACCTGGTTCCGCTGATCGCACAGGTGGAGCCATTGATCGAGAAGATCCCGGGGTACGGGCGAGACATCAGCTTCGTGGCAGTCGGCGAGTTCTGTCGGAAGCGGGGCCAGTTCAAGCTGGCCGAGCGTTGTCTGCGGCGTGCCGAGGGCTATCACGCCTGGCTCGGGCGGGGAGATCTGCTGGCCGCGCAAGGCCTGTGGTCGCGCGCAGCCTCGGCTTACAAGAACTGCTGGAAGCAGGAAGACCGCGCCGACTCCCTCTCGACGTTTCTGATGGGCCGGGCGCTGATCCAGTCGAAACAGGGCGCCGAGGGCCGTCGCTTACAAGCGCTGGCACACCGTTTGCCGCTGGCCGATGCATACTCCCGGTTCCTCTTCTACTCCAGTCTCGAGAAGCTCGGTTACGCCCGCTCAGCTGCGCGCGAGCTGCGCATGATGTCCATGTTGAGTATGCCGCTGTCGGGTTTCGGGAACAACTGGGGCATGGTCCTCGCCCACCAGGCCAGCCAGCTCCCGGGCGGTCCTCGAGAATTGCGGCGTGCACTCCGCTGGGAGCACCGGCTGATCAGCTGCGCCATGCCGAATGTCCTCTTCCAGCCCGCCGACACGCTGATCGTGACAGAGAAAATCCACCGTGTGAGAGCATTGGGGCTACTGAAGCTGGGAAAGGCAGCCGAGGCACTTCGCGAGGCGCGCAAGGCGCAGGCCATTCTTCCAGGCGGGCTGAAGCTGCCAGCTGAGCTCGTGCCGGAACTGGTTCGTCGCGGACGGTCGAAGGAGGCGGACGCGCTCTTCCGCGTCGCGTTCGAGGCGCACCACGACGTGTGCAGGCAATACCCGCGTAGCGTCTATCACCATGTGCGCGCTGCCCGGCTGGCGCTGACCTGTTTGCGTCGGGTCAAGGAAGGCCTCGAGCATGCGCGGCAAGCGGTGACGCTCGAGCCCGGCAATGCCGCGCACAAGAAGCTGCGCGAGCAACTGAAGCGACTACTGAAATGAAGCTCGGCTAGCAGCCTGAACCCAGCCCTGCCTTGCTCTCGGTGTGCGTTCTGGTACGTTGCAAGGAGATGTGCGCGTTTGTCTTCTTTCTGGCACGTCGCGCGCTCGTTCAATCACGCGTCTCACGGGCGCCGCGCCGATATCTTGCACCATGTTGAGCCTTATCCGACCTGCCCGCTTGAAGGATCCCGAGGCCCCCTTGGCATCGTCTCACCTGCACACAGCTGGGTTCGGCCGCCCATAAAGCAGCCGATCGCACGACCAGGGAGCGGCTTCCGTGACGAGACGTCTC
>CAZMLI010000191.1:2743-6480 GCA_964566865.1 uncultured Planctomycetota bacterium
GGCCGTTCAACGCTACTTTGCCGGGACGGAGGAGGGCGAGGCGGCGTCGGCGAGCTACATGGCGCACGCCCAGGACTTGCCCGAGAACTCGGTCCGCTATCGCTTCAAGAAGGAGCAAGCGACGATGCGCGACTGGCTGGACCTGCTCAGTCCAGAGGCTCGCGTGCTCGACCTCGGCTGTGGCTCAGGGGCATGGACCGAGCTCTTCGCCGACCGCTTTGGCAACGTCACGGCAGTGGAACAGAGTCCCGTGATGCTGGCCGCCGCCAGAGCCAGACTCAGCCATCGATCGAACGTGGAGTTCTCGAGTCAGGACGTTCGAGACGATCTGCCTCCCGGCCCCTTCGATTTCATCTTCTGTGGCGGACTCTGCCTCTACCTGAACGACGCCGATACCGTCGGGCTCGTTCGCGCCGCTGTTGAACGCCTCGACACCGGAGGCCGGCTGATGCTGCGAGAGAGCACAGTGCTTCAAGCCTATGATCATTCACAAGGTGAGTACGAGGCGATCTACCGGAGTGTCGAGGTCTACAAGACGCTGCTGCTGGAAGCTGGCCTGTCAGACATCGCGGTACGCCGCAACTACGCTTACACCTACATGGAGATGGCGGTCGAGCTGGTCGAGTTGCGGCGTCGTTACCTGCGCATTTTGCCGAGAACTTCAGCGCTGCTCGGCGCCCTGACCTGGTGGTCACTCCGCGCCGTCGCACCCATCAGTTTCGGCATCATTCCTCGCGCGCTGTCCCGACTTGGCGTTTCCTGGCCAAAGCTCCAGAACCACTTCTTCTTCTTCGAGAAGACGAACTCTGACGTACCTCTGCCCGCTCGGAACTCATCATGAAGACGGATCGCTGGAACTCCACACCGAGCGGGAACCCAGAGAAGATCCGCAAGGCCTTGATTCTCGCCGCAGGCGTTGGCGATCGGCTTCGCCCGTTCACGAACGACTTCCCCAAGTGTCTGGTTGAAGTGGGTGGTACGCCTGTTCTCGACAACACCCTCAGTCAGCTCTCTGCCCTCGGCATCGAGCAGATTGTCATTGTGGTTGGCCACCACAAAGAGCGCATCATCGAGCGGTTCGGACAGAGCCACCTTGGCCTGTCGATCAGCTACGTCACGTCTGAGGAATACGCAACGACGAACAACATCGACTCGCTGTGGCTTGCTCGAGATCAGCTCTGCGAGGACATGCTGTTGCTGGAGGCAGATGTGTTCTTCGAGAGGGCAGTTCTCGAACGCCTACTCTCTCAGGGTGGCGGGAACCTGGCTGTCGTATCCCGGCACCAGAGCTGGATGTCCGGAACGGTCGTCAGCGTGGATGCTCGCGGTCGCGTCCAGGCCACTTTCGACGCACAGCAGCAGGATCCGGGATTCGATTTTTCGAAGGTATTCAAAACGGCCAACATCTACCTCTTCCGAGCGGACTTCCTCAGCCGCTACTTCTTGCCGAAACTGCAGGCCTACATCACATCCAGAGACCACGACGACGACCATGAGTCCTCCCTGATCACACTGGGGCATGGAGGCCAGAACAGCCTGGTGGCAGTCGATTGCGACGATCTCAAGTGGCACGAGATCGACGACGAGAGCGATCGACTTGCCGCTGAATATCTGTTCGCCTCGCCCGACCAACGCTATGAGTACATGCAGACCCAGCATGGGGGATACTGGCGGTTCGATTTTGTCGATCACGCATATCTCTACAATCCATTTTATCCGCCGCAGGCAATCTTCACGCAGTTCAAGAACCAGCTCCAGGAGCTGGTGCTCAACTACCCGGCTGGAGCGGATGTCATGGCACGCCTGGTCGGCACCCTGATCGAGCAGCCAGCGTCCCGGATCATCGTCGGGAACGGAGCCTCGGAGCTGATCAAGATCATCTGCCGCATGCCCGGCAGGATCGCCTGTCCTGTGCCCTCCTTCAACGAGTACGAGAACGCCGCGCGAGCTGGAACCTTCATCCCCTTCGAGCTGCCCGCTCCGTCTTTCGAGCTCGACGTCGATGCGTTCGCTCAGCACGCCATAGCCAACAAGGCCAGCGTGGCCATCGTCGTGACGCCCAACAATCCCACCTCGCTGGCTGTTTCAAGGAATGACATTCTGCGCCTGGCCACAACGTTGGCTGCAGCGGAGTGCATGCTGATCGTCGACGAGTCCTTCATCGACTTTGCACGCGACGCCCCGAGTCTCAGCGTTGAGCAATGCGTCGACAACTTCCCCAACCTCGCGGTTCTCAAGAGCCTCAGCAAGGCGTTCGGGATCGGAGGACTGAGGCTTGGCTACCTCTTGACTGCCAACGAGGCACTCGTGCGGACAGTTCGCGCCGACTTGCACATCTGGAACATCAACGGCTTCGCCGAGTCTTTCCTGTATCAGGCTCCACGCTACCGGCGGCAATTCAAGGAGAGTTGCGCACAGGTTCGTCAGCACTGCGACATGCTGTACGAAGACCTGAACGAGATTCCTGGCATGCGGGCTTACCCACCTCAGGCCAACTTCGTGATGTGTCGCCTTCCTGCGTCCGCGCCTCCGTGCCAGGATGTCGCCAGGAGGCTCTTTGTGGATCACGACATCTTCGTCAAGCATTGCGCGGGAAAGCACATGCCGGATTCGGAGCGCTACCTGCGGATCGCCAGCCGGACCGCTCCGGAGAACAAGTCGCTCATCGAAGCGATGCGGCAGTGCCTGACCAATGAGTGATACTCGCGTTCGGCGGAGCTCGCTGTCCTTCCTCTGCGATAGAGCGAACCTGCTGACATTGACGGGGCTGGTCTGCGGAATTCTGGCCATCTGGCTCGCTGTCTGCGGCCATTATACCGCCGCCACGACGGCACTGTTGTGGGCGCTGTTCTGCGATTGGTTCGACGGGCCGGTGGCCCGGCTAGCGACGGATCGGAGCGAGGATGACATGGCCTTTGGTGCGCAGCTCGATTCTCTCGCGGACATCGTCTGCAGTGGAGTCGCCCCCGCAATGCTGCTCATCTGCATCGGCGGGCTCGATCCCTGGTATCTACCCGGTGCAGTGCTGCTGGTGGTTTCGGGAGCGATTCGGCTGGCACACTTCAACGTTTTCGGAGCCGATGATGACGGCGCATACAGTGGTTTGCCGATCGACAGCAATTTAATCGTTGTGACCGCATTGTTCCCGTTTCGCGAGTTACTCGGTCACGCCGCCTTCTCCGGCACGCTGTACTGCGCGATCGTGGCACTCGCTCTGCTCGGTGTCCTACCGTTTCGCATGCCGAAGCTGACGGGGAGATGGTACTACGTGATTGCCTGCTACGTCCTGGGCATGACGGCCCTGAACTTGAGCTCGATGGTGTGAGCCTCTGAACCACGCAGTTCTCGGCTGCTAGCTAGCAGTTCTGGTCGGCCCGCACCCAGACGCCCCGCAGCAGGATGGCACCGTTGATGACCCGCTCGAGGTTGTCCGGTTCGGACTCTATTCGAACGCGAACATTAATGAGGCGCCGGTGTACTAGTTGTGAACGGTCGTACTTGCTCGGACCAGAGTCGGGAACAGCTAGCTGCCGGGAGAAACGCAGATGAGCACAGGAGCCAGGGGGGGGCTGCTTTTAGTGGTTGCCGCAGTGTCCTTTTCGGCTGGTTTGTTTGTGGGTCAGGAGGACCCGACATCAGCCCCGCAAATAGAACTGGCTTCGGCCGGAGTCTTGAGGCACACGGTCCACCAACCCACTTCGCGTCTTGGGCCAGCAGATCGAGCGGCAACCAGCGCT
>CAZMLI010000191.1:6580-8673 GCA_964566865.1 uncultured Planctomycetota bacterium
TCGTAGAGTCGAAAGTCGGCCTCGACATCCTGGACGTCGAAGCACAGCGGAGCTGGCTTGACGGGCGAGGGCGCGTGGAGGAAACGGTCCAGGGTCATCAGTTGCCACAAGGGTAACGGATGATCACAATCGTCCCATCTGTGTTTGAGCACCGGTTCCGGCGAGCTGTGCAAGTAGGCCTGATAGGCACAAGCAGCCCAGTCCCTATCAGAATGCGCGATGTGAGGCAGCAGGGCGTCGCGGTACTCTCGACGGAGCCAACGGCAGAAAGCCATGATGGGATAGTTGCCGAGAGATTCCGGTGTGAGCACTCGATCCCAGGCATCCAGGCGGTCCGGCGGCACGATGCGGCCCAGACGACCAACGAAGGCGTGGCCGGCCCACTCGTCGACGCTGTACAGTGACTCCTCCAACTGTTCCCATGAAGACGGGTTGTGGCGTTCGATCCAAAAGAGTGGTGCCAATGCCAGGACACCCCCGTAGCCCCGGCAAGGAACACATGCCGCCTTGCAGAGGTCGGCCAGCTCGCCGTGGCCTCCCTGGCGAAGTTCATGATCCAGCCATTCGATGACCTGGGCCGGATTTTCGCCATCCGGGGGCGGTTGCTCGGGTGGCGGGAATGAGGGTGCGGCATCGCGGATCAATTGTTTCAGCGCACACTGCCGCGCGCCGTACAATGGCCAGGCGTAGTCTTCGTCGAGCCTCTCATTCGCTTCGGCCACGAAGCGCAAGAGCCGCACCCGACCTGTTTCACGGTCGGCTCTGCGACAGTACTCCCGGATCGTTAGCAGGGCATAGGGACCACTCGCTGGCCAGCCATGTTGCTCACGCAGATCGAGCCACTCCAGCAGCGACTCGACTTGCTCGGGCGGACACGCGTCGCACCAGGCTGCCTGAGCGGCTCCATCGCACTCCTTCCTCAACTCGTCGGGCAGATCGAACAGTTCATGTCGCCTGGCTGCGTCTAACCTGCGCCCCCAGGCGTAGACTGCTACCTGGCGAATACGGCCCGGGCGTTTCCAGAGATCTCTGAAGCGCGACGACTGGTCCTTCGGAACCACGCGATCCAGCAGCCATACGGCGCGGGTTGCGGCCTCCCTCGCTTCCCAGTGTCGTTCGCTCTCGTCTCCGAGATCAGCGAGAAACGCATCTAGTTGCTCGATGAGTCGCTCGTTGTCCGCATCCCAAAGATGCCAGGCAGGCCCGATCTTGTAGAGGATGTTCTCTATCACCGTGCGGCGAGATGCGGTCATGTGGTGGATTCTAAACTCATTTGTGTGCTTGGCATGCTCGGTAAAGATATCCGTCTGATGCAGTAGTTCTGTTTCGCCTCGGGACGTCTTCCGTTCTGGATAGCTATGACGATCAAATTCGCATGTACTTGCGGGCGCGAACTCTCCGTGGCGACCCGAAAAGCCGGTAAGAGAGGGGCCTGCCCGGCGTGCGGGGCTGTTCTGACGATTCCCAGGCCAAGTTCCAAGGCGGCGCCGCCCCCCGAACCAGCCCCTCGTCGTCCGACAGTTGCGCCTCGACGTGCCTCACTTGCGGACAGGCGCCGCCGTGGCGAGCCCAAGCTTGCGCCGACAGAAACCGTCGAATCGTCGACCAGCATCACGGTCGTCGCGACGTTCAACCTGCTGTTCGGACTGAGCGCGCTGATCTACGGGGCCTGGGAGTGTGTCGACACCCTTCGCGAATTCCAGACGATGGCCCATCCGCCGGCGGTGATCAGCATGTTCATGGTGTTGATCGCGGGCTTATGGGCACTCTCTGCCATCGCTGGCGGATTCATGACGCTGGCCGCCACGCACGCGTTCAGGCTGGATCCGCCCAGGGTCCGGGCAAATGCAACCCGGGCGCTGATGATCAGCATCATCTGGGCGTTTCTCGCGCTCGGCCTGTTCGTCCGGCTGGCGATCTACGGCAGCGGGTCCGGCCACTTCTTGGGCCTTCTGGGCATCGGCGGCGTCTTGGTGCTGGTGGCGCTCGTCGCCTCCCTGGCCTGGCCAGTGACGCAGTACTGCCTGATTAACTTCAGTCAGTTCAAGCGTCCGCCCAAGCCGCGACCTCAGCGGCGGCGCAAGGCGCGGGCC
>CAZMLI010000192.1:0-8609 GCA_964566865.1 uncultured Planctomycetota bacterium
GCCATGATGGCGGCGGCGAGGAAGAAGACGAGCGCGGTGAGCTGGCGGTCTTTCAATCTACTGGACGTGCTTGTGTGGTGGGCGGTCTCGGCTCGGCGGGAGCCTCGCCCTCCCTTTGAGATCGCGGAGGCTCCCGCCGAGCCGAGGCCGCCCGGCCCTCAGGCGGTGGCTGCACGGATTGCGGCCAGGATGACCTCCTCGTCGCCTGGCAGGAGCGTTCGGGGGTCGAGGTGGACCAGCTCCTTGTGCACGCGGGTGAACACCGGCGGGGTGTGCGCGCGCATCCGGTTGCCCAGCTCCTTGGCCGAGATCTCGGGCGAGCTGAGGCGCACGACCCAGGTCGGGATCTCGACGGTCGGCATCGAGCCGCTGCCTGGCTGGGAGGTGTCGGCGGCCACCACGACCGCCAGTGTCGGGGCGGCCTCGCTGATCTGTTTGGCCAGCGCTTCGGCGCGGGGTTTGATCTGAGCGGCCGGCGTGGTCAGCATGCTGAATGTGGGGTGTGCCTCGGCGAAGGTCTCGAGGTTGAGGTAGAGCTTGAGCGTGGCCTCGAGTCCGGCCAGGGTCAGCTTGCCGGGGCGCAAGGCGCGGAACAGCGGATGTCGCCGGATCAGCGCGATCTCCTCGGCGTTGCCGACGATCAGCCCGGCCTGCGGCCCGCCGAGCAGCTTGTCGCCCGAGAAGCAGGCGACCGCCGCGCCGTCGACCAGCGAGGAGCTGACCAGCGGCTCGCCTTCGAGGCCGTGGGGCGCCAGGTCGATCATCGCGCCCGATCCCAGGTCGTCGATCACCGGCAACCCGTGCTCGGCCCCCAGCGCGGCCAGTTCGGCGGTCGAGACCTCCTGAGTGAAGCCCTGGATGCGGAAGTTGGAGGTGTGGACCCGCAGCAGGGCGGCGGTATTGGGGGTGATGGCCCGTTCGTAGTCGCGCAGGTGGGTCTTGTTGGTGCTGCCGACCTCGACCAGCTGCGCGCCGCTCTCGGCCATCACATCGGGGATGCGAAACGAGCCGCCGATCTCGACCAGCTGGCCGCGGGAGCAGATGACCTCGCGGCCCCGCGCCAGCGCGGCGAGGATGATCAGCGTGGCGCCGGCGTTGTTATTGACGACGGTTGCGGCCTCGGCGCCGGTCAACGTGCAGAGCAGCGCGGCGACCGAGGTCTCGCGCGTGCCGCGTTCGCCCGTGTCCCGGTCCACCTCGAGCAGGCTGTAGCCGCGCGCCACGTCGTCGATCGCGGCGCGGGCGGCGGGGGCCAGCGGCGCCCGGCCGAGGCCCGTGTGCAAGACCACGCCGGTGGCGTTGATCACGCGGGCCACCACCGGTGCCAGGCGCTTGCTGATGACGGCCTCGACGGCGGCCAGGATCGCGGCGGGTTCGGTGCGGGCGCGGTCGGCGTCGCTGAAGCTCTCGCTGGCCAGTAGCGCCGCCCGCAGCAGATCGAGCTGGGTGCGCACCATCGTCAGCACGGCCTCTTGCGAGTGCTTTTCGGCGAGCGCGCGTGCCTGTGCGTGGTCCATCAAATCATCGACCCGCGGCAGGCCGCGCAGGAGATCCTGGCGGCTGATCATGCTAGTCGACGATCGTGCTTTCCTTCTCGATCGTCTCGGTGGTCTCCTCCTCGATCGTCTCGACCCTGGTCGTTTTCTGCGGCGGCAGCGGCTTCTGCACGATCGGCGCCGGCAGCGGCTCGTTGTGGTGTACCGTGGTCTGGCAGGCGGACAGCAGGATCAGCCCGATGATCATCGTCAGTGTTACGCAGGTTTGCTTCATCTGTATCTCCTGAATCTATTTCTATTCGTCGTCGTCGGACTTGACCACGGCGCGGATGGTATTGGCGGTGATACCAGCGATCTCGATCTTGAGCCCGGGAATCTTCGCGGTGGCCATCTTCATCGCCAGGTCGTTGGGCGAGAGCTTGCTCTCGATGTCCCAGATCTTGACCTTGTTGGAATAGCTGCGGTCGGACAGCTGGCCGATCCAGCGCTGCTTCTTGAGGAAGGTCTGCAGCTTGATCACCTGCATGAAGGAGATCTTGCTGACCTCCAGCTTGATGTTGCTGGCGCTGTTGACGTCGAGGATCCAGCTGCGCAGGATGCGCTTCATCAGCAGCTTCGAGTAGCCCTTGCCGGCTTTCTTGAAGGCCGCGGCCTTGGCTGCGTCCCAGTTCATGCCGGTGCCGGTGTAGCTGCGGCTCATGCTGACGATGACCTTGGCCGAGTCGGCGCGGATCGCCTTGGCGGCGATATCCACCTGGTAGGTCAGGGCCTTGAAATTGGTGCCGGGCACGGTGACGATCCGGCCGCGGGACGGTTTGACATAGCCGTAGACGATGATCTCCGCCCCCTGGCTGCGCCCCATCGCCACCAGCCGTGGCAGGTTCGATTCGAGCGTCGAGGCCTGCAGCTCGGCCTTCTTCAGCGTCATGAACTGCTCGCGGTCGACGATGAAGAAGCGGCGTTTGAGGAAGTACTCCTCCATGTGGCTGGTCAGCGTGCGCGCCGCGTAGGTCACGAACGCATGGTGACCGGTGCCGGCCGGCTTGTGGGACGGCCCCATCTCGTAGATCAGCCACATCAGCCGCGGGCGCTTCTTACGGTGGATCAAGTTGCGGATCGCGTCCCAGCGGTTGCGGAAGACGTCGGACAGCACCGTGGCCGTGATCGTGACCTTGGTGATGCCGCCGTTCTTGGTCACCGAGAGGATCTTGTAGCTCTTCACCAGACCCTTGGCCTCGGCGAAGATCTTGTCGCGGATCAGGGTGAAGTCCTTGGTCTCCGACTGGCTCGAGATGTAGGTCCCGACCCCCTTCTCGATCGCCTTGCGGAAGGCGTCCTCGAGGGCGCGGTCCTTGGCGGCCAGGTCCGTACCCTCGGCCTCACCGCTGACGGTCACCGTCTTCTGAGCGAACGTCGCCGGCGCACAGGCCAGCAGCAACAGCAGACACAGCGAGATGCGGGGGGTCATGGGCTAGTCATCCTCTGTGGCCAGGCTGGCCTTGATATAGGTCTTGTCGTTGTCCTCGATCTCGATCGGCACGCCCTTGATGTTGGCCTCGGAGATCTTGTCCATCACCGTCTCGAGCGACTTGTTAGAGGTGAAACGCAGGATGACGATGCCCCCGCCGAAGCGGTCCTGCCAGACATTCTTGACCCAGCTCTGCTTCTTCAGCCACTGACGGATCCTCTTGGCGTGCTTGAACTTGACGCCCTTGACCTCGAGGTGGAAGGTCATGTGGTTCTGGCCCGCGAAGGCCCAGTACTTCATCAGCTTGCGGCGGATATGCGGGCCGACCCAATCGGCGAACTTGGCCGCACCCATGCGGAAGGCGTCGCTCGGGGACTGCGACTGCATGGTGATCTCGAAGTTGTCGCTGTAGCTGTTGAGGATCCGGCTGTCCGAGGTGCGGATCGAGTTGAACTGAAAGTTGAAGGTGTACTTCCAGCTGGGATCCTCGCCCTCGTAGCCCTTGTACTTGCCGGTCAGTTCGCCCGTCACCTTGCCGTCGATGACCAGGTCGCAGCCGAAGTCCTTGCCGGCCTGGACCAGCTTGCTCATGTTGCCTTCCTGCGCGGCCAGCTGCAGGTCGATCTTCTTCTTCGTCTTGACCATCTCGGCGCTGACGATGAAGAAGCGGGCTTCGATGAACGGCTGCGTCATCCGGTTCTCGGCCTCTTTCGAGCTGGTCAGTACCTTGCCGTGGATCAGCCGGGTGACGAACATCAGCTTCGGCATCCCGATGCGGTTCAGTGAACCCTCGTGGGCCGCCCACTTGCTCATCAGCAGCTTCTTCGAGACGGTCGCCTTGACGGTCACCTCGGCGATTCCGCGATTGGGATTGTACTTCTGCGCGGTCACGCTGTGATGGGTGATGAAGCCCTTCGACTCGCTGATGATCTGGTCCTTGATCAGCACGAAGTCCTTGACGGTCGACTTGGACTGGATGAAGACGCCGCAGCCCTGCTCGACGGCCTTGCGCAGCGCGTCCTCGGTGGCCTCGTTGATCGCCGTCAACTTTGACCCGCTGCCGTACCCGGTCGCGGAGACCACGACCTCCTGTCCTGAAACCGGGACACTGAGTAGCAGTAGCCCCGTGAGTGTCGCTCCGATGAAATGCGCGATTTTCATGCTGTACCACCTCCAGGGGGGAGATTTCCATTCTCTGGTGTCATGGGAGATTGGACCACTACAGGATAGAGCAAACCGTGTTCCGGGAAAAGCTCCGATCGGCTAACCGCCATACTTTTGAATCCGTTCGATGCCCTCGGTGTAAAGCTGCGTCGGTCGGATGCGCTGTGCGTTGCGAAAGGCGGCCAGGGCTTCGAGATAGCGGCCCTGCTGTTCGTAGGCCACGCCCAGGTTCCACCAGGGAATATCGGCCCGGGCAGAGCTCTGGACTGCCTCGAGGAACTGCTCGCCGGCTTTCAGCGGCAGGTTCTGGCTCATCAACGCCAGACCGGCGGTATTGGCCTTGCTGGTCTCGTCTTGCAGCAGCCGGACATCGAATGTCTCCTTCTGCGGCACGAGCTCGCGGCGAAACTCGCGCGCGCACTGCTGGAGCATTGCCGTCAGCAGCTCTGCCCGTCCCGGATGGGTTCGCCTGGGTTTCTTCCTGACGCGGGTTGCCAGATCGGAACGCGGCAAGAATGCGGCCAGATGTCGATTTGCGGCGGGGCCCGATGGCTGGGTCTGCCGATAGGTCCGGTTGAAGCGCAGCGCGGCCAGCACCTGCCCGTCCACGACCCGGATCAGCTCCAGGGTCAGCACCAGGTCGATGTCCAGCCGCAGGTCGGCGACCGTCTTGCGCGTGGGGTTGCCCTTGTCGTCCGCGCTCGTGACGATGTGCTCGCCGGGGCGCTGGAGGATGGTCAGCTTTTGCAGGCGACCGCTGATCGTCGCGTCGGCCTTGTCGGTCTTGCCCGGGCCGACGAGCAGGTACTTTTTCCCGAGCTCGCTGGCCAGCATCTCGCCGAGCTCGGCGCAGAGGCGGGTGCCGCCGGCAATGTCCGTGTTGCTTTGCGGCGTGCGGATCGCGATCCGTCGGATGTCGGCCGGGATCTCGCTCTGGGGAATGATCTCGTAGGTCACCGTCGTGACCAGCGGCGCGCTCTTGCAGGCGGCCAGCGTCAGCAGCGACGCGATCAGTAGCGTACGGACCATTATTGACTTCGCTCCAGATTCCGAATCCGGCCCATTGCGGCCAGGTAGCGTTCGTCCCGGGTCAGCAGCCAGGCCTGTTCGAACAGCGCGAAGGCGCTGCGCCACTGGCCCTGCGCCTCGCGAACCAGCGCCAGATCGTACAGCGGCACGTCGCGATCGCGTAGCGCATTGCGTGCGGCCAGCTCGAAGGTCGTCGCCGCGCCGGCCAGGTCTCCGCGAGAGGCCTGGTCGATGCCGCGTTCGACCGGCGCCGAGCTGTCGCCGAGAAAGGGCAGCAGCTGGCTCTTCTGGCCCGAGACCAGTGACGTGGCCAGTTGCTCGGCCAGCAGTCGCGTCAGCCTGGGGCCGGTTTTTGCCGCCCAGGCCTCGAGCGTGAGACTGCCCTGGGGCAGATGCTCGGTGTGGGTCTTGGCCCGGGAGAAGTAACGCCAAGGCTGCCCATTCAGTTGCGCGCGCAGACCGAAGCGCAGACGGCAGGTGAACTGCAGCTTGTCGCCGGCGACGGGTCGCTGGTAGCGCTGGAGTTGCTCCAGTTCGAGCTCGATCTTCAGCGCGCGGCCGCTCTCGCGCTCGATCGGCAGCCGCTGTTCGATCACGCTCGCGGCCTGCCTGGCCAGTGCGTGGGGGCCGGCGCTGATCGTCAGCGAGGAAAACGCCGGGGCCAGGCCGGGCAGCGCGACATGGACCATCGTCGGCCGCTCCTTGATCTCGTACTTGCGGTGATAGGTCCCGGAGACGCAGCCCGCGGCGGTCCAGCCGATCGTGATCAGCAGAGCAAGCAAGCGCATGGGCCTTACTCGATCGGCGTGAGCAGGGTCTTCAGCTTGGCGACCGCCTTCTTCGGGTTGGCCACGGCCTTGACCAGCGAAGACGGCGAGAAGATGCGCTGGCCGGACTCGTCCCAGGCCCGGCGCTCGCGATAGTGCTCCCAGATGCGCGAGGCGCGCACGCGGGCGTCGACCAGGTCGTCGGAGCTGAGCGTCTCGGTGCGCATGACGGCGTTGTTGTAGCCGTCGTAGAGGTTCCAGTCCTTGCTGGTCAGCTTGCCCTGTTCGTCCATCATCTCGTACAGCTTGCTGCCCGGAAAAGGCGTGGTGATCGAGAACTGTAGCGAGTGCGGGTTGAGCTCCAGCGCCAGATCGATCGTCTTCTGCAGCGTTTCCTTGGTCTCGCCCGGCAGGCCGAAGGTGAAGGTCAGGTGCAGCTTGATCCCCAGCTCGTGGGTCTTGGCCACCATGCGCTTGAGTCGGTCGATCTTGAGGTTCTTGCCCGACTGCTTGATCACGTCCTGGTCGCCCGACTCGACGCCGTACTTGATCGAGAACAGGCCGGCGTCGGCCATCGCCTCGAGCGTCTCCTCGTCGGAGGTATCGGCGCGCGCCATCACCGACCAGGGCAGGCCCGGGTTGTGTTCCTTCATCAGCGCGGCGAAGCGCAGCATGCGTTTCTTGCCGATGTTGAAGGTGTCGTCGTCGATGTAGACCGACTTGAAGCCGTACTCGATCACCTGGGCCTTGATCTCGTTGACCACGTCCAGCGGATCGCGCGTGCGGTACTGGGTATGGCTGTCGCCATACATGATCTGCGGCCAGGCGCAGAAGATGCACTTGTAGGGGCAGCCGCGCGAGGCCCACATCTGCAGCGAGGGGCGCGGGATCGAGCCCGGCTCGTCGCGGTAGTTGAACATCGGCAGGAAGCGCCGTGAGGGCCAGGGCAGGGCGTCGAGGTCCTGGATCACCGGCCGCGCGGGGTTGCGCACGACTTCGTCGTCCTTGTCGCGGAAGATCAGCCCCTGAATCTGCTTCAGCTCGGCCGGCTTGCCGCCCTGACGACGTTTGAGGGCGCGCGTCAGATCGCGCAGGATCTCCTCGAACTCGCCGACGAAGACGTAGTTGATCTGTGGGTTTTCGCGGAAGAACTCGGGCTTCTGCATGAAGACGTGCAGGCCGCAGAAGGCGACCTCGAGCCCGGGACAGCGGCGACTCAACTCGGCGGCGACGCGCAGGTCGGTCTCGATCGATGCGGTCGAGACCTCGATCACGGCCAGGTCGGGCGCGAACGCTTCGGCGCGTTCGAGGAAACCCAGTTCGTCCAGCTTCTCGGCGATGCCGTCGATCAACAGCACGTCGCTGACGGCCGGCTCCTGTTCCAGCACGGCCGTGGCATAGGCCAGGAAGAACGGGAAGGGCATGTAGGTGCTGGTCTTCGGGTCCTCGAAGTGAGGCCACCGACTACCGGCGCGGACGCCATACAGGCCGTCCTTGTACCAGGGGGCGTTTCCTAGGAATACTCGCATGATATGAGAGGCTGGGAGGGTCCGGTAGATGGACCCTCCCGCTCAGCCATTATAGGTGTGGCTTGATGATCTTGTAAAGCCCGCCCAGGGTGATCTCGATCGTAAACTCCCAGGTGCCGTCCGGCTGTTCCTTGGCCGAAACCTCCTTGAAGCCGCGGATCCAGGCGGCGGTGGCGCTCTCGATCACGTCGCTCTCGGTGACGAAATCCTTGACCGTCGTCTCCGAGCGCAGCTTCAGCCCGTAGATCTGCTCGGTCAGCTTGCGCAGCGCGTCGAGCTTGGCGGCTCGCTTGGCCAGCAGCTTGGCCTGGCCGCCGCTGGTGCCTTCGCGCGGGGCGCCGTAACCGGTGGCGCGGATCGTCTTCTCGCTCCAGCCGGCGGTCCGCTGCTTGATCTCGGCCGGCGGCGGGCTGGGCTGGCCGACGTAGAACGGCGCCCGTGAGGGCAGCGTGCCGAAGCCGACTTCGGAGAAGAACTGGCGTTTTTCGAAGATCCGGATGCGGCGCACGACCTCGTCGACGCTCATGCCCGAGTTGGTCCAGCGCTTTCGCACCTTGGTCATCACGGACTTGATGATCGAACGCCAGGTGGCGCCCATCTCGGCCTGGACCACGCCATCGCCGTAGAACACCACGTCCCCGACCACCTTGATCGACTTCAGGTGGGTATCGAGCGCGGTGCGGATCTCGTCATGTTCGGTGACGAAGTCCTTGACGTAGGTGCCGGAGAGAATCGAGAGCCCCTTGACGCGCTCGGCGAAGCGGCGCTTGGCATCCTCCAGGGCGGCCTGGCGGGCCATCAGCTTGTGGCGGACCAGCCGGCCGCGCACGTTGTCCCAGCCGATGAAGTGCTGGTTCTTGAGGATGTACTTGGCGCTGACCGCGCCGTAGCCGGTCGCCTCGATCAGCCGTTTCTTGCTGAAGGTGCGCACCTTCTTGTAGGTGATGTCGGTGTAGCTCGAGCCGCTGTAGTGGCGCTTGACCAGCTTGCGCACCTGGCGCACGACGCTGACCAGGGTCACGCCGACATGCACCTCGACGGTGCCGTCCGGGTTGTACTGCGGCGGACCGAGCAGCTTGATGCCCTTGATGAAGCTGTTCATCCCGCTCTTGATCTCGTCGCTCTTGGTGACGAAGTCCTTGACGACGGTGCGCGA
>CAZMLI010000193.1:0-2366 GCA_964566865.1 uncultured Planctomycetota bacterium
GCCATGGTAACGGCCAGTACGACCACCAGCACCGCCACTCGAACTCTTCCGCTTTGCATCGCCATCTCCATTGAGGTTGAGGATCAGTTGATCCGCTCAGTTCCACATTCTTATCACAAATGGCAATGGCCTGCCCTGTTCCTGCGCGAACCAACCTATCCGCACCCCACCGAGCAGTGGTAGACCCACTGACGCTCTGGGGCGCACCGATCCGGGAGCGCATGGCCCTGATCAACTCGCACGGCGCCGCGATGCTTGGCTTTGGCAGCACCGTCACGCTGCTCTTCTGGCTGCCCTGCTTCGGCGTGCTGATGCTGCCGGTCGCCGTGGTGGCCGCCACGGAACTGCTCTGGTCGATCCTGGAGAGCGACCCCCAGGCGGTGCCTTCGATCCCGCGGAATCGGTAGTGTAGGAGAGTTGCCTTTGAGGCGGCCTCGCCTCAGTCCCGCCGGACCATCCAGTAAATCACCCGCCCGCTGTCCGCCAGCCGATCGGCCGACCGGATCGAGAACCGTTCAGCGAATCCGGCCTCGAACCCGGCCTGGTCGTAATCCTCGAAGATGTTTTCGCGCGAGCGCAGCAGACGTTGTGTCTGTGGATCGGATCTGGGGACCCACTCGATCAGCAGATGCCGGCAGAGGGTAGCCAGCCAGCTCGAGATGCGCTCGAAAGGCAGGTTGTTCGAGATCGCGAGATGATGTACGAGGGCCAGTGCGAGCACCATCTCGACCGGCCCTCTGTCAGACAGGGACTGCCGCTCGGTGTGCGCCCAGCCGAGCGCGGGGCTCGGGTTGGTCAGGTCCTGGCGCAGGGCCAGGAGG
Organism: uncultured Planctomycetota bacterium; assembly: GCA_964566865.1. GTDB lineage: Bacteria > Planctomycetota > JACQVV01 > JACQVV01 > CAZANL01 > CAZMLI01. The sequence goes on from CAZMLI010000193.1 coordinate 822, forward strand.
CCGGATCGCCGCTCCTCGCGGCATTGCTGATAGAGTCGTTCGACACAGGCAAGGTCCGCGTCAAAGGCGACCACGCGCGCGCCTGCATCGGCCGCCATGCGGCTGAATCGGCCGGTGTTGGCGCCCAGGTCCCAGACGGTTTGCGGCTGGCAGGACTGCAGGTGAGCCCGAACCAGCCGATCCTTCTCGGCCAGCTCGGAAGCGTTGTAGCCGTGCGTCTGATCATAGTCGCTCCACTGGGTTCGCGACGGCGTCCAGTTCAGCGCTCGAACCGTTCGCTTGAGGCTCTCGATCAGGCGCAACTGCCCTGTCTTCGACAGGCGAGCGTCCCGCGCGGAGCCGGCCCTGTCGGCGTGGCGACGGATCATGCGCGCATGCAAGTGGAGATGCATCAGCAACCCCGGCGTCAGCCAGCTTCGCCTCGGCAACAAGCGGGAGGCCAGCTCGAGTGGAATGCCATCGAGGTGCACGGCGAGCAGATTGCCAAGGGTCGGATCCTGCCAGGCTGCCAGCGCCAGCGGAGCGAGAAAGTGCCGGCAGAACTGACGGTAGGCAATCCAGGGCCGTTCCTGGAAGGTCTCGAACGAGAGCGTATCGATCAGCAGCGGATGGCTGTCATCGAACTGGATGTTGAACCCGCTCGCGTCCTTGAGCGCCATGCCGTGCTCGAGCGCGCGCCGGTGAATCTCCAGCGTCAACAGCGCAGCGTTCTTCAGCCCTCCGAACGGCCACTCATAGGGGTAGCAGATGAACGGTAGCTGCCGCGGTCGGATGATCAGGGCTGCGTCACCATCGAGTCCGGTCTCGGCCGGCAGCTCCTCGTGCTCCACGAGTAGTCGGTCCGCGACGAGATTGTCATACAGGCCACCGTCACGCAGCTGCCGATATGTCGGCAGATACGAGGCGTTGATCTGGCGCAGCAGCAGGCCCTCGTCGTTGCGATAGAGAAAGCCGCTGGGGTCCCGAAATGAGGCCGGGTGTTTACCTCGGCGCCCGCTCGGCTGCTGGAGTCCAGAGGATGAAGGCACTACTGGTCGGGAGGCGGCTCTTCCGCGGGAGGTTTGCCGAAGAGCCAGCGTACGGGGCGAAGAATGTAACTCCGGCCCAACGTAGCAATGGTGACCACGGCGGCGATCAGAACTTGAATCAGGATCGAACCCGTCCCGGGATCCAGATATGCGAGCATTGCTTAGTTGTTACCAGATTATGGAGGGTGGGTCGCACCTTTTCCGCGATCGGACCATGCTGATCAAGAGCTGTCGCTGACGGGTCTGATGGTAATGAGGGCTGTAGCAAATGCAGAGGGAGAAGCGAGGTGAAATGAATAGGCAGCTCATTATACTCGTGCCTGATAGTGGGTCATCTCAGTCGCGGGCCGCGTAAGATGAGGGGTCTATTCTCAGGAGGCGTTCATTGATCATCTGCAAGGGGCTGACTTTCTTCTGGTTGCTCGGCTTCGCGTTGAACGCCTACAAGATGGACTGGCCGAGCGCGGGGCTGGCCGGGGCGTTGTGTCTACTGGCGCTGTTCGGCTGGCGTTTCCTG
>CAZMLI010000193.1:2466-8601 GCA_964566865.1 uncultured Planctomycetota bacterium
CGCGGGGCTGGCCGGGGCGTTGTGTCTACTGGCGCTGTTCGGCTGGCGTTTCCTGACCCGCGAGCTGGACCTGGCGGTCCAGTTCGTGGTCGAGCTGGAGGGGGAGCTGCCCGACTTGCTCGAAGGCGAACCCGTCGAGGTGGGTGGGCTCGAGATCAGCGATGAGACGCAGCTGTGCCGTTTTCCCACGGTCGTCTCGTTCATCCTGGCCAGCGAGGAGGACCAGTCGCGTTTCGTGGTCGAGGGGCAGCCGACAATGATGATCCGCGCCGGCTGCTTTCTGACCACCGTGGTCTGGGGCTGGTGGGCCTTGCCGTGGGGGCCGATCCTGACCTTGAAGGCGCTGGCGATCATCCTGGCCGGCGGCGTCGAGCAGTCGGTCGAGGACCTGGCGCAGCAGCTGAGTGAGCTGGGTCTGGACTCGGTGATCGAAGATCTTTGAGAGCGCTGTCACGCAAGGATCAGCACTCGTGCGCGTGCGAGCGATAATTTGATGGACGACTACCGCGAATAGTTGTAGATACATGTAATGCGAGCGCGAAGATGAAAAAGCACAGCCCCAGCTCTGACGTGGCCGGAATAGCCCGGGACTGCATCGCTGTCCGGGTCAGGCTGCTCAATCGCGTCCTGACCAAGCTCTATGACGAGCAGCTCAGGCCGCTGGGACTCACGGTCAGCCAGCTGAACATCATGGTGCTGGCCGCGAAGCTCGGCCTGGCCCGTTCGGGCGACGTCTGCCAGATCCTGCATCTGGACGGTTCTACCCTGAGCCGCAACATCGAACGGCTGCGGGCGAAGGGCTGGGTCGAGACGGTGGCCTCGGAGGACCAGCGGGCACGCCCGTTCCGGCTGACCCGCGCAGGTGAGAAGATGGTGAAGAAGGCCGCGCCGCTGTGGGAGTCGGCCCAGGAGAAAGCACGAGATGTGCTGGGTCCCGAGGCCGAGGCGGCGCTGCGAACGGTCGCCGATCGACTGTTGGAAGGGGCGAAGCCGTGAGCCGCGGGCGTTTTTATTTGGGCCAAAACTTGTATATACATGGAGTGGCGAAAGCATGATCCGACTGGCCGAACACCCGACGGTGAGACGGGCCAGGGAAGGGGCCCACCGAACGGCCGCCTCTGCGCCCGTCATCGACGCCGAGGAACTCAGAGCGCTCTGCCTCGAGCTGGGAGCCGACGATGTCGGCTTCGTGGAGATCGAGCGTCCGGAGATCGCCGATCAGCAGGCTGACATCCTGCGCGCCTTTCCCAGGGCCAGGACGCTCATCAGCTACGTGGTGCGGATGAATCGGGAGCCCATTCGCACGCCCGCACGCTCGGTGGCCAACCTCGAATTCCACCATGCCGGCGATCAGGTCGACGCGATCGGCCGGCAGATCGTCAGCCGTCTGGAGCAACGAGGCATCGGTGCGATCAATCCCGCCATGGGGTTTCCGATGGAGATGGACCGCTTTCCCGGCAAGATCTGGGTCGTGTCACACAAGCCGGTGGCGCAGGCGGCCGGCCTGGGCCAGATCGGCATCCACCGAAATCTGATCCACCCTCGATTCGGCAACTTCATCCTGCTGGGAACCGTGATCATCGAAGCGCGGGTCGAGACGACCGACCGGCCGCTCGACTACAACCCCTGTCTCGAATGCAAGCTCTGCGTGGCGGCCTGCCCGGTGGGGGCGATCAAGTCCGACGGCCAGTTCGACTTTGCGGCCTGCTACACCCACAACTATCGCGAGTTCATGGGCGGATTCAGCGAGTGGGTTGGACGCGTGGCCGACAGCAAGGACGCGCGGGACTACGGTCGCAAGGTCAGCGATGCCGAGTCGGCCTCGATGTGGCAGAGCCTCTCGTTCGGCGCGAATTACAAGGCGGCCTATTGCCTGTCAGTCTGTCCCGCGGGCGATGAGGTGATCGCGCCGTTCCTCGATGACAGAAAGACTTTTCTGGCCAACGTGGTGAAGCCACTGCAGCAGAAGCAGGAGCCGGTCTATGTGGTCGAGGGAACCGATGCGGAGGCCCACGTGAGGCGACGTTTTCCTCACAAGACGGTGCAGCAGGTCAAGAACAGCCTGCGGCCGGTTTCGGTGGCGGGTTTCCTCGCCGGCATGCGCCTGACTTTCCAGCGGGACAAGGCCGCTGAGCTCGACGCCGTCTATCACTTCGTCTTCACCGGCAAGCAACCGGCGAAGGCGACGGTGATCATTCGCAACAAGCGCCTGGAGATTCTCGAGGGCTTGCGAGGCGAGGCGAACATCCGCATCACCGCCGACGCCGAGACCTGGGTCGGTTTCCTGCGCAAGGAGCGTAGCCTGGTGTGGGCTCTGCTGACCCGCAAGATCAAGCTCAAAGGCGCCCCTCGCTGGCTGCTGGCCTTCGACAAGTGTTTCGTTTTGTGAGCGCATTGCCCACAGGAGATAGACCATGATTCAGCCAATGCTGAGACAACTCGAGCAGCAGGTATTCTTGAAGCAAGCCCCCGGGCGGATCCACTATCTGGCGCGCCCCGACTATCCGGGCGCCTCTGGACTCGCTCGGCAGGTGCTCGATCAAATGGCGCAGGAGTTCCAGGTGGTGCCACCGGTCACCCTGCACCTGGTCTTACCTCGGATGATGGCGGGCGTCTGGGGCGTCTGTCGCGAGGCGCTGCTGGCGGGCGAGGTGGACCGCATCCGTCGGGAGGCGATCGCCGCCGTGACGTCGCAGATCAACACTTGCCCGTTCTGCGTCGATGTGCACACCAGCATGTTGCACGGCGCGCATGCGCATCAGCTCGCCCGCTCCGTGCTCGAGGCGAACCATGCCGAGGGTCATGGCTCCACGCTGCTGGAATGGGCGGGCGCGACGCTGGATCCCAGCGCGCCGATCCTGCGCCGTCCGCCGTTCTCGCGCGAGGAGGCGCCGCAACTGATCGGCACGGCCGTCGCGTTCCACTACGTCAACCGGATGGTCAACATCTTCCTCGACGACTCTCCGGTTCCGCTGCCGCGAGGCTTCAAGCGGCTCAATAGAATCGCCGGGCGATTTGTCGGCTGGGCGATCGGCCGCAGGATCATGCAGATTCCGGTCGAGCCGGGCGGTGCCTTGCTCGACCACAGCGATGCGCCGCTACCGGATGAGTTCGGCTGGGCTCGGGAGAACTCCGCGGTCGCGCGCGCCTTCGCGAACTTCGCCGAGGTGGCCGAGCAGACCGGGCGTCAGTTCATCCCGCAGCGGGTGCGCGGGCTCGTCCTCGAGCAGGTCAACCAGTGGGACGGTCAGCCGCAAGCCCTGGGGCAGCAGTGGCTCGAGCAGGTGATCCGGCCTCTGCCCGCCGATCAGCAACCCATGGCCCGGCTCGCCCTGTTGACGGCGCTGGCATCCTACCGGGTCGACGAGCAGACGATTGCCGCGTTCCGGGAACTGCATCCCGATGACGAGAGTCTGCTCGGCGTCACCGCCTGGGCCAGCTACGTCGCGGCCCGGCGGATCAGTAGCTGGCTGAGCGCCCCTGACCCCGCCTGAGCAGGCTGAAAATATCTCTCTTGACAGTCCCGGCAGCATAGGGGATAAGACTTACGTAATCGCTTACGTAATGGAGAGTGATATGGACTTCGTAATGGATATGGGCCTGCTGGCGCTCGGTAGCAGGCTTCGCAGGCTGAGTGACCGGATCATGGCCAGTGGCCAGGAGATCTACCGCTCGATCGAGATCGACTTCGAGCCGCGCTGGTTTCCGGTCTATCGGCTGCTGGTGGATCACGGCCCGCTGACGGTGGGGGAATGTGCGCGCGAGCTCGGGCTGACCCATGCCGCGGTGAGCCAGACCGCCCTGGCAATGGGCAAGCGCGGCATCAGCAGCTCGCGCAAGGATGCGGATGACGAGCGGCGCCGCTTTCTCGAGCTGACCGACAAGGGCCGCGAGCTGCTGCCCCGCTTGCGGGAGATCTGGGAGGACATCGAATCGGGCGTGCGGGATGCGGTCGACTACGGCGGCGTCGATATCCTGGCCGCGCTCGAGGGCATCGAGCAAGCGTTCGCGGTGCAGAGTTTGAGCGAGCGGGTCGCGGGACATCGGACCGAGCGTTTGATGGGGGCGGTCGAAATCATCGATTACCGACCCGAGTTTCGAGAGTACTTCAAGAGCCTCAACGTGGAGTGGTTGGAGAAGTACTTCACGGTCGAGCCGGTGGATCGCGAGGTGCTCTGGAACCCCTCACTGATCCTGGATGACGGCGGCGCGATCCTGTTCGCCCGCGTCGACGACCAGATCGTCGGCACCTGCGCGCTGCAGAAGCAGGAGGACAAGTGGGAGTTGACCAAGATGGCCGTGACCGAGGCGTATCAGGGCCGGCAGATCGGCAAGAAGCTGATGCTGGCGACGATCGAGCGGGCGCGCGCCATGGGGCTCGAGCAGCTCTATCTGGTGACAAATTCCAGTCTCACGCCGGCCGTCAACCTCTACCGCAAGTTCGGCTTTCGGGTCACCAGTTGCGGCCAGCACCCGAAGTACCAGCGTGGCGATCTGACCATGGAGCTGGCACTGGCATGAGCTACCAGACGTTCGTTCGGGGCGCGCTTTCCTGTGCGCCAGTTGCCGCCAGCGTGATTCCGTTCGGGATCATCACAGCGGCATCGGGAGTCGACGCCGGCATGTCGGCCGCTTCCATTGCAGGGCTCTCGCTGATCGTCTTTGCCGGCGCATCGCAACTGGCGGCGATCTCTCTGGCGGGGAGCGGCGCGCCCGCGTTGTTCGTCATCGGCGCGGCGATCGTCGTCAATCTGCGCTTCGCAATGTACAGCGCGGCGCTGGCGCCGCATGTCTGTTGCCTGCCCAGGCGAACCCGCGCGGCCATGGCATACCTGCTCACCGACCAGGCCTTCGCGCTCGCGGTTCCACATCTGGAAGAACGGCCGCAAGTGCGTGGCACCTGGTTCTTCTTCGGTGCGGGCGTGACCCTCTGGCTCGCCTGGCAGGCCGGAACGCTGATCGGAATCGCCTGCGGCGCGAGCCTGCCGCCGGAGCTGTCTCTCGACTTCTCGGTCGCCCTGGCCTTCATCGCGCTGGTCGTGCCCCATCTCAAGGGGCGACCGGAGCTGGCCGCGGCCACCGCGTCGATCGTCGTCTACGTGCTCGCCTCCGGGCTGCCCTACGGCCTGGCGCTGCTGCCGGCCTCCGGATCCGGCATCGCGGCCGGCATGCTCGCGCAGCAGGTGGCCAGATGAGCTGGCCCGTGATCATCGCCATCGGCATCGCGACCTACGCCTTGCGTGTGTCGTTTCTGTTCGCCTTTCCCGGCGGCCCGCCGCCTGCCGCCGAACGGGCCCTGCAGTTCGTGCCGGTCGCTGTCTTGCCGGCCCTCGCCTGCTCCGCGATCATTGGCGACGGCCAGGGACCGCTCGATCTGCGCTTCGCCGCCGCGATCGTCGCCGTTGTCGTCGCGTGGCGCACCCACAGCGCACTGCTCTCGATGGCCAGCGGTATGCTCGCGCTGTGGTTTCTTCAAGCCTGGGGATAGCACGATGGACTTCAACAGCTACAAGGCGCTCTCATTCGACTGTTACGGCACGCTGATCGACTGGGAGGCCGGAATCCTCGACGCCCTGCGTCCCTGGTTGTCGCGGGTCGGCTGCAGCCTGGAGCAGGACCGCCTGCTCGAAGCCTTCGCCCGCTGCGAGAGCGCGATCGAACAGGAACATCCCGACTGGCTCTATCCGGATGTGCTGCGCGAGGTCGTCGACCGACTGTCCCGCGAACTCGAGCTGCCAGCCGACCCAGCCGATCGCGACCGGCTGGCCGCATCCGTCGGAGATTGGCCCGCTTTTTCGGACTCGAAAGCGGCGCTGGCTGCGCTGGGTTCTCGTTTCGAACTGCTGATCCTGTCCAACGTGGACCAGGCTTCGTTCGCGCGCAGCAACGCCCGCCTCGACGTGACCTTCGAGCTGATCATCACCGCGCAGGACGTGGGCAGTTACAAACCGGACCTCGCCAACTTTCAGCAACTGCTCGAGGCCTGCGCCCGGCGCGGTATCGAACCCGACCAGCTACTGCACGTCGCCCAGAGTCTGCACCACGATATCGAACCGGCCCGCGAGCTCGGTCTGTCCTGCGTCTGGATCGATCGCCGCGGCAGGGCGGCCGGTCATGGCGCGACGATGCCACCCA
>CAZMLI010000194.1:0-8573 GCA_964566865.1 uncultured Planctomycetota bacterium
TGTTCGCCGCGGCGGAAGACGCGCAGGGAGCGCTTCGCTTCACGCGCGGCCTCGGCCAGCACGCGCTCGAACTCGACGTCGCCGACGGCGCCGGAGCAGGAGCAGGCCAGCAGCACGCCGCCGGGGGCGGTGACCTGGATGCCCAGGCGGAACAGCTCCTTGTACTTTTGCAGCGCCTTGCGCAGGGATTGCTGGTTGGGGGCATAGGCTGGCGGGTCGAGCAGCACCAGGTCGAAGATCCGGCCCTCGCGGCGGTACTGGCCGACGAGCTTGAACAGGTCGCCGCGGATGAAGTCGACCGTCTGGCCGTTGGTCTGCGCTTGCTTCGAGGCAAGCTCGATCGCTACTTTGGATGAGTCGATCGCGGTGACGTCATGCGCGCCGCCGCGGGCTGCCGAGAGCGCGAAGCCGCCGGTGTAGCAGAAGCCGTCGAGCACGCGTCGGCCGCTAGCCAACTTCTCGACCAGCGCCCGGTTCTCTCGCTGGTCGCAGTAGAAGCCGGTCTTCTGACCCTCGCCGAGACGGACGCTGAACTTCAGTCCGCGCTCCTGGATCTCGACTTGCGCCGGTTCGCTTTCGACCAGCGGCGGCAGGCCTTCCTTCTCGCGGGTTGTCGGATCGGCGGACTCGTGCACGCTGGTCGGCGCCAGCACCTTTTCGATGGCGGCGAGCACTGCCTCGCGTCGGCGCTCGAAACCGACGGAGCTGATCTGCAGGCTGACCCGGTCGGCGAAGCGGTCGATCACCAGGCCGGGCAGCCGGTCGGCGTCGCCGTGCACCACGCGGTAGGCGTCGGTGCGTTCGTCCGGCAAGCCGAGCACCTGCTGGCGGAAGCGCTGGGCCTCGGCGATGCGCTGCTCGATCAGTGCCGCATCCAGCGCGACGCGCTGTTCGAAGGCGTAGACGCGCACGCGCAGTTGCGAGTGTCCGCTATAGAAACCGCGAGCCAGAAAACGCCCGTCGGGACCGCGCACGTCCAGCTCGTCGCCGTCCTGGGGGTCGCCCTCGATCCGCGAAATGGAGCTGGCGTAGACCCACGGATGTCGATGCAGCAGGGGCTTGATGTGCCCTTTCTTGAGGATCACGGCAGACATCTGGGCATGATACCCTTACGTCGGATGAAAGCTGTCGAAATCCCCTACGACGAAGAGATCCAGGCGCAGCGCGAGGTCTGGCAGAGAAAACCGCTGCTGCGCGCGATCTATCGGCGCTACTTCGAACGGCTGGATCGGCAGCGCGCGACGGGTGGGCCGACGCTCGAGATCGGCGCCGGCGGCGGGTTCTTCCGCGACTACTTGCGGGAGCGACAGGCCGACGACGGTCTGATCTGCAGCGACGTTTTCGGCACGCCGTGGGTCGACCTGCTGGCCGACGCGCAGCAGTTGCCGTTGCGTGACGGCGGGCTGCGCAACCTGGTCGGGCAAGATGTGCTGCACCATCTGCCCGATCCGATCGCCTTCTTCCGCGAGGCCGCGCGTGTGCTGGCACCCGGCGGTCGGCTGGTGCTGGTCGAACCGTACATCAGCCTCTGGGGTTATCTGGTCTATCGCTTCCTGCACCACGAAGCCTGCGTGCTGTCGGACGATCCCTGGGGGCCGCGCCCGGCGGCGGAAGAGTTCAACTGGGCCAACGGCGCGCTGCCCTGGCTCTGCCTCGAGAAACATCGCGCCCGGTTCGAAGCCGAGTTGCCGCAGCTACGCATCCTGCGGCTCGAGTATTTTGACTTCTTTGCCTACCCGGCGTCGGGCGGTTTCAATTACCGCGCCTACCTGTTCGGGCCGATCGTCCGAGTGTTGCTGCAGGCGGAGCGCTTGATCCCGCAGATCGTGCGCAAGCACCTGACCGGGATCCGCTTTCTGATGGTGCTGGAAAAACGAAACGATTGATGTAAGAGTCGGCAGAGATGGGAGAACCGACAGCCTTCCACAGTCGTACCTCGGCCCTGTGCACGTCCTATGCCTGGAAAGAATGGGCCGGTTACCTGGCGGTCTCGCGCTACGGTAGCTGCCACCATCCGGAGTACATGGCCTTTCGCCACGCGGCTGGACTGATCGATGTCAGCCCGCTGTTCAAGTACGACGTGCAGGGCAAGGACAGCTTGCGCCTGCTGCGCCGCGTGATGTCCCGCGACATCGGCAAGCTGCGCGTCGGTCGTGCAACCTACTGCTGCTGGTGCGACGAAGCGGGCAAGGTGATCGACGACGGCACGGTCGCGCATCTGGAGCGTGGGCATTACCGGATCACCTCGGCCCATCCCTCACTGGCCTGGCTGTCGCGCAACGCCGACGGGATGGAGGTGCGGGTCCAGGATACGACTCGCGACGTGGCGGCGCTGGCCTTGCAAGGTCCGAGCGCGGGCCGGGTCCTGCGCGCGATCAGCGAGACCGACATCGACCGGCTGTCCTTCTTCGGCTGCACCCGGGCCCGGTTGGGCGGCTGCGAGGGGGTGATCACGCGAACCGGTTTTACCGGCGATCTGGGCTACGAGCTGTGGGTCGATCCCAGCGACGCCGAGACGTTGTGGGACGCCTTGATGAATGCGGGCGAGCCGCACCGGCTGATGCCCGCCGGGCTGGACGCGCTGGACATGACGCGGCTGGAGGCCGGCTTCGTGCTGATCGACGTCGACTTCCACAGCGCCCGCCTGGCGGTCAACGACCAGCAGCGTTACAGCCCGTACGAGGTCGGATTGGGCTGGACCGTGCAGCTCCGGCGGGACTGGTTCGTCGGGCAGGAGGCGTTGCTCGCCGAGCAGGCGCGCGGGGGCCCGCCGCGGCGGACGGTCGGCCTCGAGAGCTCTTATAGCGAGCTGGAGGCGCTGTTCGAGAAACATGACATGCCGCCCGATTTGCCGGTGGCCGCCTGGCGCACCGCGTTGCCGGTGTACGGTCGGCGAGGCCAGGTCGGCCAGGCGACCAGCGGCACCTGGAGCCCGCTGCTCAAGCGCAACATCGCGCTGGCGACCGTGCCCGCATCCTGTGCGGCCCCAGGCACGCGGCTCTGGATCGAGGCCACGGTCGAGGCGGTGCGCTACAGGATCTCTGCCCGGGTCGTCAAGCGACCCTTCTTCGATCCTGCGAGGAAACGCGCGTGTCCGCCGGTTTGAACCGCAGCTACGATGCGATCGTCATCGGCGGCGGTCACAACGGCCTGGTCAACGCGGCCTACCTGGCGCGTGCGGGTCTCGAGGTGCTGGTGCTCGAGCGTCGTCATCTGGTCGGCGGCGCCGCCGTGACCGAAGAGCTCTATCCCGGCTTCAAGTACTCGGTCTGTTCCTATGTGGTCAGCTTGCTGCGACCCGAGATCATTCGCGACCTCGAGCTCGCCCGGCACGGACTGCAGATCCTGCCGCTGGAGTCGACGCTCAACCCGCTGCCGGATGGCAACTACCTGGCGCGCTGGGCCGATCCGGAGCAGACCTACCGCGAGCTGTCGCGTTTCTCGCGCAAGGACGCCGAGACCTACTGCGAGTTCGGGCAGAACATGGTGCAGCTGGCGCGTTTCGCCAAGCCGATCCTGTCGATGACGCCGCCGAATGTGGCCGCGCCCAAGCTGGCGGACGCGATCCGGATGCTGGGCCTGGGCAACCGCTTTCGCAAGCTGGAGCAGTCGGAGATCTTCGACCAGCTGCGCATGTTCAGCATGAGCGCGGTCGACTTTCTCGACACCTGGTTCGAGTGCGCCCCGCTGAAGGCGGCGATGTCGGTCAGCGGCATCATCGGCACTTTTCTGGGCGTGCGGTCTCCCGGTACGGCCTACGTCCTGCTGCACCACTACATGGGCGAGATCGATGGCGCGCTGCGGTCGTGGGGGCTGGCCCGCGGGGGCATGGGCGCGCTGAGCGACGCGATCGCCTCGTCGGCCCGGGCGCACGGGGCGCGCATCGTCACCGAGGCGCCGATCGAGCAGGTGATCGTCGAGGGTGGCCGGGCGCGGGGCGTCGTGCTCGAGAACGGCCGGGAAGTTCGTTCGAAGCTGGTCGTCAGCAGCCTCGATCCGCACCGGACCTTCATCCGTCTGGTGGGGGCGCAATACCTCGACAGCGAGCTGGTCAGCGGGATCCAGCGTTACAAGTTCCGCGGCAGCTCGGGCAAGGTCAATCTGGCACTCGATCGCGCGCCTGAGTTCGCCTGTCTGCCCGGCGACGGACCGCACCTCAAGGGCTCGGTCGCCATCGCCCCGAGCATCGACTACCTCGAGACCGCCTATGACGAGGCCAAGTACGGCAGCTTCTCCCGTCGGCCGTTCCTCGACATCGTGATGCCCTCCTTCAGCGACCCCAGCGTGGCGCCGCCGGGCAAGCATGTGATGTCGATCTTCGTCCAGTATGCACCCTATCAGCTCAAGGGCGCGCCCTGGCCGGAGCAGCGCGAAGCGTTCGGCGACACGGTGATCGAGACGCTGGCCGAGTACTGTCCCGGCATCGCCGATTCGATCCTGCACCGTCAGGTGCTGACGCCCTGGGACCTGGAGCAGCAATTCGGGCTGACCGAGGGCAACATCTTTCACGGCGAGATGTCGCTCGAGCAGCTGTTCTTCAACCGTCCACTGCCGGGTTGCGCCGACTATCGCACGCCGATCGGCAACCTCTATCTGTGTGGCTCGGGCAACCATCCTGGCGGCGGCGTGATGGGAGCGCCCGGGATGAACGCCGCCCGGGAAATCCTCAGCGACCTGAGGCGCTTTCGCGGTACGGGCGGAGGCGGATAGTGGCCGACGTGATCGTCATCGGCGCCGGTCACAACGGTTTGACCGTCGCGGCTACACTGGCGCGGGCGGGGCATGCGGTCCTGGTGCTCGAGCGGCGTGAGCGGATCGGCGGATTCTGTGCGACCGAGGAGTTCTTCCCCGGCTTCCGGGTTTCGAGCGGCCTGCACAGCTGTCCCTTGCTCTGTGACGAGGTGGTCGAGTCGCTCGGACTCGAGGCCCATGGCCTGAGGCGGCTTCCGGAACGGCTGGGCGCCTTCGCACCGACGGCGAACAACGGCTCGCTGATGCTGCCGGCTGACCGCACGGCGGCCCACGCCGCGATCGCCGAACGCAGCGCGGCCGATGCCGAGAGCTATCTGCGCTACCTGGCCTGGATGGACCGGATCGCGCCGCTGGTTCGCACGATCCGCGCAAGCACACCGCCGCTGCCCGGCAGCTTGAAGCGCGCCGAACTGGGGCGGGCGCTGAAGCTGGGCCGGGAATTCTGGCGACAGGACAGCAAGCTGAAGCAGGAGATCCTGCGGGTCGGACCGATGTGCGGCGCCGACTTCATGCGCGAGTGGTTCGAGAGCGAGCTGCTCTGCGCGATGCTGGTCGCGCCCGCCCTGCACTGGAGCTGGATGGGTCCCTGGTCGGCCGGCAGCGTCGCGACGCTGTTGATGCGCGCGGCCGGCTCGAGCGCCGCGCTGCTGGCCGGCGGCATGGGCAATCTGACTGACGCGCTGGCGGCTTGCGCGGTCGAGGCCGGGGCCGAGATCCGGACTGGCTGCCCCGTCGAGCGGATCGAAGTCAGCCAGGGCCGGGCCGGCGGCGTGCGGCTGGCCGGCGGGGAGCAGCTGGGGGCGGACGTCGTGGTCTCGGGGGTGGATCCCAAGCAGACCTTCTTTGCGCTGGTCGGCCCCGACCGCTTGGCACCCGGTTTCGCGCAGCTGGTGCGCAACTGCCGCACGCGCGGCACGACGGCCAAGGTGCACCTGGCGGTCGGCGAGCTGCCCGACTTCAGCTGTCGCCCCGGTCTGGCGCCGGCGGAGCAGCATCGGGCGCGGATCCACATCGGACCAGAGCTGGACGATCTGGAGCGGGCCTTCGACGGCGTGAAGTACGGCCGCGCGCCGGAGCGGCCGATGCTCGAGCTGCTGATCCCGTCGGTCACCGATCCCACGATGGCGCCCGCCGGGCAGCACGTGCTCTCGCTGCTGGTACACCATGTGCCGCCGCAGGCCGATCGAGAAGCGCTGGGCGATGCGGTGGTCCGGACGCTGGCCGAGCAGGCCCCCAATGTTCCCGCGTCGATCCTGCATCGGGAGGTGCTGACCCCGGATGACCTGGGGCGCAGATTTGGTGTCACCGACGGCCACCCGGCCCACCTGGAACATGCGCTCGATCAGCTGTTCTTCATGCGGCCGATGCCGGGCTGGGCCGGTTATCAGACGCCGATCGACAAGCTCTATCTTTGCGGCATGGGCGTGCATCCTGGCGGGGGAATCAGCTGTCGCCCCGGGGCCAACGCTGCACGCGAGGTATTGCGCGATCTCTGAGCGAAAGAAGAGCACGGCGAAGTTGAAGCGGGAGGATCGCGAGCCAGCTCCCGTCGAACTGGATTTCGAAAGCGTGCGCGGCCTGCTCGACCACATCCTGATCGATCTGATGCTGGTCGATTCGCTGGAGAAGTTTCTCTCGCAGGGGGTGGAGTATCCGTTCGTCGACATGCGCGAACTCAAGTCGGGCGCCGCCGGTTCGGGGCTGCCCGAGTCCGAAGTGATGCTGCACAACAATGGGCTGGTGCTGCTGGTCGACGGCATCTTGCCCGCCGAGAGCAAGAAGCACATTCGTACCCGGGAGAAGTGTCGGGTTCGCAAGGAGCAGCTGGCCAGCTCGCGCATGTTCGACGATGATTTTCTGACGCAGTTCGAGGTCGCGTCGACCTATGCCGGGCGGCCGGGCTTCGAGGAATTGCTCTGCAGGCTGACCCAGGTCGACTACGGTCTGGTGGTGCAGCAGGACTCGCGCAGCACGCGACAGGTGCGCTACGCGCTGACCCACTTTCGTGTGCGGATCGAAGGTCTGGTCGAGGACGCCGTCGAGCGGATGGGGCATCGCTTCAACTACCTCAAGCGGCATCTCTACGAGGAGGGGGAGGCCAAGGCGGAGCAGCTGGAGGCCAAGTTCTACGAGCGCTTTGGTTACCATCACACCGTCGGTGGACGGCGCACCGCCGCGATCCTGGCAGCGCAATGCCTGATCCGATTGGCTGCAACGGACCAACCATTAGATTTCAGCGTCTACATCGGTAGCGCCGAGGCGCGCACGCTGACCCGCATCACCAGCGACAAGATCTACCGCTACGCGCTGATCCGCCTGTCCAAGGAGGAGATCGACGCCATCGAGGAGCGGGCGCCCGTGCGCGCCAATCATCTGATCCACCTGGACACCAACCAGGGTGGCGTCGGTGTGCTGGAGGTGACCTACCGCTGCACGCCGAACTCGATCCCGTCCAAGAAGCATCGCGGCATGGAGAACCTGGGCTCACTCTCCTTTCTCAAGGTGGAGGAGCAGCGGCTGATGCCCCGGCGCGGGACGCTGGATGCGGAGCCGGTCACGGTGAGCGTTGTCTACAAGGCGCAGGAGTAGGAGCTGATGTCGCAGCCAGCTGTATCATTGGGGTGTGTTGAAACGAGCCGACTCCCTTTCCGATGGCGACTCACGTCCTGGCTCACGTCTTGACGCAGTAGTATCACCAGATATAGTGCCTTGTGCTGGCCGGATCCCCAGATATTGGCATTCACTTGCGGTTTCAGGCAGACTGTTGCGCGACATGACCCCACGCATTCCACCGCCCGAGGCATCTCTGCTGCCACCAGGGCCGGCCGAGGCCGATATGCTCGATCGGCTGGCGATTCCACTTGCCAGCTTGGCGGGGCAGGTGCCAGGCGAAGACAAAGACCCAGACGGAGACGGCGCCGGGCCAGACCTGTCGGAGCCAGGGGTGACCGCCTGCTTGCTCCAGGCGCTGTCCCCGGAGGCTCGGTTGCTACTCGAGCGACTGGCGCATGTCGGACAGTCGATGCCGCTGCGGTTGCTGGGTGACCATGTACGCTACCTGGCTCCGCTGCTGGAGGCCGGGCTGGCGATCCGCGAGAACACGCCGCACGGGCAGGTGGCCCTGCTTCCACTGGAGGTCCGATTTGCCCTGGCGCAGCTGGGACTGCGCGCGGGTGGGCGGTTGGCGACCTTGCTGGGCCATCTCGAAGACCTGCCCGCGTCGTCGCTGGCGCGCTGTCAGTCGCTCTGGCAGCTGCCCGACGATCCGTCACCAGCCGGACGGGCCAGGCTTTATCGCGCCGCGCTACGTGGCTGGAAGGAAACCCTCGAGCGGCTGCCCGAGGCGGAGCGGGAGCTGTTTGGCGAGGCGCTCTCCGGGCGCCCGCTCGAGCTTTGTCGTGGCGGGGGTGTCTTGCTGCCGGAACTGGACGATGCCCGGTTGGCGGGACAGGCGGGCCAGGCGCTACTGGAGCGGGGACTGCTGATCCCGTTGACCGCTGGCCTGGTGGTGCGCTGGGCTCGCGTGCCGCTCGAGATTCTGGCGGAGGCAACCCGCGGAAAACGGCGGCGGGCCTTCTTGCGCGACCGTGGCCGGATCCAGGCGCTCGCAGATCCCTGGCCGGCATCCAGCGAGCGAGGCGCGCGAGTGCCGTTCGAGCAGCTGCTCAAGCAGGTTCTGCTGACTTTTCGGGCGGGTTTGCCGCTGGAGCGGCCGGGCAAACTGCCCGAGGTGGATCTGGCGGTCGATCCCGCGCGCGCGGCGCTGATCCTGTTCTTCGCGCGCGATCGCGGGTTCTATCAGAACGGTGCCCTCGATGCGG
>CAZMLI010000195.1:0-8545 GCA_964566865.1 uncultured Planctomycetota bacterium
CGCGAGCTGGGCAAGAAGAAGCTGAAGCGCAACAAGCTGCAGTACGCCAGCCGCGCGGAGCTGATCCTGAGCACGGTGGAGACGGACAAGCCGGACGGCGAGATCCTCTTCTCCGATACGAAGGGCGCCTGGATCAACATCGGCCGCAAGGACAAGGTCCAGCCCGGACTGATCTTCTTCGTCTTCAGCCCGGCCGCAGGCGACTTCTGGACCTATCGGGCCAAGGTGCAGGTGCTGAAGGTCAAGCACGACATCAGTCAGGTGCGAATGCTGGATGTGGCCGACCGTTTTTCGCCGGTCGCGCAGGGCGACAAGATCTTCAACAAGATCTATCGCACCCCGAGCGAGGTGACGCTGCGCAACCAGCAGACCCGCGTCTGCTTCATCGGCAAGTTCCCGCGTTACGGCAAGCGGCTGAAGTTCTACAAGAAGATGCTCGAGCGGCTCGGCGCCAAGATCGACGAGAAGCTCACCCACTGGACCAACCTGGTCATCGTGGAAACCGATTACGCGAACAACGCGGATTTCCTCAAGGCGACGCGCGACCTCAACATCGAGGTCTTGACGGTCGATCAGCTGCGCGAATTTATCGCCTACTAGGCAGGAGCAAGGTCAATGATCAACGGATCTGAGAGAAATCGGTTTCCAGCGGCGGCACACCCGTTCGACATCCTCGCGATCGTCTTCGTCACGCTCTGGCTGGCGACCGCATCGGTGGCGTTCGCGTTCTACACCAAGTGGAATGCGGCGGACATCCGCTGGAAAACCGCGACCGAAAACGTCCAGGAGCGCAGCACTTTTCGCGCTGAGCAGGATACCGTCGTCAACTTGCAGGAAAAAAACGAAGAGCTGCGGGGCGATCTGCAGAAGCTGTCGCATGTCACCGGTTACTACACGGGCGACGGTGCGGAAACAAACCTGGAGTCGATCGCCGATACGCTCAACGGGGTGGTCTCTGACCTCAAGCTGGACATGACGCCGATCGACCCGACCGACCCGGTCAAGCAGAGCAACATCTTGACGATGAACGCCGCGGTGAGCAAGCTCGAGACCAAGGTCACGAACCTGCTGAACGACGCGGACAACGGGATCAACGTGCTGCAGAAGAAGCAGGCCGAACTGCAGGGCGCGGTGCGCAAGGAGGAGGGCGGCAGCCTGAGCAAGGCGCGCGAAATGGAAGCCGAAGCGCTGAAGAAGCTGAACACCGAGCTCGATGCGGCGCGCAAGAAGGCGGCGCGTCAGCGGAAGTCGAATATCACGCTGCGGCAGCAACTGCTCGCCCAGCGGGATTCCGAGCGCAAGAAGGTCGATTCGGCGCTCAACCTGAAGCAACGGCTGAATACCAAGCTCTTCAACACCAGCGAGAAGTACAAGGTCAAGATCGCCGAGCTGAAGAAGACTTTCGCCAGCATCACCAAGGGGCTGAAGACGCTCGAGGAGCAGGTCCGGGTCTTCACCAACACGGTGATCAAGAAGGATCAGAAGCAGCCGGACGGCGAGGTCTACAGCTCATCGGCCGACAACGACACCTGCTACGTCAACCTCAATCGCAAGGATCGCCTGCTCGACGGCATGTTGTTCGAGGTCTTTCGCTACAAGAAGGGCGGCAAGGAAACGCCGCGCGGCAAGATCCAGATCCTCCAGGTCGGAGAGCGGATGTCGAAGGCGCGTATTATCGAGCGCTGGTATCGCGGCCGCTACTACAAGATGTCGCAGAAGAACCGGATCTCCGACCACATCCTGCGCGAGTTCAGAATCGACCCGCTGGGCTCGGGCGACATGCTGCGCAATCGGCTCTACGACAAGACCCGGAAGCGCGTCTTCGTCTTTGCCGGCAAGCTGACCAGCTCCTACAAGAACGAAGAGGCCAAGCGGCTGATCATGGAGCTCGGCGACGAGGTTCATCCCGCGGTGAGCGAGCGCACCGACTTCATCGTGCTCGGTCTGGGATATGAGAAGGACAAGGACTTCAAGAGGGCCAAGGAGCTCGGTATTCCCAAGATGAGCGAGCGCGAGCTGCTGCAGGTTCTCGGTAAGAACTAGGACCCGGTCGTGGCGTCCGCTGGAGGAGATGGCGAGACGCCATCGACGGGCGGGGAGGAGCCGCCGCCCCCCGACCCCCCAACTGAAGGGCAAGGCCCAGGCTCAGAACTGGGCCCGGTGGATGAGGCTGGCCCTGCTGATCCGCCTATCCCAGGCGGCCCCGATCAGCTCCAGCTGAGCTTCGGCGAACACCTGGATGAGCTGCGGGCGCGGCTGATCTTCTCGCTGATCGGACTGTTCGGGACCTTCCTGGTCTGCTTCCACTTCTCCGAGCCGTTGATGAGCTTCGTGCTCGACCCGATGATCGATACGCTCAGCGAGCTGGGCTACACGCCGCAGGTGGTGTTCACGCGGGCCCAAGAAAAGTTCATCGCCTATCTCAAGCTGTCCGCGGTGGCGGCGGTTTTCGTCTCCAGTCCGCTGTTGCTGTATCAGGCCTGGGCCTTCGTCGCGGCGGGTCTCTATGACTCGGAGCGGCGCTACGTGCTGACCTTCGCCCCGACCAGCCTGCTATCGTTCGTCTCGGGCGTGCTGTTCTTCTACTTCCTGATGATGCCCTTCGGGCTGAAGTTCCTGCTCGCCTTTGGCGGCGACGCGGCGATCACGCCGATGATCCAGGTCAGCGAGCACATCTCGTTCTTCCTGACCCTCTCGTTGATCACGGGACTGATTTTCGAGCTGCCGCTGGTGATGTTGTTCGCGACCAAGATCGGCGTCGTCAGCTGGGAGCAGTTCGCCGAGAAGCGCCGCTTTGCGATCCTCTTCGGCTTCATCCTGGCGGCGATCCTGACCCCACCCGACGTGTTCACGCAGATCATGCTGGCCTTGCCGTTCTGCTTTCTCTACGAGATCGGCATCCTGGTCAGCCGGGTCGGGATGATCCGTGAGGGGGAGGACGAGAAGCGGATCAATCTGCGTGGGCTGCTGCTGCTGCTGCTGCCGACCTTCTTGATCGCCGGCATGGTGACGGTCAAGGTGACCCGGTTTCCGTCCAGCCAGTACAAGGGCGCCGGGCAGTTTCTCAACCCGGAAACCTACCGCGAGGCGATCTCGGAATTCGACGACGTGCCGGTCGCGCTCTGGGTCCAGGAGCTCCAGTCAGCGGACGGCCCGACGCGTCTGGCCGGGCTGCGGCAGCTGAGTGGTAGCCAGTCGACCGAGAAGGTGCCCAAGCTGCGGCACCACATGCGCTACGATGTGGACCCTGCCGTGCAGGGGGTGGCGGCCTGTTATCTCTACCGCGTAGACCGCAAGTACCAGCGGGAGGCGGGGCTGCGGCTGATCGAGCTACTCGAGACGGCGCCCCGGCCAAGGTATGCATTCCTGGCCCATCTTCAACTGCAGCGGGTTTCGGCAAAGGCCCACCAGCTCCCGCCCGAACCGGGGGAAGAAGCGGTCAAGAAAGCCGCCGTGTTCTGGCGGGCCTGGTTGAAGGAAAAGTAGCGAACGCGCGGGGCGGGCTACGGATCTTCGATGTCGGGATGTCCGTCGGCAGTCTCGGCGGCCTTGATGGCGTCCATATCCTTGGCGCCCTCGAGTGCACCGGTTGTCTCGGTGCAGTTCTCGCCATCTTCCCACTTGTCGGCGTTGAGCTCGGTGTAGCTTGTGTAGTACTCCGGCACCTCGTCCTCGGGGTAAATCGCCTGGATTGGGCAGACCGGCACGCATGCGCCACAGTCGATGCAGGTGTTGGGATCGATGACCAACATCTTTGGCTCTTCGATCTCCCAGAAACAGTCAACCGGGCAGACTTCCACACAATCCGTGTAGCGGCAGTCCACGCATCGACCAGTCACCGTGTACGTCATTCCTATCCCTCCATTCCGATAGAATTTTCGGTAAGATTACCATTCGAATGGGGGGGGTGGCAACTCCTTCCTACTGCGGTTTTATTTGTAGGTAGTTGCGCAGGATGCGCAGCCCCAGCGCCTGGCTTTTTTCTGGGTGAAACTGGGTCGCGCGGATCGATCCGACTGAGATCGAGGAGCAGAAGTTTTCTGGATACGGCGTCTCGGTCAGCGTCACCGCGTCGGCGGGCAGCACGTAGTAGCTGTGCAGGAAATAGAGGTAGGCGCCGTCCTCGATGCCGGCCAGCAACGGATCGTCAGGCTGGCTGAAGTGCACGGTGTTCCAGCCCATGTGCGGAATCGGCAAGCGCTCGGCCTGGGCACCACTGGCTGCGGGCTCGCTGAAGCGAACCACCCGCCCCTTGAGCAGGCCGAGGCCCTCGGTGCCACCGCCCTCGTCACCCGACTCGAACAACAGGTGCAGGCCCAGGCAAATGCCCAGGAACGGCCGCCCGGAGTCCAGATAGGCGCGTAGCGGCTCAACCAGGCCCTGCCGGTCGAGCGCGCGCATCGCGTCACCGAACGAACCCACGCCGGGCAGCACCAGGCGCTCCGCCTGCGCCACCTGCTCCGGCCGCGTGGCCAGGCTGGTCTGCGCCCCGCAGGCTTCGCAGGCCTTGGCGACGCTGCGCAGGTTGCCCATCCCGTAATCGACGATCGTGACCTGCTTCATCCAACCTTCTCCGACAACCACCAGCCGAGCACCACCGATAACGCGAGCAACGCGCCTGCCACCATCCAGGGCAACAGACGCCTGCGCCGCTCCAGGCTTCGCGCCTGCTTCGTCGTCTTGAGACGGATGATCGACAGCTCGGTAAAGGCCGCGGCGGAGTCCGCCTCGGCCAGGCCCAGCAGCCGCTGCAGCTTGCGGGCGTTCAATTCGAGCGAACGGCAATTCGAGAACCGGTCGCCTGGCTGTTTCTCGATCATCTTCGCGATCAACCCGCAGAGCTGCTCCGGCACCAGTGGGTTATGCGTTTGCAGCGGCGGAGGGTCATCATACATGTGCTTGGAGATCAGTTTGAGCGTATTCCGGCCTTCGAAGGGGCGCTCGCCGGCGAGCATGTGGTAGGCCGTGATGCCCAGGGAGTAGATATCACTGGCGGGGGAGGGTTTGCTGCCATCGAACAGCTCCGGGGCCATGTACTGCATCGTGCCGATCAGGCAGTCGGTCTGCGTCAGCCGGGTGGCATCCTCCCCGAACAGCATCGCGATGCCGAAGTCCGTCAGCTTGACCTGGCCTTCGGGCGTCACCAGCAGGTTGCCCGGCTTGATGTCGCGGTGCACGATCCCCGCATCGTGGGCCGCGCCGAGGGCCGCCGCGGTCTGGATCAAGATCTCGAGCACCTGCGGGACGCTGAGCGTTTTTTGCTGGTGAATCAGCGTCGCGACGTCCGTGCCCGGCACGTACTCCATCACGATGAACGGCTGCCCCTGGTGATGTCCCTGGTCATGGATCTGGACGATGTTGGGGTGGTTCAGCTTGGCGGCGGCGACCGCTTCTTGCCAGAAGCGCTTGACGAACTCGTCGTCGTCGAGCCACATCTGCTTGAGCAGCTTGATCACCACCTCGCGGTCGACCGATTGCTGGACCGCCCGGTAGACGGTGCCCATGCCGCCCTGGCTCAGGCGTCCGATGATCTTGCAGCCGTGGACGATGGTGCCCGGTTCCATCAGCGAGCGCTCAGCCGATCGACGAACGGATCGGGCGCTGTGTCGAGCGCTGTCGCCGCCAGCTGCAGCTGCGCGCGCAGGCAGTAGCGCTCCCAGGGCAGGGAGTCGGCCAGGAACCGCTCGGGGTGGATCCGGCCGGCGAGAAAGTGCGAGCCCAGGGTCCAGGTGCGGGGGCGGTCAGGTGAATCCAGATAACTGAAGACGCGCTGCCCCGAGTCGACCAGCCCCTGGACCTTGAGCGCGACGCCGTGAAGTAGATTCGACAGGTTGCGTCCGTTGCGATGATCGCCCCGTTCGATGAACGGCTCGAGTTCCTGATTGGCCCGTTCCGGATCCCGGCAGAGCAGATGAAACCAGGCGCGTTGCTCCCGGGCGAACAGGTCCCGCGCCCCCTGGCGCTGGAGAATTTTCAGGCTCAGCGCCGGACCGTCCAGCGAGGCTGCGGCCCGGGCCAGCCAGAGCCTGAGGCTGTTGTAGCCCCGGTCGGTCTTGTCGGCGGGCAGCTTTTTGAAGTGATCGAGCGCCAGCTCCAGCTCTCCCTGCATGGCGGCAACCGCGGGCACGCACAGTTGCCAGGCCTTGCCGATCTTGCTCTGCAAATCGGCCTGTGCCGGATCGCGGGTCAGGCTCAGCACATCGGCCGCCTCCTCGACGCGCTGGAGCTCGAGCAGGGCGAAGACGCTGTCGCTGATGTGGTGCCCTTTGAGCAGCCCGTCTTCGACCAGCTCCGAGATCGTCTCGGTGATCAGCAGGTGTCGGCCAGCCCAGAAGGCGAGCAGCATCGAGGCCTCGGCGTGGCTGACCGGGTCGCTCTCCTTGAACTTGCCGCGGCCGGTCAGAAACGGCGGCGTCTCCCAGCTGCTGCGGATGCTGTGCACCCGCTCTCGGATCACCCGCCCGCCCCAGTTGCTCATGCAGTGCGCGATCGCGAGTGGCAGCAGTTCGGCCAGCACGTGCCGGCTGTCGGGCGTCAGCGAGTGCAGCTTGCCCAGAATCCACTCCTGGACCGCCGGTAGATGAGGGTCCCCTGGGTAAGCCTCGAGCGCGGCCGCCAGCGCTTCGCGTTTCTCGGCGGTCTGGCCCATCGCGCCCGCGATCATCGCGCGGGCCAGCGCGACGAGGCAGGAGTCGTTGACCTCCGTTCGCGCATGCAGACTCTCCAGGGCCTCCTCGAGCAAGAGCTGGCGCAGTTCCGGATCCGGCTCGTGCTCGCTCTGGCGCAGCTGGCAGAGCACCGCGCGGTACTGCGCGATGCGGCCCTCACGGCGACCCTCGTGTGCTGCGGCGATGCCCTCGTATTCGCCCTGTGCTTCCTGATACAGCGCCCGGTTGAACAGCGCGTCCGGCACGGCCAGGCAGGAGATGCGCGCGCTGCTGCCCTTGGTCAGGATGCGCAGGTTGCGAATGCGCAGGCCGTTGCTGCGTCCGGTAAATCCGATGTAGCCGCCGGTCAGCGGGATCGGGTCGCTGTAGACATAGACTTCCCGGTCCTCGACGGTCAGCGAGAGCCGGTTCTCTTCGCGGCGAACCTGAATCCGGTACCAGTCGCCCGTCTCGTAGGTCGGGCTCTTGGCGCCGGCCACGGCGCGCCCGCTGCACAGCAGCGAGAGCGTGCGTCGGCGCCCGGGCACGACCTGCAGGCTGTAGCCGTCGCCGAGCTGGCCGTCGCTGGTCAGCGCGGTGTTGAGGCAGACCGCCAGCTCGTTATTGCCCTTGCGCAGGTTGATCTCGAACTCGATCTGGATGTTGTCGGTCAGCCGCCGGGTGTAGAAGTAGCGCAGCATCGCATCCGCGCCGCGCGACCGCAGGGTGAGGATGTCTGCCTTGAGGCTGTGGCGCCCGTTGGCCACCCGCCAGTGACGGCGCTGATCGGACTCCCTGTCTGCGCGCCAGGGCGCGCGTCCTTCAAGCACGCCCGCGACCTCCTGGGCAAACTCGGTGACCGACCCGAAGCGCTGCTCGGCTTCGCAGGAGAGCGAGCGCAGCACGATCTCGGACAGCGCGTGCGGAATGTTGCGTCCGGGCTGTAGCAGCGTCGGAGAGGTGGGCGGGGTGCGCATCGCCCGCAGCAGGCCGGCGATGGTGTCGGCGTGCCATGGCGGTCGCAGGGCCAGCAATTCGTAGAGGATCAAGCCCAGCGAGAACTGATCGGACGCGGGCGATGCCGGCGCGCCCTCGAACAGCTCGGGCGCCATGTAGGTCGGCGTGCCGACCAGGATCTGGGACTCGGTTTCGGTCTTCAGCTTGTGTAGCCGTTCGAGCTCGATCGGCGGCTCGTCGGGCGCCTGGCCGCTTACCTTGGCCATGCCCCAGTCCAGCACGAGCACCTCTTCGAACGGCCCGATCATGATGTTGGACGGCTTGAGGTCGCGGTGAATCACCGAGCGTGAGTGGGCATACGCGACCGCATTGCTGGCCTGCAGAAACAGACGCACGATGCGGGCGGTGGGCCAGGCTTCCCGGGCCTGCCCCTCCCGCGCGAGTCGCCCCACCAGCTCCTTGAGCGTGAAGCCCTCCACCGGGCGCATCGTGTAGTAGGCGCTCGCGTCATGCAGGGAGTAGTGATAGACCGGCAGCACGGAGGGGTGCTGCAACCGCGCGGTCACGCGGGCTTCGACCTCGAACCGCTGGCGCAGGTCGGCATCGTCGAGCCGGTCGGGACGAATTCGCTTGAGCGCGATCTGTCGCAGCAGTGTCTCGTCGTAAGCCAGTAGCACATCGCCCATGCCGCCGTCGCCGAGTCGCGAGAGGATCTCGTAGGGTCCGATTCGAGTCGGCAAGGCCCACTCGTCGCCTGGAAGGTCGACGGCGCCGGGCGGCGGCGAGGGTTCGGTCTCGCTGTCTCGATCGGTATATCGAACCGTCGAGTCGCTGGGTTCCTCCGGATTGACCACGCCGCTATTCTATGTGTCGCCCACGCCTGGGGAAAGGGATGTTAGACACTGCCTCCCGTGAACGTGCCCGTGCCCCTGCCCGTGCCC
>CAZMLI010000196.1:0-2603 GCA_964566865.1 uncultured Planctomycetota bacterium
GCTAGCCGAACATCTGCGACTCGACGTACTCGCAGATGATGTGACCGATGGTGATGTGGCTTTCCTGGATGCGCGGGGTCTCGCGTGAGGGCACGGCGATCACCACGTCGCAATGGGGTTGCATCTTGCTCGGGTCGTTGCCGGTCAGGCCGATCGTCTTGCAGCCGATCTTGCGGGCGCTGCGCAGCGCGCTCAGCACGTTGGGCGAGCTGCCCGAGGTGGAGAAGCCGAGCACCATATCGGCCTCGCTGCAGAACGCCTCGATCTGGCGTGAGAAGACCTGTTCGTAGCCGTAGTCGTTGCTGATCGCGGTGAGCTGGCTGGAGTTGGTGGTCAAGGCCAGCGCCGGTAGCGGTCGGCGTTCGGTGAGGAAACGACCGACGAACTCGGCGGCGATGTGCTCGGCGTCGGAGGCGCTGCCGCCGTTGCCCAGCAGGTAGAGCCAGCCGCCGCCCTCGAAGACCTCGACCAGCATCCTGGCGACTTGCTCGATGCGCTCGCCCTCGGCCTGAACCAGCGCCTCCAGGGTGTCTGCGGAACTCTGCAGCCGCTTGCCGATGTCGTCCAGGTTCATTCGCTCGCCTCGCCCTTCTGGATTCGCGCCAGCAGGGCGGAGCTGGAATAACCGGTCACCACAGGCACGAAGACCACCTTGCCGCCGCGTGCCTCGACGATGTCGGAGCCGATCGCGCCCTTCTCTTTCCAGTCGTCGCCCTTGACCAGCACGTCGGGTTGCAGCGCCTTGATCAAATCGTGCGGGTCGGGCTCGTCGAACAGGACGACGTAGTCCACCGCTTCGAGCGCGCAAAGCAGCTCGGCGCGATCGGTCTCGAGCTGGATCGGCCGGGTCGGCCCCTTCAGTTCCCGCACCGAGCGGTCGGTGTTCATGCCCACCACCAGCAGGTCGCCCTCGCTGCGCGCGGCCGCCAGATAACGCACGTGCCCGGGGTGTAGCAGGTCGAAGCAGCCGTTGGTGAAGACGATCCTCGGCGTGCCCACCTCGCGCAGATCGCTGATGATCTCCGACAGCTCGCCGGCGCCGATCAGCTTGCCGCCCTCGACGCCGTCCCCGCCCGAGAGCGCGCGCTTCAGCTCGTCGCGGCTGACCGAGGCGGTGCCCAGCTTGCCGACGACCACCGCGCCGGCGGCGTTGGCCGCCTCGACCGCCTCGAACAGCGAGCGGTTACTGGCCAGGTACATGCCGAGCACGGCCAGCACGGTATCGCCGGCGCCCGAGACATCGAAGACGGCCTGCGCGCGCGCCGAGATGAACAGCGGCTGCTGCCCCTTCTCCATCGCTGCGATGCCGGCCGGACCGAGGGTCACGACGACGCTGTCGAGCGACAGCTCGTCGATCAGCTGCACCATCATCTCGTGCACGGTCTCCGCGTCGTCGGCCAGCGGTCGGCGCAGGGCGATCGAGGCCTCGCGAATGTTGGGCGTGATCAGATGCGCGCCCTTGTAACGGCTGAAGTCGACGGCCTTGGGATCGGCCACCACCGGCAGTCCACGTTCGCGGGCCGCCTGCGACAGGCGCTGCAGCACCGCCTCGCTCAGCACGCCCTTGGCGTAGTCGGAGAGCAGCAGGATATCGACGTCGTCGAGCAGCGTCTCGGCGATCCCGATCAGCTCCTCGGCCTGCTCCGGCAGCAGCGGCTGCACCACCTCGCGGTCGACGCGCAGGACCTGCTGGCTGTGCGCGATGAAGCGGCTCTTGCGCGTCGTCGGACGGTCGGCGATGCGCAGGATCCGGGCGTCCACCCCCGCCTCGGCGCAGAGCTGTTCGTAGCGATCGCCCGAGAGGTCGTCGCCGAGCACGCCGAGCAGTACGGGCCGGGCATCGAGCGCCGCCAGGTTTGCGCCGACATTGCCCGCGCCGCCGAGCCGGTCCTCCTCGGCGGAGACCTCGAGCACCTGGATCGGCGCCTCGGGGCTGACCCGATTGACGTTGCCCCAGACGTAATGATCGATGATCAGATCCCCGACCACCAGCACGCGTGGCCGCTCGATCCGGATCAGTGCTTCGAGCGCGTCGCTCACTGGTCCAGCTCCCGCAGCACGGCCACCCGCAGCAACGGCAACATCAGCTCGTGATGTCCGAGGAGCATGATGCCCTCGCCGCCGGGCCGCTGCAGCACGTTGACCCGCGGCCGGTAGTGGTCCTGCATGTCCAGATTGGCCGTGGTGAAGTCGCGCACGGTGTGACCCAGATTGCGCGCCACGGTCAGCGCCTTGAGAAAGATCTCGGGCAGGATCACCGCCGAGCCGATGTTGAGCCAGACACCGCCCTCGAGGTCGGCCACCATCGAACAGACCTTGCCGAAGTCGTGCTGGCAGGCGCGGCCGGTATGTCCCCAGTCCGCGCCGTGACGCATGTGAATGATGTCGGTACCCAGCGACGCGATCACCGCGCAGCTCACGCCGAGCCGCTGCGCCGCCGCGGTCAGCGACTGCGCGCGGTTGGGCAGCGCCGAGTCGTTGATCGTCTCGCCCATCACCTCGCCCAGCCCGCGCCCCTCGTTGTCGGCGCGCTCGGCGGCATCATGGAAGAAGACTGCGGTCTCCTCGCACATGCCGAAGCTGCCGTCCTCCAGTCCGGCGGC
>CAZMLI010000196.1:2703-8536 GCA_964566865.1 uncultured Planctomycetota bacterium
CACCCCCGTGCAAGCAAAAGACTGCTACGATTTGCCCGTGCGCGTACTGATCATTGGCCACTGGTTCCTCAACCGCCTCAACCAGGAAAAGCTCGACCGGCTGGCGGAACTGGAGGATGTCGAGTTGATGGCGCTGATGCCGCGGCGCTGGCGAGGCAGTCTCGGTGAGACCTACGGCAGCCCGGGCCAGCGGCCCCGCGCCTACCGCATTCGCCGCGGCCAGACGGTCCTGGAGGGTGCGATCAACATCAACCTGCACCTCTATCTCAGCGGCCTGACCGAGGCGCTGCGGATCCACCGTCCGCACCTGGTGCAGGTGGACGAGGAGCCCTACTGCCCCGTCAGTTTCCAGGTCGCGGCGCTCAAGCGGATCTTCGGTTACCGGATGATCTGCTTCAGCTACCAGAACTTGAACAAGCAGTATCCCCAGCCCTTTCGCTGGATGGAGGCCTTCACCCTGGCGCGCACCGACCTGCTGATCGCCGGCAACGCCGAGGTCGGTCAGGTGTTTGCCGACAAGGGTTTCAAGGGGCCCATCGAGGTGATCCCGCACGGGATGAACCTGGGCCTCTACCGCGACGCCAGACCGGCCGAGATCCCGGGGCACTCCGGTCGCTTCACCATCGGACTGCTCGGTCGCGTGGAACAGGAGAAGGGCGTGCAGGTGCTGATGTCCGCCCTCGAGCGTCTGTCCGATCCACCGCAGCTGCTGGTCGTCGGCAGCGGCCCGATGATGCCGCAGCTTCGTCAGTGGGCCGCTGGTCGGCCGGAGCAGCAGCTCTGCCTGATCGACCGCGTGCCCCATGCCGACGTCGGCCGTTACCTCAAGCGAATGGACCTGGTCTGCGTCCCGTCGCTGACCCACTCCGGCTGGAAGGAGCAGCTCGGCCGCGTGATCCTCGAGGCGATGGCCGCCGGCGTGCCGGTCGTCGCCAGCGACTCCGGCGAGATCCCGACCACCGCGGATGGCGCGGCGCTGCTCTGTCCCGAAGGCGATCCGGCCGCGCTGGCCGCAGCCATCGAACGAATTCGCAGCGAGCCGGCGCTGCGCGAGTCGCTTCGGCAGAAGGGTCAGCGCCGGGCGGCCGACTTCGGCTGGCAATCGGTCACGTCAGAGATCGGCCGCGCCTATCGTCGGGTGCAAGCCGTCAACGCTTGATCCAGTCCATCAGTCGCTTCAGACTCTGCTGATACTTCTTCGGAGCCAGGCCCTGCGCCTTGCGCATTGCCGCGATTGCAGCCTGCTGCTGGTTGAGATCACGCAGCACCAGCGCCAGGTTGCCCCACCCCTGCCAGAACCTGGGCTGGATCGCCAGCACCGCGCGAAAGTCCGCTTCGGCGCCGACGAAATCCCGGCTCTTCCGACGCATCATCCCGCGGTTGTTGCGCGCCTGCAGGTTGCGCGGATCGAGCTTGATCGCCATGTCGAAGTCGGCCAGCGCACCCGACAGATCCTTGCCCTTGCGCCGAGCGAGCGCGCGGTTGAAGTAAGCCAGGGCATACTTCGGCGCCTGCCGGATGGCCGCGGAAAAGTCGCGCATCGCGCCGTCCCGATCCCCGCGGTCCTGGCGCGCGGATCCACGAATGGTCAGGGACTTGTGGTCGCCAGGCTTGATCTTCAAGGCGCGCGTGCAGTCGCGGATCGCCCCCAGCAGGTCCCCTTGCAGGCGCAGGACCTTTGCTCGCGCGCGCAGCGCAAGATGATGACGCGGCTGCGCTGCAATCACCTGTGTGTAATCCCGGAGCGCGCCATCCAGATTGCCCAGCACCATGCGCGCGTTGCCTCGATTGAAGCGCAACCCGGGGCTGCCGGGATCCAGCGAGAGCGCTTTGGTGAAGTCCGCCAGCGCGCGCTTGGGATCGTTGCGCAATAGTCGTATCAGCCCCCGGTTGTTGTAGCCCTCCGGCAAGTCCGGACGCAGGCCGATCGAATGTGAGTAGTCCGCCAGGGCGAGGTCCAGCTTGCCCGCGGCCTTGTGCGCGTTGCCCCGGTTGCTCCAGGCCTGCGAGTAACGCGGATCCAGCTTGACGGCCCGGGTGTAGGCCGCCACCGCCCCGGGATAATCCCCACTGGCGGACAGCGCGATGCCCAGGTTGTTGTGCGCGCCGGGGACTCTGGGGCCCAGCTCGATCGCCCGACGAAAGTCGGCAATACTGCCGCTGAAATCACTCAGCTCCAGCCGTAATCGGCCACGCGCGTTCCAGCTCCGCAGGAATTTCGAATCCAGCGCGATCGATCGAGAGTAGCAACCCAGCGCCGCTTGCGCCTTGCCCTCTGCGGCGAGCGCCAGGCCTCGACTGAGCGCCTCTCTGGCCGATGCAGTCGGCGAGGTCGGCGCGGCCTTGCGGGTCGGGGAGAGCTGACGCCGCACGCGGGTGACGTTGCGCCACCAGTGCCCGTCGAGATCCCAGCGCGCCGGTCGACGCTGGGGACTGCGCAGGCCGACCATGTCGTGCAGCACGGTGCGCGCGTGCGGGTCCCGACGCTGCAGACGCCCCAGCGCGATCCCGGCGGTCACCGCGCGCTGCTGGTCCCACTCGCTCCAGAGGTAGCGCTCCAGCAGCAGCACCACGCCGCGCGCCTCTCCCAGCTGTCCCAGCGACTCGCAGATCAGTTGCAGCAGCCGGCCCCTGCTCTTGCCAGCCGCCGACAGCGCCACGCGTTGGGCCCGCCCGAGGATCGCCTGCCAAGCGGGACTGCGGGACCGGGCCGCGCCGCTGCGGGCGCGCCGCTCGCGCTGCTCCAGACGCCGCGAAGCCAGCCGGATGGAAGCCATCACCGACGGCGGCAGATCGGCCTGCTCGCGTCCCGCGGGCAACCCCTGCTGGGAGGCCATCCAGCGCGCGACCTGCGCGCGCAAGCCGGGGATTTGCTGCTCGTCTTGCTGCAGCTCGTTGGCCCCCAGCAGCATCGTTTCGGTGACGCGCCGCAGCAGCCTGACGATCCGCTCCAGTCGCGGCAACAGCAGGTCGATCGTTTGCCGCTCGCGATAGCTGGAGATCTCGATCAGCGCGGCCCGATAGGCCTGCTCCCCCTCCATCGCATTGGCTGCCGCCGCGTCGAGCAGCCGTTCGATGCGCAGCCGGTGCGCCTGAGACAACGCCCGCTCCGCGCCGGCCGCGACGCTGCCCAGCGCCCGCGCGTCCACGTCCGCGATGCCCAGGCTGGCCGCCTGGGAGAAGGCGAACTGGGCCAGCGTGTAATCCTGCCCGACGCGGGCCACCTCGCCCAGCAGCACCAGCGAATCATACAGGCGATGGCGCGCGGTCCGGTCTTCGGGCGCTAGCCGCAGCAGCGCCGAGCGGCGATCGGCCAGCCGCTGCAATCGCACCAGCAACGCGCGTGTGCGTTCCCGCGACGCTGCGCCTGGCTGCAAGACAGCGGCACTCCGAGCATGCGACTCCTCCAGCAGTCGCTTCGCATCCGTCTGGATCGACGCGGGACCCTGCGCCTCGACCGCCTGACGCGCAGCGTCGACCCTGGCCTGCCGCCGTCCGCGCTCGTCCGACTGCCGCTGGATCAGCAGCCCGCCAAACAAGCTGGCCGTGATCGCGACCGCGACCGCGACACGCACCAGGTTGGGATGCCGGGCGAGCCAGTTTCGCAGCAGCGCGCCCATGCTGTACTGCGCCGCCTCGACCAGCCGGCCGTCGAGGAAGGCGCGCACGTCCGCGGCCAGCTCGCTGACCGAGACGTAGCGCCGGTCCGTTTGCAGCGCCAGCGCCTTCGCACAGACCGCCTCGAGCTCCGCGGGAATCTCTCGCCCCGGCGCCCGAACGCGTGCGGCGGGGATCGCGACCTTGCGAACATGGTTCTTCGTTTCGGGCAGACCCGCGCCGCTGCAGAACAGCCGAGGCGGCGTGCCGGTGAGCATCTCGAACAGCACCCCGCCGAGCGCGAACTGATCCGCGCGCGGGTCCAGCGCCGCGCCGTCGCCCAGCTGCTCGGGCGGCATGTAAGCCAGCGTGCCGGCCACGCCGCCGGCCCCCGTGCACATCGCGTCATCTTCCCCCCGCGTGCTGGTGACCGGCGCGCCTTCGGCCTGCTTCGTCAGCTTGGCCAGACCCCAGTCCATCACCAGCACCTCGCCAAACTCGCCGACCATCACGTTGTCCGGCTTCAGGTCGCGGTGGATCACACCCCGGTTATGGGCAAACCCGATGGCGTCGCAGATCTTCAGAAAGATCCGCAGCAGTCCCGGCAGCCGCGTCTCGCCGCTGGCGATCACCGCGCTCAGCGTACGGCCGCGCACCTCCTTCATCGTGAAATAGGGCCCGCTGTCATCCTGGCCCAGCTCGTAGATCGGCACGATATTGGGGTGGTCGAGCTGCGCGGTGACCTGCGCCTCCTCGACGAAACGCGCCTGCAGGCCCGGCGTGGCCTGGCGAATCCGTTTCAGCGCCACCTCGCGGCGCAGCTGCGGATCGTGCGCGCGATGCACCTCGCCCATGCCGCCCTGACCCAGCAGCGAGCCGATCTGATAGCGCGGGGACTCCACTGGCAAGACACGGTCTGACTCGCCCCGTGCCTCGGCGGGACGGTCGGAGACCAGCGTATCAGGTGTGCCCAGTTCGAGCTCCAGCTGAGACACTCGCGGGCCCTCGAGCAGTTCGAGCCGCAGGAGCGTGCGGGCCAGGGACTCGCCCGCCTGCTGCGCCTCCAACGCCTGGCTCGCCTGCGCAGGACTGATCAGTCCCCTCTCGACCGCTAGCTGCAGCAAGTTCATCGCAGGCGCATTATATGCAATCTGCCCCGACGCCTGAAAAACAGAAATCTCCCCGACTGGCGCAAATCTCTGCTTCCGAGGTAGACTGGCTGCTTCCTAGCTCGACCACGATCACCAAGAAGGAGGGCACTCGCGATGCGGCATCGATTGCTGTTGACGACGGCGCTACTACTCTTGACGCCGGGACTGCTATTCGCCGGCAAACCGCTGACCGGCAAGGTTCCCCCGGAACTCACGCTGTCCAAGGTGCTGCAGGCCGAGAAGTTCAAGGCCGATGGCAAGGTGGTCAACCTGGCCGGCCTGCGCGGTCATCTGATCCTGCTCGAGTTCTGGGCTACCTGGTGAGGACCGTGCCGCGGTCAGATCCCGCATCTGACCAAACTGCGCGCCAAGTTTGGCGCCAAGGGCTTCGTCATCATCGCGATTACCGACGAGAAGGAGCGCACGGTCGCCCCCTACATCAAGCAGCACAAGATGACCTGGCTCATCGGCCTCGATCCGACCGGTGCCACCAGCAAAGCTTACGGTGTGCGCGGCATTCCCGACTCGGTGCTGGTCGGACCGGACGGCAAGGTCGTCTGGCAGGGACACCCGGCTGGGTTGAATGACAGCATCATCGAGAAGCACATCAAGAACGTGCGCATCGGTCCCTCGACCAAGGCCGTCAAGGCCTACGCCAAGGCCCAGAAGCAACTGAAGCAAGGCCGACTGGGCCAGGCCCACGCCAGCTTCACCCAGGTCGCCGGCATGCAGGGCGCGCAGAAGATGGGCCCGCAGTCGAAGGCGGCCGCGGCCAAGATTCTGGGCCAGGCCAAGGCGCTGCTGCAGCAGGCGCGCAAGGCGAGCGCCGCCAAGCAGTATGCCGCGGCGGTGGAGGCCTACACCGAACTGTCGCGCAAGTATCGCGGCATGGGGCAGGCCAGCGCGGCCAAGACGGAGCTCAAACGACTGCGGAGGAACCCCGCCGTGCAACAGGCGCTCGCGTCACGCAAGCGCGAGACCCGAGCACAGACGGTCGTCGACCGCGCGCTGAAGTACCTGGCCGCCAAGAAGTACCTCTCGGCCTATCAGCAGCTGCTGATGGCCGCCAAGAACTACCCCGAGAC
>CAZMLI010000197.1:0-8425 GCA_964566865.1 uncultured Planctomycetota bacterium
GCGCCGCCGACGATCGCGCGTCCCGGCTCCAGCACCAGATCGGCCGCCAGCCCCTTCGCGGCCTGCCCGATCGGCGCGCAGAAGGCATCCAGCGGGGGTGCCGTGCGCCGCAACAGTCCGCGGCGCAAGTAGGGTGACGGAAATCCTCCCCCCAGATTGAATTCGGGCCGCTCGGCCTGCAACTCCGACGCGAGGCTCTGCATCCGCCGCAACCAGCGCACATGCGGCTTGCTGCTCGAGAGCTGGCTGCCCAGATGCACCGCCAGTCCCTGGGCCTTACCGCGCAGCGCGATCGCCCGCTCGAGCGGAATGCCGAAGCGTCCGGATGCCAGCTCGGCGATCCCGCCGCGCCAGCCCGGGGGTAGCTGGATTCTGAGCAACAGCCGGGCCGCGCAGCCCTGCAACTGCTCCAGCTCGGCTTCGCTGTCGACGTTGATCGCGCGCACGCCCCAGTTCAGGGCCTGCTCCAGCAACGCCTCGCTCTTGACCGGTCCGTCGAGGCAGACGAGCTGCGGATCGAAACCGGCCTGCTGCGTCAGCGCCAGCTCGATCTCGGAGCCGACCGAGGCGCCGCAGCCCAGCGCGGCGATCCGCCGCAACAGGCCCAGCTCGTAGTTGGTCTTGACCGAGTAGTCGATCTCGACCGTCCCGAACGCGTCGCGGATTTGCGCGATGCGCTGCGCCAGCACCGCCTCGCTGAACAGGTAGAACGGCGTGCCGTGCGTCGCCGCGAGTTCCTGCGCCCGCGCATCGAGATCAGCGACGACGGGCAAGCTCGAGTGTCCAGTAGTCCTTGATCTTGCCGATGCCAATCTCTCGAAACTCCGGATGTAGCAGCGTGCGGTGGTGCGTCGGCGAATGCAAGAAGGCACGGAACACCGCCTGCGGGTCACGCGACTTGCGCGCCAGCACCTCGCCCACCAGACGCCAGGGATAGCGCACCTTGCTGACCCGGTCGCTCGGCTCTCGCTGCCCCCTGACCGGCGACAGATGGGCGAAGAACTGACGGTCGAGCATCACGCGCGTATGGTTGTTGCTCGCCAGGCACAAACGCATCTCGAGCCGCAGCACCGACAGTCCGAGCATGTCGCGATAGCGGTTTATCCGCCCCACCAGATCGGCTTCGATCCGGTCGACACCCGCAAAGGCCTTGTTGGTGCGGGCCATCCGCCGCGCCCGCGAACCCAGGCCCAGCGCCTTGTCGATCGCGGCGCGGTCGACAAGGCCTGTTAACTTGTCCAGCTCCGCCTCGTGGGAGGCGGCACCCGGCAGCGAGGCGCCGAGCTCCAGCGCCAGCGACTCGATCCGCGTCAGCTCCTCGAGCCGCGCCCGGTGGCGCGCGACGACGAACGGCCGCACTGTTCGGGTCGAGTACAGCTGCTTCAACAGGCGATACATCGAGAGCGCACGATCGCGCAACTGGACCGATGCACGATCGTCGAAGCCGGCACCGCGGACCAGCGCCAACAGCTGCCGCCGCTGCTCCTTGTAGCGCGCGACACAGGCGCTGAGATCGGGCTCGCCCTGCCTTGTGATCCGGGCCGCCAGCTCGGCCGAGAGCGAGGTGTAGCGCGCACCGAGCCAGCTCGCAACAAGCTGCGCATGGTCGGCCAGTTCCTGCTTGACCGACTTGCTCTGCGCGCCCCGCGGCCGGGCGATCAGCTCGGTCAGCAGGATCTCGACGAGCGCCTGCCTGGCACGGGCGACAGCGGTCATCTGCCGGTACAAGCCCAGCGCGCGGCTGTGCAGTCCTCGCTCGCGCGCCCAATCGGCGAGCGCCAGCCGTGCCTTGCGATCGCCGTCGGTCAGCGCCGCCTTGCGCTTGTCGAACTCGGCCTCGAAGCCCGCGTCCGGCTCGATGCGCAAGATGTCCTTCGGATCCAGCACCACCGAGCCCAGCTTCATCCGCACGATCACGCGCCCGTCCTTGCGCAGCACCTCGCCGACCAGCCGCCGCCCGTCTCGGGTGACGACGACATCCGCGGCGAGCGGCCCGCAGAGCAGCAGCAACAACAGCGGCAGCCAGCGCACGGGCTATTTGCGCTTGGTGTGCGCCGACTCGAAGAAGGCCTGACTGGGTTCGGCGAGAAAACTCGTCACCGACCGCGCCGGCCGCGTAGCGCGCTTGAGCGACAGGCCGCTGGGCAAGATCACCTGCTCCAGCTTGTCACTGTCATGCAGCGGAAAGAGCAACAGACAACGTGTCTTCTGCCCGTATTTCAACGTCAGCGGCGTCATCAGCGGCGTGAGTTGCAGCCGCAACTGCGCGGGCAGCTTGTCCAGCTCGCCCGAACTCAAACTCTGCAGCGTTTTTCCGCCAACCTTGGCCACGATCCTCTGCCGTGCCAGGTCCAGCTTGAACTCGGGCGTGGCCTTGTCGAAGGCGTAGAGGCTCAGCCAGTAGCTGCGCACCTTGCGCCCGAGCGCCTTGCTCAACGCCGCGTCACGGAAGGCCGCCACCTCGGGAAAATCGGACGGCACCCGCACCAGCGCATAGCCGCCCGGGCCATACTGCCCGTACCACAGCAGGGTCTGTTCCTTCTGGATCACCACCGGTGGCGCGTCGTCCGTGCCTCCGCCGGCCTTGAACCAGTCCTTGGCCCAGAAGGTGAAAAAGTGCAACCCGGTCATCACGAGCACGACGCCGATGAGCCAGACCGCCATCTCGCCGACACTGACATACTCCTCATCCAGTCGTCGACGCAGCTCAGCGAGCTGCTTGCCTTCGTGGCTCCGGCCCTGCTCCACCTGGTCCTGCTGGTCCCTCGGCTCGTCCATGAAATCAGTCTAGCAGCGCTATTGCAGCGCTTCCAGTTGCTTGTCGATCTCGGCAATGCGCGCCTGATGCGCCAGCCAGAAGGCCGGGTCGGTCTGCTCGCGCAGTTCCTCGACCGCCATGCCCTGCTGCTCGACCCAGGTGAAGTACTTCTGGTTGTGCCAGCGTCGACGCACGTCACGTGTGCCCTCGAGCACATTGTCGGCACGAATGCAGTGGAACGCCTCGAGCCGACGCAGCGCCACATCGCGGTCCATCGGACCCTCCTGCTCGGTCAGCCGATCCATCACCGAGGGGTAACGATCGAAGGCGTCCGTGGCGAAGGTCACCACCAGATCGGAGCTGGTCAGCCCGAGCGTGCGCACGGCCTTGATCGCGCCGATGATGTTGCAGACTGCCGAGATGCCGAAGCGCCCTGCCCAGCGTCCCGAGACAGTCTCGGAGATGCCCGATTCCGCCAGCACCTCACGCCCCTGCTCGAGCAACTGCAGCCCGCGCAGGCAGTCGCGGTCGTCGACCAGCGTCAACAGGTCCATGTTCAATACGTTGTGAATCCAGGTCACGTGCTTGTCGCCGATACCCTCGATGCCGTGTTCGCCAAACCCGACGTCATACAGCGTCGGACACTGGAGCGGCTCGACGCCCACGATCGCCGCGCTCGGGTTGGCCTGCTTGACTCTGTCCCCCGCCGCGATCGTACCGGCCGAACCCATCGCGCTGACCACCGCCGCAACCTGTCCGTTGCCCACACCCTGCTCGCCGAGCTGCGCCGCCAGCTCCAGCACCGCCGTGCCGGTCACCCGGTAGTGGAAGCGATAGTTGCCGAACTCCGCGAACTGGTTGAGGATCACGTTCCCCGGATCCTTCCGCAACTCCTTGACCTTGTCGAAGATCTCCTTGACGTTGCTCTCGGTGCCCGGCGTGGCGATCACCGACCCGCCATAACGCTCGATCCGCTCGAATCGCTCGCGGCTCATGCCTTCCGGCAGCACCACCAGCGACCGATATCCCATGCGCGGCCCGACCCAGGCGCCGCCGATGCCGTAGTTGCCCGTCGAAGGCCAGACCGCCGTCGACTGCTCCGGGTCCACCTCCCCCGCGATCTGCTTCTCGGCAAGGATCGCGTAGACCGGTCCGACCTTGTGACTGCCCGTCGGGAAGTGCGCACCGGACAGCAGCACGATCGGCGCGTCGACCCCCGTCAGCTCTGACGGCAGCAGCACGCCCGAGAGCTCACCCTCGGGCCGCCAGTGAATGCCGTAAAGCCGGATCGGATCCAGCTCGTCCGCCTCGGCCACCTGCTTGCGCAGCGCCTCGGGCAGCCGGGAAGGATCCTCCATTTGACTGTAACTGGGGCCCGGAGGCCTGTTATTGCTCATCTGATTGTTGTACCGGCCGGGACGCTGCTTTCAAGAACTTAGGGTCGGCTAGTTCAGTCCCGCGCAATCTCTTTCAGCAGCGGGTGGGTGTGGCCGCTGGCTAGCAGCGCCCGGGCTTTCTTGCGTACGTCGGCCGGCCTCGTCAAGGCCAGATGCAGGACGGGGCGCTTGCGTGCCGATCTACGCGCGAGCGCTCGTAGCAAGGCTTCGCGGACGAACAGCCGTCGCGCGTTTGCACGCCAGGTTCCGGCCAACTCGCGGTAGAGGGCCAGCCAGGCGCCTGCAGGATCCGCGGCGCTCAGCACCGCGTCGCGCGCCTTCTCGATGGCAGCGCTTGTGGGAAACCTCCTGCGCAGGGCGGTCACCGTCGCCTCGTCGATCGCTCCGGCCAGGCGGATGTAGTGCGGTGGCACCTGCATCTGGGGTTCGGGCGCGAGGGTCATGCCGGTGAGCAGCATACCGGTCCGAAGCCGGACCGTCAGCATCGCCTGCCGGGGCGTGATCCGGAGAGGGTTGCGCCAGAGCCGCACCGGGCCTTTGGCTGAATCTGCGACAATCAGCTGGCCGTTCGGGCTGATTGTCGCAGACCAGATCCTGGCCCGGGGCCCCCGGATCGACGCGACCAGCTTGCGTGTCGCGGCGTCGAAGACCCGGATCGAGTTGTCCTTGCTGCTCACCGCGATGATCCGCCGACGGTCGCTGCTGAATTCGGCATGGTGAAAAGCCTGCATCCGACCGCCCAGAGAATGGCGTTTCTTGCCGGTGCGCACATCCCAGAGTGCCAGGCCGGAGAAATCGGTGGCCGTCAGGAGCTGGTTGCTGTCGGGGCTGAACGTCATCTCGAACACATTGCCGTGGACTT
The DNA here is from genome assembly GCA_964566865.1 of uncultured Planctomycetota bacterium. GTDB lineage: Bacteria > Planctomycetota > JACQVV01 > JACQVV01 > CAZANL01 > CAZMLI01. The sequence goes on from CAZMLI010000197.1 coordinate 5,018, forward strand.
CGATGGTGCACTGACCAAAGCCTGTCCTGGCACTCCAGACCATGATGTCTCCGGCCAGGGTTGCGATCCATCGGCCATCCCGGCTGAACCGGATCGACATCACGTTGCTGGCGCCGAGCTGGGTCGCGGTGTTGACCTCGTACAACCGCTTCCCGCTGATCGCGTGATAGACCGAGACCTTTCCGGTCGACGTCTCGCTCGCGATCAGGCCGCCGTCGGGGCTGAAGACTGTCGTTCCGTGTTCCGAGAGCAGTCCCTTACGTTCGATCAGCGCCAGGCGCTTTCCAGTCGCCGCATCCCAGACCTCCGCGGTACCGGTGCCCGCCGTGGTCAGGATCCGCCGACCGTCGGCGCTCAACACGATCGTGGTCTCTACTCCGCGCTTCGGCTGAAAAGTGATGCGCGGCTTGCCCGTCGCGATCGACCACAGCCGTACGGTGTCTTCGACCGACTGGGTCAGCACGGACTTGCCGTCGGGGGTGAACGAGGTGTGGTAGATCTTGCCCTTGGCGCTCGTCAGCGTGCTATGCGTGGTCTGCCGAGCCGTGTCCCAGAGCACCACCTCGCCCTGTTTGGTGACGAACTGCAACAGCGAGCCGTCGGGGTTGAACGTGGCATGGCGCGTCGGGAACTGCGCCAGCCAGGAACCGGCCTCGTCGCTCCAGAGCTGCGCCGTTTGACTGCCCGGTCTGATCGGATTACTCGATGCCGTCAGGATCTGCTTGTTGTCAGGGCTATATGTGGCGCTGCCCAGTGCACCCCGATGGCTGGCGATCAGGCCCAGCGGTTTACCCGTGGCGAGGTCCCAGACTTGCGCGATTCCCCTGGTCGAGACGGTCAGCATTCGCTTTCCGTCCGCACTGAATTCGGGCCTGAGAAGCCAGCCTGCTCGACCACCGAAGCGCATTCGCTCCTTGCCCGTACGAGCATCCCAGACCCGCACGGTCCCGTCCCCCCAGCCGGAGACGAGTTCCTTTCCATCCCGCGAGAAGACGGCCCACACCGCGCCGCCCTTGCCCTTGAACTCGGCCAGGCGCCGTCCCGTGCTGGCTTCGAACAGTCGGATCGCGCCGCTGCCCTTGGCCATCACCAGCCGTTTTCCATCGGCGCTGAGGGCGAGCGAGTTTTCAAATCCTACCAACTCGAACGCCTTGATCAGCTTACCCGTCGATGCGACCCACAGACGGCTACCCTGCCCACCGCAGTGTGTGGCGATGCGTCGCCCATCCGGGCTGAACAACGCTTGCCTGAGCGGGTTGACGTGGGGCCCGAGTCGCCGGAGTTCCTTTCCGCTCGCGACGTCCCAGATGCGCGCCGTCTTGTCTGCCGAGGCGGTCAGCACCCGCCGCCCGTCCGGACTGAAGCTGGCCGAGACGACCCAGTCTCGATGACCGCGGAACACCTGCAGCGACCGCCCCGTCGTCGCATCCCAGAGGCGTGCCGTGCTATCCTCACCCCAGGTCAGAATCCGGGCCCCAGTCTTGTCGAAGACCGCGCCGCGCAGGAGCCGGGTGTGGCCGCGCAGGACCGCGATCTGCTTGCCGCTGGAGGCATCCCACAAGCGAGCGGTCCGGTCGGTCGAGGCGGTCAGGATCCGCAGCCCGGCCGGATCGTAGACCGCGGTTCGGATCGCGCCGCGATGGCCTCGCAAGGTGTTGATCAAGGTGTGCACCCGCTGACGATGGGTGTTGAACAGCTCGCGGGCCTGTGGGTTGTCCGCGAGCTCGATCGAGCGGGCTGCAAGGAACGTGGCGAGCAAGGCGTCTCCGTTGTTCGCGGCTACCTCGGCGGCCTTGGCGTGCGCCAGAGCGAGGGCTTTCACCGTCTTGCGCTCTTCGTCACGGGCGCGATCCCGCTCACTCCTTGCGCGATCACGCTCGCGCGCGGCCACGCCCCTCTCGCGAACAGCCACGCGCTTGGCGCGAACAGCCACGCGCGTGGCGTCGTCGGCCTTCGCGCGCAGATCCGCCTCGCGTTGCAGTGCCGACTGCATCTTCACCAGATAGGTCAGCGTCAGGCCGATCGCGATCACGCAGACGGCGAGGCCCGCCAGGACGGCCGCCTGGTTGCGCCGACCCCACTTGACCAGGATCTGCCAGGCGGAGTAGCGGGCGGCGCCCAGGGTCTGTCCCGCCAGGAAACGCTCGAGGTCGCCCTTCAACGCCTCGACTGTCTGATAGCGTTCCTCCTTGCGATGTGCCGCCGCCTTCAGCACAACCGTCTCCAGCTCCCACGGGATGTTCCTCCCTGGCGCACGCTGGCTCGGGGGTGCCAGCTGGCCCGCGATGACCTGGTCGAGAACTGTCCAGGCGCTGTCCCCCGTATACGGCGGTTCGAGTGTGAGCAGCTCATACAGCACGCTCCCGAGGGCATAGATATCGGACCGCTGGTCGACCTGGTCGATCCGGCCCTCGGCCTGCTCGGGAGGCATGTAGGCCGGAGTGCCGACGATGGTTCCGTCGAGCGTCTTGAGCGGGCCTTCCACGCCCAGCGCCAGTGTGCATCCGGAGGCCGCGCTGTCAGGCTGCCCGGTCACCTTGGCCATTCCCCAGTCCATCAGCTGCACCTCGCCGAAGCGGCCAACCATGATGTTGGCCGGCTTCAGGTCGCGATGGATCACGCCGCGGCTGTGCGCGAAAGCCACCGCGTCACAGACCTTCAAGAAGATCTGCAGGTATTCGTAGATCGACCGATCCGCGCCGCCGCGGCTCCCGTCGAGCAGCCTCTCGAGATCCTCGCCCTCCACGCGCTTCATCGTGAAGTAGACCCGGCCGTCGTGGGTCATGCCCAGCTCGTGCATCGGCACTATGTTGGGATGTTCGAGCTGGCCCGTGACACGGGCCTCTAGGATGAACTTGGCCAGCATCGGCCCGTCTGCCTCGCCGAGAACGACTTTGGCGGCCACCTCGCGGCCCACGTCCTCGTCACGGACCTGAAGGACTTCGCCCATCCCTCCAGCCCCCAGATGGCCGGTGACGGGGTAGCGCCCGAGCTTGTCGGGATGCGAAGCATCAGGCAACTGCCCATGGTCGATCCTGGCCGTCAGTCCGGCCTGGCTGATCAGCTCGCGGATCGTTTTCGCATCCTGACTCTCGGGCGCATCGTCCGGCATCGTCCAACATCATAACTAATCAGGCCAGGCGCCGCACACGCGCACCTGGCAGTTCGACGTCGACCAGCACGAAGCACCCGTACCAGGTACGTTGACGTCGACCAGCACGAAGCACCCGTACCAGGTACGTTGACGTCGACCAGCACCGGCACCTTGCTGCAGCAGAAACAAACGCCCTAATTGGTCGACGTCAAAGGTCCTGGCCTACCCCAGCAACTGCTCCAGCGCCTCGCGCAGCTGGCCCAGCGTGATCGGCTTCTCGACCACCAGGTCGGGCGCGCGACCAGTCTTGCGCC
>CAZMLI010000198.1:0-8354 GCA_964566865.1 uncultured Planctomycetota bacterium
AGGTCGCAGCTGCTTATGTTCTCTACCAGGAACTGCGCTCGGAACTGCGCGGAACTGACCTTGCCCGAGCACAGGTCTGGCGGATCCGAGAGCGGCTGTTCAGGATCGGAGCATGGGTCACCGAATCAGTCAGGCGAGTCGTTGTGCACTTTCCCGAAGCTTACCCCTACAAGGACCTCTGGGGGGCCCTGGCTGCGCGCCTGGCCGCTGTTCCGACCTGATCGCGGTTCACTCTGGGTGATTCACTGAGGTGCAGAGCACTGTTGGGGAATCTCTGCCTGCACCCATTTGCTGACTCAATACCACCCCAATTCCGGCCGGTATGCAGACCCCGCACGGGCCGTTGCTACCGCTGCCCGACCTGTTTGCTTCGCTGAGCAACGTATCTTGCTCAATGGACCTTGCGAGCCAAACTCATGAATAGAGCGGGCTAGCGCTTCAGGCCCTGCAGGAAGCTGCCGACGACGGCCTGCCACGCGGCGGGGCGCAGCTTCGCCGCGGACCGATGGCCCAGTCCTTCGAACACCGTCAGCTGCTTGGGTCCGCCCAGGCTGGCCATGACTGCATCGGTATCCTCGCGCTGGACCCGGCGGTCCATGTCGCCGTAAAGCAGCAGCGTGGGGCAGACCAATCTCCTGGCGTAGTCCACCGGGTTGTGCTGAAAGCCGTCGAACCCGTGCTGGACACCTCCCCAGAAGACGAGCAGCTTGGCGGCGGGCCAGCGCGGTAGACCCATCAGTCGGCAGCGGTTTTCCACCGTGCCCAGCATGGTGCTGAAGGGAAACTCCAGGATCGCGGCCTGCGGACGGATGTCCTCGGTGGCCGCCGCCCGCATCAGCGCCACCGCACCCATCGACTGCCCGAAGTAAACCCGTCGCAACCCCGGACGCAGGAGGCGCCCCAGCTTATCTGCGGCCACCACGTCCAGCGCTTCCCAGACCCCGAGGCTGGTGGCGCTCCCCGAGGACCCGCCCGACCCGCGAAAGTCCACCAGCAACGTCGCGTAGCCCATCCGATGCAGCAGCAACGCCTGCTTCAGCATTCTGGATTTTGCGCCGGCGTAGCCATGGAACATCAACACCAGCCCCTTTGCCTGCGGGCAGGCAACCAGCCAGGCTTCCAGTTCCTCGCCGTCACGCGTGTTGAAACGGTGCGTCGTGTAGGCCAACCCCTCGCTGGCTGGGGTCTTCCTGTTGGTCGGCCGGGGAATCTGTATCCCGCTGAACAGCAGGCCGATCTTCTGCATCCCCGAGAGCTTCCTTCGCCGCAGGCCCCGCGGGCGCGGGGGGCCGTAGTGCGTCATCGTATAGGCATGCCGGTAGGCCATCGCGTTGAGAGCCAGGAAGCCGGCCAGCAGGGTGATCAGGCCGGTCTTGAACTTGTGCTGTCGAATCCAGTCGAGGGTCTTGAATGACATGCTCTTCAAGATAACCGCGGTCGCCCCACCCGCCTACCTCGCTGTCGTGATAGCCTGAGCCCGGTGAATACCAAGATCGATCGCGCCTACCAGCTGACCTGCCTGCTCTCGGTGGTCGCACTTTGTTTTGTTCCGCCGATCTACCTGCTGGCCACAACCCTGGGACAGCTCGAGGGTCCCGTCTGGCAAGGACTGTTCACGGCGCGGGAGATGAAGATGCTCGGCCGCACGCTGGGCATGGCCAGTGTCGCCGTCGTCGTGGCGGGACTGCTGGGACTGGGGTATGCCGCCGCCCAGCATCACGCACGTCGTGGGTTGCGCACGCTGCTGGCGCTCGGCGCTCCGGTGGCGCTGCTGATGCCGCCTTACCTGATGGCGACGGCCTGGGCGCGCTTGCTCGGCCTGCCCGCGCCGAGCATTGTCTACGGCTGGCCCGGCACCGGCGTCGTGCTGGGCTTCTGCTTCTTCCCGCTGGTGGCGTTGCCGGTCGGGGTGGCGCTGCGGTCCACGGGCGGAGCATCGGCCGACGCGGCGCGCTTGCTGCTGCCTCGCCGTCGGGACAGGCTGCGGATCGCACTCGGCGCGCTGCGTCCACACCTGCTCGGCGGCATGGCGCTGGTCTTTCCGCTTGCCGCGGCCAACCTCGCGGCGCCGATGATCCTGCGGACCAACGTCTACTCGCTCGAGGTGTTCACCCAGTTCAGCGCCAACTACGACATCCCGCGGGCGGTCCTCTCGGCCTTGCCGCTGACGCTGCTGGCGCTGCTGGTCCTGGGCGCCCGGCAGTGGCTGCTGACGGGTGCGCCGCGGCAGCTGCTGGACGGGCGCTGGCGGCCCGACCGTGCGCGCGGCAGTCACGCCGCGGGGATCGGCGGGCTGGCGATCCTGGGGGTGACGGTCGTGACGCCGGTGCTGTCGCTGGTCCGGGACGTCACGGGCCTGCCCCAGTTCGAGCAGTCGTTGACCACGGCGGGAGACGAGGTGTTCGTCAGCCTGCAGGTCTCCGCGCTGGCGGCGGTGGTGATGGTGCTGATCGGCGCGGGCTACGGCCGGCTGCTCGCGGGGCGCCGCCGCGGGGTGCAGATGTTGCTGGGCGGGATCGGGCTGATCCCGCTGGTGCTGCCGGGCGCGATCATCGGCCTCGGTCTGGTGGTGATGACGCGCGACGGCCTGCTGCCCCGCTTCGTCTATGATACGCCGGTGATCCTGGCGCTGGCGGCCGCGGCCCGTTACCTGCCGTTCGCGGTGCTGCTGGCCTGGGCCGCCGAGGAGCGGGTCGGGCCGCGCTACGTCGAGGCGGCCTGGCTCTGTGGCCTGCCGCGCCTGACGCGGGTCTTGCGGATCAAGCTGCCGTTGATCGCGCCCGAGCTGCTGGCGGCGCTGGCTTTCTCGTTCGCCTTCGCGATGGGAGAGCTGGCCGCTGCGGTGCTGGTCGCGCCGCCCGGCGTGACGACGCTGGCGGTCCGGCTGGCCTCGCTGCTGCACTTCGGCGAGGACGGCATCGTCTCCTCGCTCTGTCTGGTGCTGGCTTTTCTGGTCCTGCTGGTGATGGGCATCGTCAGCCTGGTCGCCAACCGAATCCTCGAGCTGCGTTTTGATGCCGCGCGTTGAGGCCTGCGGCCTGAGCCGCAACTATGGCGAGGTGCTGGCGCTCTCCGGCGTTGAGCTGACGCTTGCGGGCGGAGAGTTCATGGCGCTGCTGGGCGCCAGCGGCTCGGGCAAGACCACCTTGCTGCGGCTGCTCGCCGGACTGGATCGTCCCAGCGCGGGACGGGTGACCGTCGACGGAACAATCGGCATGGTCTTCCAGGACCTGGGACTCTGGCCCCATCTGCGGGCGCAGCGGCAGGTCGAACTGGTCCTGCGCGCGAGTGGCTCCGCGCGTTCGGCGCTGGAGCTGCTGGAGTCGCTGAAGATCGCCGACCGCGCGTCGGCCTATCCGTCCGAGCTGTCGGGCGGCGAGGCGCAGCGGCTGGCGCTGGCTCGCACGCTGGCCGCCGACCCCAGCGTCTTGCTGCTGGACGAACCGCTGTCGAGCCTCGATCGTCCGCTGCGCGACGCGCTGTTCGAGGAGATCCTCTCGCTGCATCGGCAGCTCGGCGCCGCGACGCTGTACGTCACGCACGACGCCACCGAGGCGCTGGCCGCCGACCGACTGGCCATCATCGAGCGCGGTCGGCTGGTGCAATGCGGCCCGCCAGAGCAGGTCTATCGTCAGCCCGCGACCGCCGAGGCGGCGCGGCTGACCGGACCGGTCGGGTTCTTGCCCGATGGCGAACAGGCGCTGGCGCTCCGGCCGGAGGACATCTCGATCGACGAAAGTGGTTCGCGCGAGGGCGTGGTTCGCAGCGCCCGGTTGGAGGGCGGCAGCTGGCGTCTGGGTCTGCAAGTGGGCGATAGGCTGCTTTGGGCGCGTTCCCCGGAGCGCCCAGAAGAGGGGGCGACTGTTCGCTTTACGGCCACAGAGGCGGCTTGGCGGGTGCCCTGGCCTTGACAGCCCGCCTGGTTGTTGATGTACTGACCTGCCTTTGATGTCGGTGTTGCCTCACCTGGAGAGTCCCTGATGCGTTCCACCTACCTGATCCTATCGACCCTCGTGGCCAGCCTGTTACTACCCCTGATGCCTGACGCGCACGGCTGAGGCCCGCGCGGGGGTGGAGGTCCTCCATCCAAGGGTCAGATGGGCGCGATCATCAAGATCTGGGACGACATGACCAAGCCCGGAGAGGGCAAGATCAACAAGTGGTGGCAGCTGCGCCGGGCCAAGTATTTCAACACCGCTCGCCTGCTCCCGCGCGAGGCGCTCAAGGGTGTGAACTCTGTCGAGCTGACCGAGCTGGAGAAGCGTCGGGTGATGGCGGTCAAGGCGCTGTCCAAGGTGCTGAAGAAGGACAAGGAGTGGCCGCCCCGGCTGTCGGCCGCGCTGGCCATCGGACAGATCGCGCGCAAGGGTGACAACGAGGCCTACAAGGCGCTGATCGAGGGGCTCGACGACAAGCGCAACGAGGTTCAGATGGCTTGCGTGATGGCGCTCGGACTGCAGCGCCACGGTGAAGGGATGCAGCAGGTGCGGGCGTTGATCAAGAACGCTCGGGCCAACATCCAGTTGCGCGGCATGGCCGCCTTCGGGCTGGGCTTCGGCAGCGGCACCGATGCCGACGTCAAGCTGCTGGCCAAGTTCTGCGGCTCGGCGGCTCCGTCGGAGTTGCGCGAGGGCGCCCTGCTCGGGCTGGGTCGGATCCAGGGCAAGCTGGCACGCAAGGTGCTCTACACCGTGTTGATGGACAAGCGCCAGAAGTCGACCGCCCGCAAGCTGGCCGCGGCGGGTCTCAATCGCAAGGGTGGCCTGACCGACGTCAAGGTACTCGCGCGGGTGATCAATACCGCCAAGGACAAGAGCGTCAGCGAGGCCTGCATCCTGGCGCTCGGCGGCGTCGGCCATAACGCCGCGATTCCCGTGCTGCGCGGGCTGACCCGCAAGGCGCCGAGCACGCTGGGCAAGGGCTTCGCGCATCTCTCGCTGGCCCGCTATCGCGATCGCAAGAGCACGCCGCTGTTGCTCGCGAGCCTGAAAAAAGGTTCGGCGCAGGTGCAGCCGTGGGCCGCGATCGCGCTCGGGATCAACGCGGATAAGTTCGGCCTGACCGGGCTGCACGCCTACGCCGAGAAGTCGCGCGGCAAGGGCGATCGTTTTCGCGGAGCGCTGCTGGGCATCTCGATCCTCGGCGACCGCAAGGCGACCGACCTGACGCTCTATGCGCTCAAACAGAAGGACGATCCGATCACGCTCAACATCGGTGTGGTGACGGCGGGCATGACCCGCAGCGTCAAGTCCTCGCCGAAGCTCTGGGGCCTGTTCGACGAGCTCAATGACGATCCGGGAATCCGGGTCAACATCATGCGCTCGCTGGTGCTGATGACCAAGAAGTGGGGGCCGTACTACAAGCGCCTGGATCAGGAACTGAAGAAGAAGAACCAGTTCACCCGCGCCTCCGCGGTGCGTTCGATGGGTGAGATCCCGGCGTTCGAGCGGGTCAAGGAGATGATCGAGGTGCTCGAGAAGGACCCGTCGCAGTACTGCCGCGACGAGGCCTGTCTGGCGCTGGGCTCGTTGTTCGCGCGTGGGCGTTACCGTCACATGACGCCCTATCGCCGGCTGGCGGAAACCGGTTTCCAGGTGCATCCGGACCTGATGGGGTCGTCGCCGTTCCTGCAAGAGGTCCTGGCGAATATCCTCAGCTAGCTTCCGTCTCGGGGCGCTGGCGCTGCTCATTGTGAGCGGGCTGGTCTTCCTGGTCTACGTCAAGAAGCGGGCGGCAGCGCCGATTGCCAGGCCGCCGATGCCCGTGCCCGCAGCCCAGGCTGCGCGCGGGCCGCTGCCCTTCAAGACCAGCAAGCAGTGTATCGAGTGCCACACCGCGATCGGCGAGGAGTGGCTGTCCTCGCGTCACGCCAAGGCCTGGGATGCCGAGGCGCATCCGCACAATTCGCCGATGGACCCCAAGCGCCTGGAGTGCAGTCCCTGTCACATTCCTCAGCCGATCTACGAGGTCGGCCTGACGCAGCGTGAGCAGGTGCGGGCGGATCGCCACGAGGAGGGCGTCGACTGCATCAGCTGTCATGTGCGTGGCAACGTCAGCCTGGGTGCGGGTCCCACGCGGGACGCGGCCTGCAACCCGAGCCACGAGCCGACGATCTCGCAGTCGGCTACCTGCCAGCCGTGTCACGCCTTTCACGGGTCGCTGGACGAGTGGCGGCGCTCGAAGTTCTTCGCGCTCGGGCAAGGTTGCCAGCACTGTCACATGAAGAAGGTGCGCCGCCCGCTGGTCAAGGGCGGTCCCGTGCGGGACGGCCACAGCCATCGTTTTCCCGGCGGCCACAGCCGGCAGTTGCTGCGGCAGGCGCTCAGCGTCAGCGGGCGCATCGCAGCCGGCAAGGTGGTCGTGACCATCACCAACGACCGCACCGGCCACGCAGTCCCAGGCGAGATCTCGCACCGTCAGGTGATCCTGGAACTGCAACTGACCGACGCCGCGGGTCGGACCAGGACCCACCAGACCGTGTTCCAGGCTCCGCCGCGCCCCAAGCGCAATGTGATTCCGACCACCCAGATCATGCCCGGACAGCAGGTGGTCGTCAGCCGGCCGCTACCCCCCGGAGGCGGTGCGGTGGTCGCTCGTCTGTTCTACAAGCTCTACCCCTTTTACCCGGACGAGCACGGCACCGAACTCTGGCGCAAGAAACTGCGCTAGCGCCAGATAAGGGAGGGCGAGGCTCCCGCCGAGCCGAGGCCGCGATCCAAGATTCCTGTCACCCTCGATGCAACGTCGGGTCGACTACCACTGCCCGGTGCGGTATTGCGCGTGACAGCTGGTGCAGGTGCGGAGCAGCGCACCGTACGCGTTTCCCGCGGCCCTGGGCTTGCCCGCGCGCAACGCCCGCTCGAGTTCCCCGGCAGCCTGCTCCGCCTCGCCCAGGATCCTGCGAAAGGGGGCGGGTCTCCGGGCGATCTCCGGGGTCCGGCCCAGTTCGCGGAACAGTTCGCGGACCTGTAGAGCGGCGTGGGGCGGGTCGATGTCGGGGTGCGAGGCCAGTGTCTTCCAGCCGTTGTCGCGGATGCGGACCAGCGCGTCGTTGTGCTGGTTGATCCAGACCATCGTCTGCGCCAGCGGGGGGACTGCGGTGACTTCGGGGAAGCGGTTGTCGGCGCTGTCGATCTGGGCCTGACTGGGCGGGCTGAAATTCTGCACCGCCTGGTACAGGCCCTTGTAGCGCGGAGATGTGCCGATGGTTCGCATCGTCTCGACGGCGCGATCCGGGGTCCACTGATACAGCGCGATCAGGCCCAGCATCGCCGCCGTCGGGCCGCGGTGCTTGCCCTGGTGGCAGTGGACGTAAACGGGCGCCGGCAGGTCGCGCATCGCCCGGACGATCTCGAGGGCCTGCTTGCGCGTGACCCGGTCATAGCCGATCGGCAGGTGGACCGAACGCATGCCATATTTGCGGGCGGTGGCGGCGTCGGGGCGCGCGCCGTCGACGCTGAGGATGGTCTTGACACCCATTTTCGCCAGGGCCGCAAAGCCGGCCTCGCCACCCGGCTGTGCGCCGCTGATGACCTGATCGTTGAGCCTGTAGACCGATTTGAGGGCCGGGACCTCGACCCAGCCGCGCGGTTGTGGCCCACTACAGGAGAGCAGGAAGATCAGCACTAAGGTGCAAGTTCGGCAACCCATGACTCTTCGGATTATACTATCTGAGCGCATGTTCACGCCGATGTCGTTTATTCCGGTTCAGCCAGGCGACGGAGAGATCGTCGCCACGGGCGGTCCGCTCAGTGTGCCCCGGTTGCTCGAGGCCTACTCGTTGGGGATCTTCCCCTGGTACGAGGAGGGCGCGCCGATTCTTTGGTGGTCGCCCAATCCGCGGGCGATCATGGAGCTGTCTTCGTTTCACGTCCCTCGCAGTCTGGCTCGCACGATCCGCAGCGAGCGATTCGAGGTCACGATCAATCAGGATTTTCTCGCCGTCATCGAGGCGTGCGCCGAGATCCCCCGCGGCGGGACCTGGATCACACGCGCGATGATCCGGGCCTACATCGAGCTTCACCGGGCGGGTCACGCCCACAGCGTGGAGGCCAGGCGTGACGGCAAGCTGGTGGGCGGACTGTATGGCGTGACGGTGGGCGGGCTGTTTGCGGGCGAGTCGATGTTCTTCCACGAGCGGGACGCCTCGAAGGTGGCGCTCGTCGCGCTGGTCGAGCGGCTGCGCGCGCAGGGATTCACCCTGCTCGATCTGCAGATGCTGACCCCCCACACGGCGCGCTTCGGCGGGATAGAGATCACGCGCAATCAATATCTCGAGCGGCTGGCCAGCGCGATTCCGCTGCCGGCGAAATTCTGAGGGCAAACGGCTCCCGCGATCCGGACGTACCACCATC
>CAZMLI010000199.1:0-3876 GCA_964566865.1 uncultured Planctomycetota bacterium
AGCCGGCCCAGGAGCTGGGAGATCTCGACTTGCGAGTGGCCCAGCTCGCGCAGGGCCAGGGTGTCGCGCAGCGCTTCCGCGAGGCGGCCCAGGCCGATGTGCGCCTCGATGCAGACCAGCTTGGCTCCGGACAGATCCGGCAGCACCGTCAGGCACTCGTCCGCGGTGGTCATCGCCTCCTGGTACTGCTGGTCGGCCAGTTGCCGCTGGGCGTCCTTGAGCAGTTGCTCTTCGGTCAGGCGCTCGAGCTCCACGCGGCCCTCGCGACTGTCCGAGCCGGCCGCGCGTTGTAGTTCGTCGAAGGCCCGATGGTACATCGTCTGCCGCTCGAACAGCCGCGCGGAAAGCAATCGCGCGGTGACGTTGTCCGGCTCGTTTTCGAGCAGGTCGTCCAGGGTGCGGCGCGCAAGCTGATCCTTCTGCTCATCGAACGCGCGCGAGGCCGTCTCGAGCGGCGCGATTTCCGGTTCGCGTTGAGGGAGACCGCCGATGACCACCGGGCCGTCTTCGGCCTCCTCTTGCGGCGGGATCAGCAACACGGTCATGCACTTCGGGCACTTGGCCTTGCGTCCGACTGCGCTGGCTGGCGCGCGCAAGTCCTTCCCGCAAGGGCACTGAAAGCGGATGGTCGACATGAGTGGATTGTAGCAGATCCTACCAGTCGATATCCTCGTCCTCCGACTCGACCACGTCGACGATCACCAGCGTGTCGGCCCAGATATCGCCGAAGCGCTGGTGCAGCGGGGTGATCAGCATCGGCAATAGCCCGACCATGAAGGCGGCGTCGATGAAGCGGGACAGGTTGCGCATCAGCAGAGCCTGGAAGTCGGGCCGCTGCCCGTCGTGACGGGAGATCCGTAGTCCGAAAAGCGCCTTGCCGGCAGAGGTACCGAAGGACCACTCGCAGAGCAGGAAATAGGGCACCTGGATCGCCTGCCAGAGCAGGTGAAATGCCAGCTGACGCGCGCCCGCCACATTGAGTAGCTCGACAGGATCGGCCCCGAACATGGCGTCCGACGCGACCCAGACGACCGGCAGCAACAGCAACAGGTCGATCAGATAGGCCGAGCTTCGTAGCCAGAGCGGCGCGGGGGTCTGCTGCGAAGTCAGCCGGAAGGGCGGGGCGACGTGGATCCGATCCGGTCGTCTGCGGAACAGCGTCACGCCGGAGCCGATCAACAGCAACGAGGTGAAACAGAGCAGCCCGAAGTAGACCGCCACGGCGCTCCGCCCGGTCGGACCGAGCCCGCTAATCAGCTGTGTCTGCCCCCAGTCCTTGCGCTCTACCTGGCCCGTCTCGATCCACTCCAGTGAACCGATACGGGCCAGGTAGAGCCTGATCTTTTGCTGCTGTTCGAACCGCACGACGGCGAGCCCCAGCACCGGGCCGCGTATCGTCAGCGGAAGTTGGTAGAGGATCTGGCGTGGGGCAGTCAGGCGCTTGCCGTCGAAGGCGAGCCATTCGACCGGTTTGGTCTTGCCGACTCGCCGGCTGATGAACAGCAGGGTCTGTCCGGCTTTGCCCGGAATCGCGCAAAGGCCGAAGAGCACGCCGTCGAGTTCGAGCTTGCCGACGGGCTTCAGGCGGTTCTCTTCGATGCGGGCGTAGCGCAGCAGGCTGCGTGGCGGCTGGCGCGTATTGGTCCGCTTCGCCTGTTCGACCCAGACGACCCAGGGTTTGCCGTCATGTTCGATCAGTCGCGCGCGTCGCATTCGCGCGACGGGGACCGGCAGCACCTGCTTGGAAAAAGTCAGACCTGTCTCGGTCAGCTGGCCGAGCACTAGACCCTTTTCGGTCGCGCCCAATACGTGCAGCTTGCTGTCGATCCGAGCGGCGGCCAGAATCGAGCTGACTGGCTGGCCGCTGGGCAAGGCAGTGAAGCGGACGCGTTCCAGCCGGGCATTGTAGGTCGAGCAGCTGCGGTCGAGGAAGATGGTCAGCCGTCCGTCCGGTTCGGGTACCAGCGCCGTCGGTGCGCCGCTGAAGCTGCCCAGCTTCTTGCCTCCGCGGAAGAGCGAGAAACTCTGTGGCTGGCCGAACGCGCGGGTCGCGGTGAGCAGGGTGACCTCGCCCTTGCTGAGGACGACGACTTCGGGCGCGCTGAAGAGCACGACCTTGCCCGACTGATGCAGTCCGATCAGGATCAGCAGCAGGCAGACCATCATCAACAGGGTGACGAGAGCCTTGTGGCGTTGATAGGCTCGAGCCGCTTCGGTCATCGCTACCGCTTGGGGTGTGGCCAGATCAGGATCTTCTGGCTGGCCAGACGCTCCATCGTTGTCGACTCGGCCTGGCGCATCCGGGTCAGCGCTTGCAAGTAGTCGACCTTGGCCTTGATCGCGTTGGTGCCGGCCTGGATCAGATCCTCGATGAACTCATTGACCCGGAACAGCGTGGACAGCCCCACGTCGAATTTCTTCCGCTCGGCATCGAGTTGCCGCCGAGCCAGCGAGACCGACTTCTGGGAGGCGCGAATGCGCTTGAGCGTGGAGGCAATCTGCCGGTGGGCCTGCCGAACGCTGATGATGATGTTGCGTTCGGCGCGCTTCAGGCTGAGCTTGGCCTGGGCGTGGCTGAGTCGCGACCTGCGGTAGGACGAGCGGGCCGCGCGGTTGCCCAGCGGATACTCGAACGCCAGACCGAGCGACCAGTCGAAGAAGTGCCACTGGGCGACTTCCTCGGACGACTCGTTGAAGTTCTGGCCCAGGCCGTTGAACCGCAGGCTGCCGGTGACGTCGAGCTTCGGCCAGAGCTGGTTCTGCGCCTTGACCATCGCCAGATGGGTCGAGTTGATCGACGTGCGCTGTTGCAGCAGCTCCGGGCGTCGGCTGATCGCGGTCTTGATGGCCTGCTGCAGTCCATAGGCGCTGGCGAACTTGCTCAACGACTCGAGCGTGCCCATCGGCTCGGTCGGCAACAGCTCGGTCTTCCAGAGCAGCTTCTCGTCCAGCGGTTTGATCAGGTTCTTCAGCCGATCCTCGGCGTCGCGCACGGCGTTCTCGGCGACGATGATCGCCTCCTCGCGCAGCGACACGTTCGTCTCGGACTGCAGGATGTCGATCTGCGCCAGGTCGCCGGCTTCGACCTTGGCCTTGGTGATCTTGAGCAGGTCGCGCGACAGCTCCAGGCTCTTCTGCTTGACGCGCAGGTCCTCGCGCGCGAAGACCAGGTCCCAGTAACGCAGCTCGACGTCCGTCACCACCTGGATCACCGTCTGCTGGAACAGGTAGACCGAGCTGTCCCGACTGTTCTGCGCGATCAGGATGTCGGCGGTGTTGAAAGCCGGGCCGAGGCCCCTGAGCAGCGGCTGGGTCAGCGAGAACTCGACGCCGGTGCGCCACGATGGGTTGGGCACCGACGACGCCGGTGTGCTGCGGTTCTTGTCCAGGAAGAGCGAGATCTGGTAGGTGGTGCCGACGATCGTCGACTTTCGCACGCCGAAGTCGGTATGAATGGTGCGGCTCTCGGTCTGCGTGCTGACCGGGTCGATGATGCCGGTTTGCGTCGTCGCCTCGCCCCAGCTGGCGTTGGAGAAGAAGGACAGATCGAACAGCGCGCGAGTGCCGATGATGTCCTGCTTGTTGATCAGCGGGTTGTAGGCCTCGACCTGGATGTCCAGGTTGTGGGCCAGGGCCAGCGCGATGCACTTGCGTAGCGAGAGCTCGAGCGGGGTGTTTTCGGGGTCGACGCGGAGCGGCTTGCGCAGTTTCTGAGATTCCTGGGCCATCCCGACCTGACACAGCATCAGGCACACGAGCAATACGCACTGCACATTCTTGACCGTCATCAAATTCCCCACAGGGTGACTACTGCCGCCGCTTGATCCAGCGTTCGACGCGTGAGAGCATCTTCCGGCGCTGGGCGGAGGTGGCTTC
>CAZMLI010000199.1:3976-8334 GCA_964566865.1 uncultured Planctomycetota bacterium
GATGTGCGGGACCTTGTCGCGCAGTCCGGCGATGAAGGCCGGGATGGCCTGCTGGTCTCCCCAGACCGCCAGGCCGTCCATCGCTTCGCGGCGGATCGCCGGCTCGGGGTCATGCGTGGCGAGCGTCATCAATGCCCGCATCCCGCCGACGTCCTGCAGTCGGTTGAGCGCCTTGAGACCTTTCATCCGCTCGACGGCATCGGGGTGGCTCAACTGGCGCAGCAGCCCGGGGATCTTTTCCCGGACCGCGCGCGTGGTGTGGAACGTCAGCGGTCCGAGCATCTGGCGCACGCCGGCGATCAACTGCGGGGACAACCCCGACGACTCGAGCATGTCGGGCAACAGATCCGCCGGCACGCCCATGCGAATCATCGCTTTCAGCAGCAGCATCTGCGTCGGACGATCGACGAGCGGCAGTCGCTGGATCAGAAAGTGCGACGACCGCGGGTTGGCCATCTCAGCCAGCAACTGCACCAGCGCAGTGTGCTGCGCAGGTGGGGCGGTGGCCAGCAGTCGTCCGAGTATCGGCGCCGCGACGGGTCCGATCTCTTGCAGACGCTCGACCGCGGCCGCGGATTGCGGCCCGGTCAGCTGCTGAGCCAGCTTGCTGATCTCGGCCGCAAGCGCACGGGGCAGCGGCGCGGACTCGATCCTGGAGATCCGTACCAGTAGCGCGCGGGCTGCCGAGCGGATAGCGGGCGGCGTGATGCGCACCTCGATCAGTCGGTTGGCCCAGGCGCGCGCCTGCTGATAGGCGCGGCGCGCCAGCGCATTGTGCGCCATCGCGAGTGCGACCTTGGCCGCGTCCTTGTGCTGCGGGAAGCGCTGGAGAAACTCCTGGTGGCGATCCCGCGCCGCAAGTAGCTGCTTGTCCTCGGTCAGCAACTGCGCGGCCAGCTGCAGGCCCGCGGGCAGCTTGCCGCTGCCCGGGAACTGCTGGCGCAGGATCTCGAGCCGGGCCAGCGCCTGCTTGGGGCGTTTCTGATGCAGCCGGCAACAAGCGGCCCAGTAGACGGCGCGATCGAGGAACGGACTCTGTCGCGCATGATCGAGCCAGATCATCGCGAACTGCTTGTGCGCCTCGTCGTAATTCCGCAGCTTGTAGTAGGCGCGGCCGAGGCGATACAGCGCATTGCCGGAGAGGTAGGCATGACGCTGCTTTTCCAGCAGCCTGTTCAGGTGACCGACCGCCAGCGAGTCGCGGCCGGCGACGGTCAAGGCGAGGATCTTGCGATACTCCGGGAACAGCCCCTTGCCGCGTTTGATCAGCAGCGCGCGGCCGAAGGCGGTGACCTTCTGGACGAACTCTGGCCAGCGCAGCTTGGTCGAGTCGCGGATCGCCTTCTTGATCGACATGCGCCGCTCGACCACCCTGTCCAGAAACCCCTTGAGCGAGGCGATGCCGTGGCTGCTCGCGATGTACTCCAGCGCCAGATAGCCCAGCAACCCCTGGGTCGTCCGGCCGGACGACGTGTCGTCGAAGCTGCCCAGCGGGTCGCTCGGCGACTCGGTGGAGGGCAGCAGATCGGCCAGTATGCGAGCGATCAAGGTCTTGCCCCGGTCGGCGGCGTAGTAGGCCGCGCCGAGTCGCAGCCACTCGGGCAGCTGGTAGTATTCGGCGCCCATCTTGTGCAGCAGCGCCGCGCGCGTCATCTCGAAGACGATCACCTCGCGCAGCGTGACCTGGCGCGCCAGGATCGGCTCGGGGTAGAGCGTCACCACCGGGCGACGCTGGCCTTCGAGCACCAGCCACTCCAGCGCGCCCCAGTTCACCTCGGGTGCGAGTCCGGCGGGCGAGGGCCGCTGATCTCGCAGCCGGAACAGGATCACGCGCTTGCGGTCGGCATAGACCAGCCCCAGTCGCGACGCGATCAGTTCGGTCGCTGACTTTCGGTGCTTGGCGTACTGCTTCAACCTGGCCTGCAATTGCGGCTGCCCTGCAAGCCGGCCGGTGTAGGGGGTCTCCAGCCCATCGACGAAACTGGCGCGGGCGGGTGGTTTCTGAGGTTGCGCGGTCAGGCCTTTGCCATTGGTGGGCGCGGGACCCACACCTTCTTTGGGAGGCGAGGTGCTGCAGCAGACGAACAGGCAGCAGAGGAGGCTGAGTGCCCCGGATCGATGCATGGTGGCTCCAGTAATGGCGGTGTGCCAGGTTCCACCGCAGTCAGTCGGGCACGTATTATTGGTGGATGGGCGGGGGGTGTCAATGCGGTGTTGCGGTGTTGCCGGTCCAGCGGATATACTCACGAACACGGATTTTCACCCTCCGTACCCACAGGCAAGCCCCCTCACGCCAGGAGTGTTCCAGATATGCGTACCCTGATCTCGGTCTTGTTCGTCGCTGCCCTGGTGGCAGCATCGCCGGTCCTGCAAGCGCAGGAAACGGAGAAAGACAAGCGGATCAACAAGCGGATCTCCCGCTACATCAAGTGGCTCGACAAGAAGCAGGGGCCGGACTTCTGGAATACGATTCTGAAGCTGGAAGTCCTGGGGGAGGACGCGGCGCCGCTGATCCAGAAGCGGCTGGCCGAGTCGGAGTTGTCGGACAAGGTCAAGCTCGGGCTGGGCAAGGTGCTGATCACGCTGGACGAGGAAGACGCGGGGCTCGATCTGCTCTACCGCTTGCTGGCCGGCTCCAAGGACAAGCAGGTGCGCATCATGGCCGCCGGGTTGCTCGGCTCGCTGGGCGCGGCGTCGCTGGAGACGAAGCTGCTCAAGGTGCTCGACGGGACGTTCGACGCCTATCTGCGAATCGCGGTTGCCAAGGCTTTGTACAATGCGACTGGCGCGGTGCGGGGCGTGCACGAGCTGAAGGCCCTGCTCAAGAGCGACAGCGTCAAGGTGCAGTACGAAGCCGCGCTCGCGCTGGCCGAACTGGACAACATCGAGGCGGCGCGCATGGTGCTGCTGAAGCTGGAGAAGGAGCCGACGCCGCGCGGCCGCCTGGCTCGCGCGCTGCTCAAGCAAGAGGAGCTGGCCAAGCGCATGGGCCGGCTGCTGATGGGCGGCGCTCCCAAGAAGGCGCCCGCCGCGCGGGAAGAGTCGGAGCTGCTCGAAGAGCTGATCCGGACGATTCAGAAGTATCACGTCGACGGTCATCGTTTCACCCGTGAGAAACTGCTGTCGCTGGGTGCCAAGGGCATGGCCTCGAAGATCGACCGCCACTCCACCTACTGGACCGAGAAGGAGTGGAATGACTTCATCAAGCAGATCACCGGCGATTACGCCGGCATCGGCGTCTATGTCGGTCTGCGTGGCGGCTACTTCACCGTGATCTCGCCGATCTACTCCGGTCCGGCTTACAAGGCGGGGCTGCGCAGCCGGGATCGCATCCTCGAGGTCGAGGGCTGGTCGACGATCAATCAGCCGATGGACGAGATCATCAAGCGGATCCAGGGCGAACCAGGCACGCCGGTCAAGCTGAAGATCTACCGCGAGGGTTGGGAGAAAGCGCGCCCCGTCTCGGTCGTGCGCGCCAAGATCCAGGTCAAGAGCGTCAAGGCCGTGCTGATGCCGGGCAAGCTGGGATACGCGCGGCTGACGCAGTTCGGCAGCAAGACCGCCGAGGAACTGAGCAAGGCGATCCAGCAGATGAAGGTGGCCGGGATGAAGGGCTTGATCCTGGATCTGCGCGACAACGGCGGCGGTTACATGATGACCGCGCAGAAGGTGGCGGACCTGTTCCTGACCCAGGGCAAGCTGGTGGTCTACAGCCAGGGGCGCAACAAGGAGATCGCGCCGCGTCGCGACCTGCTCGCCAGCGACAAGACGATCTACCCCGACGGACCGCTCTACGTGATGATCAATGGGTCGTCGGCTTCGGCTTCCGAGATCGTCGCCGGTGCCTTGCAGGTGCACAAGCGCGCGATCCTGGTCGGCGAACGCAGCTTCGGCAAGGGCACCGTGCAGCAGCCGCTGTTGCTGGAGAGTCGCAAGAACGCGCGCCTCAAGCTGACCATCGCGCGCTACTACCTGCCCAACGACAAGAGCATCGACTCGCTCTACGACGCGGATGACAAGCTGATTCACAAGGGCGGGATCGCGCCGGACGTCAAGATCGAACCGGCCAGGCTGGCCTCGTGGAAGAACGAAGAGTACACCCGGATCCGCGAAAAGAACGGCCTGAAGGGCTACCTCAAGAAGCACTACGAGACCCACAAAGCGCTCTTCAGCAAGCTGGCCGTCAACGACCGCCGGGACTACACCCGTTATCCCGACTTCGAGGCCTGGTACAAGAGCCTCGGCACCAAGGCGACCCGCCAGGACGTGCGCAGCTGGATCCGCGGCGAAATTCGCGAGAAGGTGGCCGACCTGCGCGGCCGGGAATTCGTCCACGACCTGCTAGAAGATCGTCAGCT
>CAZMLI010000200.1:0-2441 GCA_964566865.1 uncultured Planctomycetota bacterium
GTTTAGCTGCTGCTGAAAAAAGTCCATCCACTTGCCGTCACATCCATTTTACACACGCGTCACCTGTAGGATGATCCACGAATGCAGGCGTTGCGGCCTCGTCAGACAACCGAGGGGGCAGCCGCAGCGCCAGCAGGAGCGACAACAGAAGCAGATCATCCGGCGCTGAGGGACAACTCCGAAATAGCTTCAATCATGCTTTGCAAGCGGGTTGCGCCACATCTAGCCCTCAATATTCCGGGGTCGATTTGCCAGAAAACGACCCACTCGGTAAAACGTCGCCAGTCCGTCCAATGCGGGACGGGCCGAGAGACCTCAGAAAAGGAGTTGGTCATGGCTAGAATGACAATCGTCACCGTCGCAATCGTCGGCCTGCTGCTGACGTTCACCACCGGCCAGGCGGCAGAACCGGGCAAGCGGGCCAAGAAGCGCTCGACCGTCAGTACCGCCGCGCTGCTGAAGAGTCTGGACAAGGAGCTCGGTGCCTTGCAGAAGATCCAGCAGCGGCTATCCGCCGCCCACGCCCGTTCGCTGGGGCGGCAGATCAAGCGGCTGCGTAGCTTGCATCAGAAGCTCGTGCGAGCCACTCGCAAGCCAGGACGCAAGAAGAAGCCAGGCAAGAAGAAGCCGAGAAAGAAGAAGCCGGGCAAGAAGAAGCCGGGCAAGAAGAAGCCGAGCAAGAAGAAGCCGATGAAGCGGAAGTAACACATTTCGTGGGACCCGGCCTGCAGCTACCAGGACTCCCCCCGCCGGCCGGGCCTCACGAGCTGGCAGCCTGTGGATAAAGTGCGCGAGTGGATTTCTTACTGCACAACCAGCTCGGTGTCCAGCGCACCATCCTGATCGGCCACGACGGCGCCGCTTGCTGGATCCAGCAAGAACTTGCAGTGTTTCATCGTCGCAGGGATGCTGCTGCGCGCGTTGCCAATCTCGATCAATACCTGCGGGTGCAGTTCGTCCAGAACCTCGACCCGTGCTGCCGAGCATGAGCCCATGTCCTGGCGCCGGAGCGAGTCCAGCTCAGCGCACCCAGCTTCGTGCTGCGTTGTGAGTAACCTCACGTTGGTCAGCACTTGTACGAGCCGACTCCGACAGTCATCCGAAAGGCGGCTGATGGCCTCGGCGGCATCCAGGGCGCGTGGATCGACCGGCAAGGACTCGAGCAGGTCGGCGATCATGTGCGCCTTTTCCATCAGCACCTGCTCCAGATCATTGATCCTTTCTCGCGCGATCTTGTCCTTGCCGACGATCAGGTGGGTCAAGGTCGTGGCCACCCCGACGGAGTGCAGTGACATGCCGCCAACCGCACAGACCACGCCCCCAAGCACCACCCCGCGGCGCGCAGACGAGCAGGCCTGGCCGACGACCTCGAGCCGCCCTCCGCAGCGAACCCGCGCATGATAGAGGAACTGCTGGACCAGGATGTCTCCTCTGGCCACGATGCTGGCATGCTGGATGAACTTGATGTACGCGCAACGCCCAGCCCTCAGCCTGGTATCTGCGCCCACAGTACCCCCGTGAATTCGGATGTCCGCGGCAGCTTGGATCAGCACTTGATCCGAAACCCGCCCGCCGACGGTTATTGAACCGCGTGCCTTGACCGTGAACCCAGGCAGGACGTCGCCCATGACAACGATGTCGCCGTCGAAGTCCAGGTTTCCCGACTCGAAGCCGACGGTATCGACGAGCAGCACCGGCTGGACATTGAGCTGCTCTGTCTGCCCGTTATCCAGAGCGCCGTCTATATTGGAGTAGAAGCACGCGACGCCCTCTTTGATCTCGGACCTGACGTTCTTGCCCGCTCGGATCGGGGCGGCGGGCGAGCCGGCTCGGGGGCAAATCACGGCGCCGAGCAGATTCCGGCCCGGTTCCCCGATGGTTGGCGGCCGCACTTCGACCAGCAGCTGGCCGGACTTGACCGAGAACCCCCAGCCCAGCTCTCGATAGTTCATCGAGCTGTCCTGGGTCAGCAATCCGCTGGGAGAAGAGCGCTCGAAGTGCAGGGTCAGCGCGCCGTCCTTGCCATGCACCGGCGGGCTGCCCCGAGCGACGATGAGTGAGTCCAGGCTCAGCCCATCGAGCCGGCGCGCCGCCTGCTCGACGCCGAGCTCATTCAGCGCTTGCTCGATGCTGGAACGTGGGGGCAACGAATCGGCAGTCTTGTTCGACAGCACCAGACGCGCCACCAGTTGCGCGTCGTCGACGTCGATTTCCCAGTCGGTTTCGACCACCTGACGCATGTTCAGCTGCCACTCGGCTGCCGCAGGGACCCCATCACGCTCTCCTCGTCTTCCGCCAGCAAGACCGCATTCGCTCTGTGCCCTGCTCCGATTCGAGGGTCATGTCAGCTTCTTTCCATCCAGGTTCTTGATGGCCATGCAATTGAGCCTAACCCGTCATGCCATATATCGCATATGCATATTATGCACTATTCTTGTGGA
>CAZMLI010000200.1:2541-4172 GCA_964566865.1 uncultured Planctomycetota bacterium
CTGCCCCAGTACTCGTTCTCGCGCTCGTGGGCCTTGCGCAGCATCACCATCTTGTGGCCGATGTCGAAGGCCGAGTCGAGCTCGTGGGTCACGACCACACTGGTCACGCCGAGCACCTCTCCCAGGTTCTTGATCAGCTCGTCGATGTCCCGCGAGACGATCGGATCGAGGCCGGCGGAGGGCTCGTCATAGAGGATCACCTGCGGATCAAGCGCCAGCGCGCGTGCGAGGCCAACGCGCTTCTTCTGACCGCCGGAGAGGTCCTTGGGATACTTGTGCGCATGGTCCGGCCGGTCCGGATCGTCACCCCACATCGTCACCAGGTCGAGCTTGATCTGCACCATCAGGTCGATCACATTCTGGTGCAGGTTGGTGTGCTCGATGATCGGAGCCGAGACGTTCTGCGCGACGGTCATGCTGTTGAACAGGGCGCCGTCCTGAAACAGCACACCGAATGCCTTGCGGGTTCTCTTGGGGAAACGAACGCGGTTCGCCGGATCGACGATCACCCGCAAACCGGTCGGCAAGCCCTCGACGCGATGATTGAACAGCACCTGACCGCCCGTCGGCGGCTGGATCCCCGCGACGATCCGCAGCAGGGAGCTCTTTCCACAGCCAGATCCCCCCATGATCACCGTGACCTTGCCCCGCTCGACCTCGAGGGAGATGGCCTCGATCACCGGGCCGTCCTTCAGCTTGTAGGTCTTGGACAGGCTGGACAGTCGCAGCGCGATCTCATCCTCCGCCAGCGCTGAAACCGCTTCGGCAGGATAGGCCTCCGGCGCATGACGTTCGAGCGAGATTCCGTCGGGGCCGTCCGCGAATCGATAGACCGTCTCCGCGAAGCCCCAGGCTGCGGGCTGGGTTCGACTGAACAGCAGCAGCCCGCTCTCGGCGGGAGCCAGCTCGCGGAGCAGCGGATAGAGCCCCTCGGCGTTCGGTTGGCCGGCGCAGTCGCAGGAGTCGAGCACCATCAACAAACCGGGCCGCTGCACCAGCTCCCGAGCCAGCTCGACGCGCTTGTGGGTCAGGCCATCCGGTAGATGGCCGGGCCGCAGCAGCGTCGCCAGCTTGCGCAGGATGTCGTCGGCGGGCTCGTCGATCAGCGCCGTGGCCGCCAGCAGCAGCTTGCGATCTTCCGGATCTGTGTGCGCGGCCGCGATTCGCCCGGCCCAGACTTCCCGGGTCTGCGCGGACAGCAGCGCCTGCTCGAGGCCACAGGCCGCCAGCTGCGCGAGTGCAGCCGCCTCCGCAGTCCCCTCGGTATCCTCCGGAACCAGCGCCGCGACGTTGTCCAGCAGGCTGCGGTCCCACCAGAGCGCGGAGCGACCGTCGAGCACAGCAATCCCCCGGTCCTGCGGACGCAGCGGCGGAGCATCCGGCGAAGCGGAGTCCTGGTCGGCGCACTGGGTCAGGGACGCACCCACCGTGACGCGCCCGCGCTCGATCAGCACCTCTCCGAGGATGATGTAGAACAGATGCGCGAGCAGACAGGGACTGTCGGCCGTCACGATCGCCGCCCCTCCGTGCGGCAGATCGAGCACGAACTCGGCATCCTGCAGAAACGGGACAGCCTGCTTGACCGGCAGCTGGTTGGACTTGGTAACGCCGGTCAGTACGACTTGCATCCC
>CAZMLI010000200.1:4272-8328 GCA_964566865.1 uncultured Planctomycetota bacterium
CGCTTGGCAACCGCTTCCGCGTGTTCGCTGGTGAACTGCTTGGTGAACGCCTCGACCTCGGCTTCGGAGTACTTCATCTCACCGACGATGCGAGCCTGGACCCTGGCGTTCTCTTTGCCCAGCTCGGCCTTCAGCTGGTCCACTTCCGCCTGAACCCGCGCAATGGTGCTCGCGTACCGCTTGCGCCAGCGCGTATTGCGCGACGCGGCGAGGTTTTCCTCCCACTGCCGGATGTTGCTGATGCGCTTCTCGATCTGCTTGCGCAGTTGGTTCTTGGCGCTGATATCGTGACGCAAACGTTTCTCGAACCGCGTATGACCCGTCATCTAATTCTCTGCTCCTGTGTGCTTACTTCGTGCCTGCTGTGGTGTATGTGCCGCCGGTCGCCTTGGCGATCATCGACAGCAGCAAGCCGTCATGACCTTCGCCCACGCCGATCGTGTGCACCTTGACCTTGCGCTTGCCATTCCAGCGCTCCACGGCTGCGACGAAGCGCTTCCGATACTCGGGGCTGGACTGCGTGATCGTGCCGGAAGTCGGCTGGCCATCGGTCATCAGGAAGATCGTATCGACCCCCTTCTTCAGCGACTTGTCCAGCAGGTTGGGCTTCTTGCCCGGGAAATTGAAGGCCCGCTGCAGGGCCTCGTAGATGTTGGTGCCGCCACCGGCGGAGAGCTTCTTGACCCGCTCGATCGCCTGCATCTTGTTGGTGCGGCTCGCGATGACCCAGCCGTTCTCCTTCCAGGTCATATTGTTGCTGCTGTAGATGAAGATGTTGAACTTCGTTCGCGGATCCAGGTGGGCCAGCGTGTAGACCAGATGCGCCTGGGCCAGGTGCAGTCGATTGCGAATCGAGCTCCAGTCGTAGCGCATCGAGGCCGGCCGCTTGTCGAGCGGGCTCTTCTTCGGCTGCTTCAGGTTGCCCTTGACCAGCTCGCCCATCGAACCCGAGATATCGATCACGAAGGCAACGCGCTTGGATTGGAACTTGAGGCCGTAGTAGGTCGGCACCTTGAGGCTGACCGAGCCGCGGGGCTTCTTCGGCTTGGAGCCCAGGCCGCCGCCGGCCAGCGGCTTGCCGCTCTCCTTCTTCCACCACAGGACCCAGTCCTGCTTGTCGGTACCCAGGTCCGTGCCAGTCATGCCCGTCAGCGCCTCGTGCGCCCAGAAGCTGACCTTCGGATGATCGTGCTTGAGCATGCCGATCAGCGGCGGGATCGCCTTCTTGGCCCGCTGGCGCGCCAGGCTCTTGATCGCGTAGACCTGGATCATCCAGTAGTCGGACTTGAGGTCCTTCAGCCAGCTATCGATCAGCAGCGGGTTCTTGCTCTCGTCCATCGCCTCGGCGATGCGAATCTTGATCTCGGCATCCCTGGCCTTGGTCCGCAGCGTGATCAACAGCTTGGCGCCCGCCTCGCCCATCTTGCCGAAGGCGCGGATGAACGGCCCGCGCTGGAATGGTTTGAGCGCGCGCCGCCCGGCAATCTTGGCCAGATAGCTCTGTACTTTCTTGTCGGTGAACTTGGAAAAACCGTTGCTGCAGCCGGTGATGATCTTCTGCCGCGCGACCAGCTCGATCGGTTTCTCGTTCTTCGGCTCGACCAGATGCTGGAACAGGATCTTGACCAGCATCTTGGCGGCCCGCATGGTGTTGGCCTCGCCCAGAATCTCACAGGCCTCGGCCCGCTTACCCCTGGCCCAGAGCTGCTGGTACGCCTTGTAGGTCTCCTTCGCGTCGCCCCAGACGGGCACGACGGTCAGGCAAAGGATGACGCCGGTGAGAATGATTCGAGCTGGAGCACGGTACATGGACTCTTCCTCTAAATGAGGTCCTAAGGTGAGGTGGCCGCCCCGCGATGCCGAAATTATCCTACACCAGGCCGGTTGACAAGGATTTTACCGGCTCAAATACGGCGCCCAGACATAGCCCGCGTAGCGTTTTCCGCCAACTTCCGCCTGGACCTGGCGCCATTTGCCCTCGAGACGCAGGAGCCGGACTTTCTGGCCCTTCTTCAGCGTGGCCAACACCTTGTGCTTCTTACCCGGCCCCGCGCGCAGGTTGAGCGCATTGCTGGTGACCTGCGCGAAGTCGCCGCCCCAGCGATAGGTCCGGGCCAGCTTGAAACGACCCCAGTCGCTGACCCCGCGATTGCCGACCCGATCGGTCACGGCCACCCGCCAGCGGTAGCTCCGACCGGCGACCAGTTTCCGCGCCAGGGTGAGGCTGCGCGCGCCCCCCAACGGCCCGGAGCGCCAGATCACCCGGCCACTGCTGCTGCCCAGCTCCAGCACCGTTCGCACGCCCTGGGTCTCGCTGGAGCGCCAGCGCAAGGTCGGATTGCTCTCCAGTGGCGCCGCGATCTTGGCATTGGTCAAGGTCACCGTCGGCGCGGTCAGGTCGAGCGTGATGGCCTGCCAGGCCAGCTTCAACTGCTGCTTGCCCGGTCCGAAGACCGTGACGCGCCAGTAGAACGTCGTGTCCAGCGGGAATTTCGCGCTGACGACTCTGGCAAGCCGTCCGCCACTGACGCGCTCGCTGTCGAACAGCAGGCCATCGAACACCTGTCGGTTGACATCCACTTCCAGCCGGTAGGCCTTCTGCCAGCCGGGCGGCGAGGCCAGCAGTTGCCAGGCGAAGCGCAGCTTGACCGTGCCGTCCTTCTTGCGCACGACCTGCTCGGGCCCCAACCGCACCCCGTCGGTCACCGCCCCGCCGGGCACCAGGATCGGCCCGCCCTGCATCGGCACCTTCTTCGGATTGATGACCACGTGAAAGTGGTTGTCGTGCTTGGGCCAGCGCTTGACGCCCTTCTGGTTGCGAATCACGAAGGCGTGGTTGTAGAGGATTTGACTGGCGCCGAACTGGAAGAACAGGCGGGCCAGGTCGAGGGTCTCCTGCTGCTTCTTGTATCGAACGTGACAGATGTTGGTGCCACGGGTGAAGATGTCGACGGCGACACCCTTGCGGTGTGTCTTGTGCGGCGGGAAACGCCGGCCATCCTGCCGGCTGATGTCGCCAATCCGCAATATCGGGCGGTCGGGATATAGCCGCCGCCATTCCCGGGCCACCAGCACCAGCGCGCGAATCATCTCCGGACGACCCCAGTGCCGGCCCGTGTTCTTGCCGCTGGTCAAGACGTAGTCGCCCTTGTCCGATTTGGGCAAGCTGACGAAGCCCAGATCCTTCTTCTTGTCGTCGGCCGCTGCCGTGCCAGTCAATAGTAGCACCAGCGCCAGCTGGACGAGCAGGTCGCGCACCCGTCGCCCGACCAGGTCGCGCACCTCGCGAAACTGCGTCACGTTCATCTCCTTCGGATCTGGGATCTGCCAGTCCTCCCGCCGCGTCGCCTCGATCGCGGGGCAGTCGTCGCCGCAGCCCATGGTCACCAGCGCATCGAATGGACCCGCGGGCAAGGCGTCGAGCGACTTGGAGCGATGGCTGCTCAGGTCGTGACCGATCTCGCGCATCAGCTGGATCGCCACGCCGTTGACCTCTCCCGAGGGACGAGATCCCGCGCTGTAGGCCTGCAGCCGATCGCCCCCCTGCTCTCGGGCGAAGGCCTCGGCCATCTGGCTGCGGCAGGCATTCTGCACACAGAGGAACAGCACTCGCTTGCTGGGCGGCATGCCGGACCTTATCATCCGCCAGGCGAATGGAAAACGAAAAGCACTGGCACGCGCGCGACCTCATCTGCTTTTTGCCGCTGCTCTGCGCCGGCCTGTTGCACCACTGGGCCGGCGGTCATCCGGCGCAGGTCGAGCGCTACTGGCAATCGGTCTATCCACTGATCGACCTCTGCCTGAGCACGCTGTCCTCGGCGCTGCCGATCTCCCCCACCGAGATCGGACTGGGTCTGCTGCTGGCGACGACGGCCGCGCTGCTGGGTCGCGGTCTTCACCGCTGGCGCCGGCGCACAGCTCCCGGCCTGCTGCTGGCCTGGCGCGGCACCTGCCGCGGCGCGGCGGTCAGCGGCGCGATCGCCCTCTGGTTCATGCTCGGCTGGGGCCTCAACTACCATCGCCCGCCGATCGCCCAGCGCTGGTCGCTGTCGCCCG
>CAZMLI010000201.1:0-2970 GCA_964566865.1 uncultured Planctomycetota bacterium
CCTGGCGGCGCCAGGCCGTGGGCCGTCTCGATTATCTCGATCGCCAGAGCGCGCTTGCCATGCTTGGCGAACAGGCGGCCGAGGGTCAGCGAATAGCGCCAGTCGCGCGGCAGTAGCTTGCGGATCATCCGGTAGTCGGCCAGCATGCCCTTCAGATCGCCCATGCGGGAGCGCAGCAGGGCGCGGTTGTAGTAGGCGGTCGTGTAGCGCGGGGCCAGCCGGATCGCGACGTCGTAGTCCTCGAGTGCGCCCTTGAGTTGACGGGCCTGCGTGCGAGCCGCCCCCCGGTTGATGCGATGGACCGCCACATTCGGCTCCAGCTTGATCGCCATGCGGTAGTCGGACCAGGCCCCCTTGCGGTCGCCGATGATGAAGCGGGCGTTGGCCCGGTGGTTATAGGCCAGCGCGAACCGCGGATTGGCGCGGATCGCCTGGTCGTAGCTGGCGATCGCGGCCCTGGGCTGTCTCATCGACTGCTGGATGTTGCCGCGGTGGTCCAGGTCGATCGGGTTGGTCCCGTTCAGCTTCAGCGCGCGGTTGATGTCCACGAGCGCGCCAGCCAGATCGCCGAGCCGCTGCTTGATGTAGGCCCGGTTCGTCCAGCTCCTGCCTGCGGTCGGGTCGAGGGAAATGGCTGCATCCATGTCGCGCAGCGCTGCTGGAAACTGCGCCAGCTCGGCCAGCATGCTGCCGCGCTTGGCGTAAGCACCGGAGACGCGTGGCTGGAGCGTGATCAGCATGCTCTGCGCCTCGAGGGCCTTTTTCGGCTGGCCCAGGAAGCGGTAGCAGTCGGCCATCGCCTCGTAGGCGCCCGGATGCCTGGCATCCCGATCGAGCGCCAGTTGCACAGAGGCCAGGGCCGCCTTGTACTGGCCGTCGTGAATCTGTATGCGCGCGGCGCTGTAATAGGGGTCGGCCGCTTCGGGATGGGCCTTGATCGCCAGGCGGCAAGCGGACCGTGCGAGGTCCCATTGTCCCAGTCGCTGATACACCTGGCACAGGTTCTGGTCGATCATTCTGAGTGAGCCCCGCAGCCGCTTGGCCTGCAGCAGATCTGCGCGGGCCTGCTGCCAGTCACCCTGCTTGCTCCGGATGATCCCGCGGGTCTGGTAGCCCTTGGCCAGCTTGGGATCCAGCCGCAGCGCCTGGTTGACGTGGGTCATCGCTCGCGCGTAATCCCGCCGCTGATCGTTCATCTGCGCCAGGGTCAGCGGGAAGCGCGGGTCCTCCGGGCGCAACTTGATCGCCCGGGCAAGATCTGCCATGCCTTTCTGGTAATCTCGCAGGGCAAACCGCGCCACCCCGCGACCACTCAAACTCACGGGGTGGGCCGGGTCCAACCGCAGCGCCTGTTCGAAATCAGCCAGAGCCAGCTTGTATTGCTTGCGGTCCAGCCAGACACTCCCACGATTGCTCCAGCCGCTGACCGACTTCGAATTCAGGTGAATCGCCTGGTTGAGATCCAGCAGCGCCTCCGCGAGCTTGCCCAGCCGACGGTAGGCCTCGCCGCGGTTGACGTAGGCCGGCTGGGTGTCGGGGCTGGCGCGGATGACCTGGGTGAAGTCACGGACTGCCTCCGCGAGCTGGTTGAGCTTGTAGTGCGAGACCCCGCGTACCAGGTACGCCTGCAGCAAGGTGGGATTGGCCTGGATCGCCTGGCTGAAGCAGGCAATCGCCTTGCGATGCTCGGCTCGGTCTTGATGTGTGGCCCCGCGTTCGTACCAGGCCTTGCTCGAGAGCAGGCTCTGCGTGCCGGCCGGTGGGGGGATGCGCGCCATCGCCACCGCCGTCCGCTGGGTGAAGACCGCGGATCCGCCCCACAGGGCTTCGATGCGCCGGCGACGCAGGACCGTGTAGGCGCGGGCGTCTGCCAGGTGTCCCAGCGACTGACCCAGCGCGATCGCGACATTTAGCTGGCTGCGCAGGTCGATCTGCTCCAGACGGGCGCAGAGCGCCTCGACCGTGTCCCGCTTGTCGGCGCCGCGGGTGTGCAGGTCGCCGATGCGGCCGAGCGTCTGGATCACCACCAGACGAACCCACTCGATCTTGCTGTCCAGATGGCGCGGTTGCAGCAAGAGGCGAACCAGGGCCGGGCAGCGCAGACGAACCAGTCGGTAGACACTGGAGTCGAACCACTCGCGCACATCGCCGGGGCGCGACTCGAGCCGGGCGACCTCGTCGAGCACCTGCCTGGCGCGGGTCAGCGTGCGTTCGTCGCGCGCCTGGCGCGCCTGGTCGATCTCGGCCAGGGCGGCCTCCTGCGCCTCCGTGTCGAACCCGACATCCGCGGCGCGTCCGACCCAGCTGCGGGCGAGGCTGTAATGACCCAGCCGAGTGGCCTGACGCCAGATCTTGCGGCACAGCTGTTGCCGCTGCTGACGCACCCAGGTCAGCCGCAGCAGCTCGCGTGCGCGCGGGGTCCGGGTGCGACGCTCGAGCGCCGCGAGCAGGTCCAGCGTTCCGGCGATCTTCGCGTGCGCTGCATACCAGGCGTCCACCCGCTGACTGACCAGTTCCTGGTTGGGCTGAACCAGCCTGGCTGTTTCAGAGTCGCCGAAAACGGCCAGCGATGCCTGCTGCTGGGACAGCCTGCGGTGCAATCGCTGGACCTCGGTGACGACGACCGCTTCGCTGCGCAGCAGGGCGGTGCGCTGGCGGATCTCGATCAACAGCGGCACCATCACCGAAGCGACCAGCAGGATCAGCCCGACGAGACTGGCCATCCGGTGGCGGGCCAGCCACTTTGCGGCTCGCTGCCATGGCGTGTAACTCACCGCCGTCAGCGTTCGTCCCTGGAGATAGGCCTGGACCTCGTCCTGTAGCTCGGCCACCGACTGGTAGCGCTCTGCGGGTTTGAAGTGCATCGCCTTCATCGTCACCGCAGCCAGCTCGCGCGGCACGTGACGCAGCGGCGTGCGCTCGGTCGGCGAGACGAACTTCCCGACGCGAACCTGGTCCAGGATTTCCTTG